>JAIPEL010000170.1 GCA_021737185.1 Desulfobacterales bacterium | reverse complement strand
CTTTCCGTCATTCCCGCGCAGGCGGGAATCCAGTGTTTTCTAATACTTATAAAGTCCAGATCAAGCGCGACGAAGGTTTCGGGGACTTTTTACGATTTCATCAAGGTTCAGGGTTCAAAGTTCCAGGTTCCAGATTCAAGTACCAGATGTCCGATGTCGGATGTCCGATGTCGGCCCTGACGGTTTGCTGTCTTTTTGTCTTTCTGACATCTGCTTGCCCGGCGTAGTTGCTGTTTAACGACCTGTGGGGTCGTAGCTCATAGAGCGAAGCCCCAAGCCGGGACATCTGACTTCTGATATCTGTTTCTTTCTGTCCTCTGTCCTCCGTCCTCTGGGTTTTTCCTATATCCGACATCTGGCTTTTCTCTGACATCCGACATCCGACATCTGACATCGGGGCCTTTTATCTGGCTTCCCAGCTTACCAGCATCCCAGCGCGCGCAGCGCCTTACCTCCCAGGTTCCCAGCCTTCCAGCGACGGGGACACACCTCCCGCGCGTCAACGTCCCAGCACGTCATCCAGGCAGTTGATCAACGCGTCGATCTCTTCTCTGCTGATGATCAGAGGCGGAACAAACCGCAGCACCCGCTCCTGGATGCAGTTGATCAGAAATCCCTTCTTCATGCAGGCATCGACCACCGGAGCGCCTTCGACGGAGAGCTCCATTGCCAGCAAAAGTCCCATTCCCCGCACGTCGGTCACGAGCTTGCGCCGCTCCTTGAGCGTTGTCAGCAGCGACTTGAAATAGGCGCCCACATCCGCGCACCGAGCCACGATGTTCTCTTCTTCCAGGGTGCGGACCGTTTCCAGGGCGGCTGCCGTGGCAAGCGGCGTGCCGCCGAAGGTGGAGGCATGGGCTCCGGGCGAGAAGGCCTCTGCGACCTGCTGCCGGGCGAGCATCGCGCCGATGGGAACCCCGTTTCCCAGGGCCTTGGCCAGGGTCATGATGTCCGGGGCGATGCCGAAGTGTTCGTAGGCGAAGAGTTTTCCGGTTCGGCCCATGCCGGTCTGAATTTCATCGAAAATTAGGAGGATGCCCTTCTCGTCGCACAGCTGCCGCACCTTTTCCAGGTACCCCGTCGGGGGGGTGCGAACTCCCCCTTCTCCCTGGATCGGCTCCAGAAGAACGGCCGCCGTTTCCGGGCCGATCTTCTGCTTCAGCGCGTCGAGATCTCCGAAGGGAGCGAAATCAAACCCCTCCAGCAGCGGGTCGTACCCCTTGCGGATCTTCTCCTGACCGGTGGCCGAAAGGGTGGCCATGGTCCGGCCGTGAAAGGAGCGCTCCATGGCAATGATCCGGAACCGTTTGTCCTGCTTTTGCCGGAAGTACTTTCGGACGAGCTTGATGGCCGCCTCGTTGGCTTCTGCGCCGCTGTTGCAGAAAAAGACGCGGTCGGCGAAGCTTCTCTGGGTGAGCCACTCGGCCAGTTCGAACTGGGGCACGGTGTAAAAGAGGTTCGACACATGGACCAGGGTTTCCGCCTGCCGGGCCAGAGCCCTTGCGATCCTCGGGTGCGCATGGCCCAGGCAGCAGACCGCGATGCCGCCCACAAAATCGGTGTAGGTCCCGCCCTCGGCGTCCTCCACGGTGCAGCCCTTTCCCCGGACCAGCACCAGGGGATGCCGCGCATAGGTATGGGCGATCACCCGATCCGCCCGCTGCATGATGTCTTGGCTCATTGTGGTTTCCTTAGGCCTTCTTAGCGAAAGCCGGATGTCGGATGTCAGATGTCAGAAAGACAAAAAAACAACAAACCGTCAGGCCAGACCTCTGACATCTGCCTACAGGGCAGAAGTGCAGCGAAAACTTGATGTTTGATCTCGGTTTCTTTTCGGACATCCGACATCTGGTCTTTATTTCGCTGACATCCGACATCCGACATCTGACATCTGGTTCTTGTGTAGCAGCTCAGCAGCTCATCGGCTACACCGTCACTTCTGTCCCGATGCCGCTGTCGGTGAACAACTCCAGCAAGATGGCATGGCGCCGCTTTCCGTTGATGATCGGCACCTTCTGAACGCCGCCCCGCAAGGCTTCCAAGGCATACTCGATCTTCGGGATCATGCCCCCGGAAATCGTCCCTTCTTCGACCATCTTTTTGATGGTCTTTGCATCGATGGAGGAGATCAGCCCCCCTTCCGGGCCAAGGACGCCGTCCACGTCGGTGAGATAGATCAGGCGTCCGGCCGACAGGGCCACGGCGACCCTTGAAGCCACCAGATCGGCGTTGAGGTTATAGGTTTCTCCGGCCTCTCCGCTTCCCACCGGGGCAATGATCGGAATAAAGCCCTGTTTGGCCAGCGTGTCGATAATCAGCGGATTGATTTGAGTCACCTCGCCGACCAACCCCGGATCGATGATCTCCGGCGGCTCGTCGGCGGTTTCCTGGTGAACGATTTTCATCTTTTTGGCCTGGATGAGTCCGCCGTCCTTTCCGCTCAGGCCGACGGCTCGCCCCCCCTGCCGGTTGATCTGGGCGACGATGGCCTTGTTCACCTTTCCGCCCAGGACCATTTCCACCACGTCCATGGTGGGCTCGTCGGTCAGCCGCATCCCCCGGACGAACTTCGGGCTGATCCCCATCCGCTCGAGCACCTGGTTGATCTGGGGCCCCCCGCCGTGAACCACCACCGGGTTGAGGCCGACAAACTTGAGCAGGGTCACGTCCCGGGCGAAGTCCTCCTTGAGCTGCTCGTCAACCATGGCATGGCCTCCGTACTTGATGACGATGGTCATGCCGGCAAACTTCCGGATATACGGCAGCGACTCGATTAATATATCAGCGACATTTGGATTCACGGATCGTTTTCCTATTAGAGTCCTTTAATCGTTATTGGCCGCTGACGCCGCATTCAAAGTTCCAAGTTCAAGGTTCAAGATTGGCCGCTGACGCGGCATTCAAAGTTCCAGGTTCAAGCTTGATGGCTTCGTAAAAAGTCGCCGAAGCATTCTGCCGGGCTTTTTTGATATTCATAAGCACTTGAAATAAATGGATTCCCGCCTGCGCGGGAATGACGGAAAAAGGGAAATTCGGACTTTTTTACGAAACCATCAAATCTCAAGCACCAAATCCCAAGCGGTTGTGTTTACCTTGAACTTTGAACCTGGAACGCCGCGCAGCGGCTTCTTGAACCTTGAACCTGAAACGGCGCGCGCCGCCTACAAAATGTATCTGCTCAAATCCTCGTCGTCCTTGATGTCCTTGAGCTTGTCGTCCACGTAGGCGGCGTCGATGGCGATGCGACGGTCCGCCGCCGCCAGGTCCGGGGCATCGAAGAGCACGTCTTCCAGGAGACGCTCCATCAGGGTGTGAAGCCGCCTTGCACCGATGTTTTCGGTTTTTGCATTGACTTCTTCGGAGATCTCGGCAATCCGATCCACCGCCGCAGCGTCGAACACCACCTGCACCCCTTCGGTCTTGAGCAGCTCGGTGTACTGAAGCACCAGGGCGTTTTTCGGTTCGGTCAGGATCCGGGCAAATTCCGCCCGACCCAGGGAGCCCAGCTCCACTCGGATCGGAAACCGGCCCTGGAGCTCCGGGATCAGGTCCGAAGGCTTGATGGCATGAAACGCCCCGGACGCCATGAACAGGATGTGGTCGGTTTTGACCGGACCGTATTTCGTGTTGACCGTGCTTCCTTCGACGATGGGCAGCAGGTCCCGCTGCACCCCTTCCCGGGAGACGTCCGGTCCCTGCCCCTGGTTCTTGCCGGCAATCTTGTCGATTTCGTCCAGGAAAATGATGCCGGTCTGCTCGACCTTTTCGATGGCCTGGCTCACCACCCGATCCATGTCGACCATGTTCTGGGCCTCCTGCTGGGTCAGAATCTCCATGGCCTCCGGCACCTTGACCTTTCGGCGCTTGGTGTTCTTGGGCATGAGGCTGCTGAACATCTCCCGAAAATTGACGCCCAGGTCTTCCATCCCCGTGTTGGCGAACAGGTCCGTCATCGGATTGCTCTGGTCGGTCACGTCGAGATCCACGTACCGGTCATCGAGCCTTCCCGCCCGCATCATGTCGCGCAGCTTCTCCCGGGTCCGGCTGTGGGCCTCCGCCTCCCCGCCCTCTGCCAAGGCGACCGCCGTCCCCTGGAAATCGTCCTTCTGCCGCTGCAGGCTCGACTGGGGCAGGAGCAGATCCAGGAGCCGCTCTTCGGCCGCCTTCCGGGCCTTCTCGACGACGGCCTGCTGCTCTCGCACCTTCAGCATGTTGACCGTCAACTCCACCAGGTCCCGGACCATCGACTCCACGTCCCGTCCCACGTACCCGACCTCGGTGAACTTGGACGCCTCCACCTTCATGAACGGCGAATCGGTGAGCAACGACAGACGCCGGGCGATCTCGGTTTTGCCCACCCCGGTCGGACCGATGAGAATGATGTTCTTCGGCGCGATTTCGTCCTTGAGCTCCGGCGTCACCTGCCGCCTTCGCCAGCGGTTCCTCAGGGCGACGGCCACAGACCGCTTGGCCTGGTGCTGGCCGATGATGTATTTGTCGAGCTCTTTGACGATTTCAGAAGGCTTTAAGTCGCTCATTCGGCCTCACAATGGGCTTGGAGTTTGGATATTGTTTGGTCATTGGAACTTGGTGCTTGAAATTACGAGATGTCAGCGGTCAGATATCGGATGTCGGCGAAGAGCCAGATGTCAGATATCAGATGTCGGATGTCGGCCCTGACGGTTTGCTGTCTTTTTGTCTTTCTGACATCTGACCTCGGACATCTGACCTCTGGCCCTTCCTTTCTGACATCTGGCTCTTCGCCGACATCGGACATCAGGTTTCATCTCAGCAGCTCAATAGAGCGCGATGCGCCCTAAAGCGTTTCCACCGTAACCTGCTCGTTGGTGTAGATGCAGATCGAGGCGGCGATCTTCATGGCCTCGGTGACGATTTTTTCCGCGTCCAGATCGGTGTTGGCCAACAGCGCCCGGGCAGCGGCCTGGGCAGCGACGCCGCCGGAACCGATCCCGATCACCCCTTCGTCCGGTTCGATCACGTCTCCGTTTCCTGAAACGAGATACATCCGGGTGTCGTCGGCCGCGATCATGAGCGCCTCGAGCCGGCGAAGCACCTTGTCGGTCCGCCAGTCCCGGGCCAGCTCCACGGCGCTTCGGGTCAGGTTGCCATTGTACCGCTCCAGCTTGGCCTCGAGCCGCTCGGTAAGATTCAGGGCGTCGGCCGTGGCGCCGGCAAAGCCGACCACGATCCGCTCGTTGTAGATCTTACGAACCTTTTTCGCCTGGTGCTTCACCACCGAATCGCCGAGGGTCACCTGCCCGTCTCCGCCCACAGCCAGCCGCTCTTTGCGGCGCACCGCCAGAATCGTAGTGCCCCGCATTTTTTTTACCGCTTCAGACTGCATGTCATTTTTCTCCATTTTGGTAAAACGTGCCACACCGGCTGCCAACCTTGCTACCAACCAACGCGGTAAAAAAAATGTAGAAGCGCTTCGCGCTTATACCAGATGTCAGAGAAAAACCGATGTCGGATGTCAGCCCCGCCGCTGGCCGGCGGGATTGAAGGTTCCAGATTCAAGATTCAAGGTCAAAAGAACATGATCAAATCCTTCATTCGGCTGTGGTTAACCTTGAACATTGAACCTGGAACCTGGAACGCCGCGCAGCCGCTATTTTCTCGGGTGCGCCTTGTCGTACGTCTCCATCAGGCGGTCGATGCTCACATGGGTGTACTTCTGGGTCGTCGAAAGACTCTTGTGTCCGAGCAGCTCCTGGACGACCCTCAGGTCAGCGCCTGAATCCAGCATATGCGTGGCAAAACTGTGGCGAAGGGAATGGGGGGAAACCGGGATGACAATGCCGATCTGCCGGGCGATCTTTTCCAGGATCCGAGCCACGGAGCGGGGCGTCAACCGCCCGCCCCGGTGGTTGCGAAACAAAGCCCCGTCTTCTTCGACGCCGATGCCTTTCTCCTTTTTCAGCCGCTCCCGGTAGGATCGAACGGCCTCTGCCGCCTTGCGTCCGATCGGTACCATCCGCTCGCGGCTTCCCTTTCCGGTGACCCGAACGGTCCGGCCGGTCAGATCCACATCTTCGGTGTCGAGCCCCGTCAGCTCCGATACCCGGATGCCCGCCGAGTACAGCGTTTCGAAAAGAGCCCGGTTTCGCAGTCCCAACAGAGTGCCGGTATCGACCGCATCCAACAGCCGGAACATGTCGTCCACCGGAAGGTAAACCGGGATCGATTGGTCCTGCTTCGGCGTCAGAATCAGCGCCGCCGGGCTTTCCGGCAGTTTGCCCCGCTTGAGCAGGAACTTGAAAAAAGACCGCAGCGCGGACAGTTTGCGCGCGATGGTGCTCTTCTTGTTTCGCTTGTGCAGATACCCCAGGTAGCCCCGGATCGTCAGGGCATCGACCTGGTCCAGGGAAGCCGGCTCGTTTTCGGTTCTCTTGCCGGCGGCTTTGCCGCCGCCCATCGTACCTTCGATATACGCTCGAAATTCTTCCAGGTTTTTCTTATAGGCCCGGCAGGTGTGCGCCGAGTACCCCTTCTCGGAAGCCAGAGAGGCAATGAACTCGCCGATCTCTTTTTCCAGGCTCATCATTCAGACGGACACTTTTCCAGTATAAGTAAAAATCCGGGCATAGAGGACCCGGCTTGATATAAGCCCAGAGGGCATGAATCGGCGTCTTTGAAAGCGTAAATCCGAAATTCGAATATCGAAATCCGAAACAAATTCAAAATCCGAATTTTCAAAAGACCCAAACAAGGTCGAAGGACGAAAAACCGAAAACCTTCTGCATCCCTGCTGTTGTTTGGGTCATTCGAATTTTGATCATTTAGGATTGCCCTTCGACGTTGCTCAGGGTGGTGAGCCTGTCGAACCATTTCGAATTTCGGATTTCGTGCTTCGAATTTTTCATTCTTCAGCTCCTAAGGCAGAGCCAATTGCCTCTGCCCTGGTCTTGGTGACCAAGATTTCCCAGCCTGCATTAATTAGGCTGCCTGCCTGGTCTTCTTCTTGAGCCGGCTGATCTTCCGCCGAAGGATCTGGGCCGTCTTGCTGTCCTCTGCCTCGAGCGCCTCTTCCCGCTTTGCCCGAAGCTCTCGAATCTTCTTTTTGATTTCCCGCACGT
>JAIPEL010000169.1 GCA_021737185.1 Desulfobacterales bacterium | reverse complement strand
GAGGCGATCGTGGTTTTCCGCGGGACGCAAAAGCGCGTCGAGATCGGCTACGCCCTGGCCGCCTCGGGAATGGCGCCGAAACTCATTCTCACGCCGGCCACCGATGCCGTGCGGAACAGGTACGATCGAAGATTCGGCCTGCCTGCCGGCGTAAAGCACCTGAAAGAGCCCGCGGCCCGCACCACCTTCGAAAACGCCTATTACACCGCCCAGGTGATCAGGGCCGGCAATCTTCGCTCAGTCACCCTGGTCACCTCCAACTATCACATGCCCCGCTCTCTTTTGCTCCTGCGGCTGTTTCTGGCGGGCAAGGGGGTTTCCGTTGCCGGCCACAAGGTCAGCGGCGTAAAAGAGGGCGCCCGGCCCCCGGACGGCTACCGGGCCACGTTCGCCAAGCTGGTGTACAACGAGATGCTCAAATTCTGGGGCAGTCTCGCGGAATATATCGCCTGGCAAATTTCCGGAGACGAGATGGAGCGGTTCCGGGACCGGTTTCCGTCCATATCGGCCCTGCGCTCCCTGCTGCTGCTCGATGTCAGTCCTTCCTGGTGAAAAAGGCAATCGAACCGCCCGCTCGCGTTGCTCGCTCAAGGCGCAAAGGCCGCGAAGGAAAAGCAATTTGCGGTATCGGGTGCCCGCCTCCGGCGGCCTACGATCCCGCAAATGATTCGCCTTGAAAAGACAGATGTCAGATGTCAGATGTCCGATGTCAGAAACTGCCAGATGTCCGATATCAGATGTCCGATGTCAGAAACTGCCGGATATCCGATATCGGATGTCCGATTTCGGCCCTGACGGTTTGCTGACCTCTGACATCCGACATCCGACATCCGGTTCTTGCCTGACCTCTGACATCCGGTAGTTTCCCAGCCTGCCGCAGGCGTGAGCTCTTTGTTCGAATCGTAACACCAGCCGGGCCTTATCGGCTGGTGTACCCGCGTGTCCTGAGCGAAGTCGAAGGGATTCGAATAAAAAAACCTTGGCGTACTTGGCGTCTTGGCGGTTCAATTGTTTTTCGTTTTTTCCATTTCACTGAGGCGGTCTCTGACCGCTGATTTCAGGATTCTGAAGTTGTGATCCCGGTAATACGGCCGCTTGTCCGGCTCGATCAGGGAACCGAGTTTGGCCGTGTAGTCGGTTTTTCAGCTTCAAGCATCCTAGCCTCCCAGCCTTCCAGCGGTGCCGAAGGTACCTGCATCCTGGCATCCCAGCCTCCCAGCTTCCCAGCGAGGGAAGGGCCGGATGTCCGATGCCAGCAAAGGGCAAAGAATCTTCCGATAGAATTCCTGCCGGCCAATCTTGAACCTTGAACTTTGAACCTTGAATCAGTAAAGTCATCAACGATTCAAAAAGATTCAAAAATACAAATTCTAAATTCTAACTTCTAAATTCTAAATCAATCTTATGCCTTCCTGGCTGCGCCGGAATTTGTTCGTTCTCCTCGCCCTGGACGCTGCGTTGTTTGCTGCGTCCCTGGTGTCTGCATTCCTGCTGCGGTTCAATTTTTCCCTGCCCGCCGAAGCTGCGGGGATGATGCTGCAGCTTCTTCCTTTCGCGGTCCTGCTTAAAATGCTGGTTTTCTACCTGTTCGATGCCTACCGGGGAATGTGGCGCTATTTCAGCATCCGGGACTTCATGGACATCGTGAAGGCGGCCAGCATCAGCTCCCTGGTCCTGATCGTGGCGATTCTTTTCGTGCACCGGTTTTCCGGGTTTTCCAGGGCTGTTTTCATCATCGACTGGTTTTTGACCATCATTTTCCTGTCGAGTCTGCGGTTGAGCATCCGGCTTACCGTCCATTACTTCAGCAACGTCGGCGACGGAGAGGCCCCGTCCCGGGGCTTTTTCCGCTTCCTGAAAGACGGCGGCAAACAAAAGAACCTGCTCATCCTCGGGGCCGGAGACTGCGGCGAAAAGATCTACCGGGAGATTCGGGACAATGCCCATCTCCGGTACAATGTGACCGGATTCATCGACGATGATCCGGAAAAGGTGGGCCGCCAGATCCACGGCGTACCGGTGCTCGGGTCTTTGCCGGACCTGAAGCCGATTGCGGAGCGGTACAAGATCGAAGAGGTGCTGATCGCCATTCCCTCGGCCAGTGCCAAGCAGATGAGACAGATCGTCGAATCGATCAAAAACCTGGGAATCCCCTCCAAGACCCTGCCGAGCATGGGCGAGCTCATCGACGGCAAGGTGTCGGTCAAGGCGATCCGGGACGTCGCCTACCGCGACCTGCTGGGCCGGGAGGTGATCCGGCTGGAGGAAGAGGAGATCGGCCGCTACCTGGGCGGGGCCGTGGTCCTGGTGACCGGGGCCGGCGGATCCATCGGCGCCGAGCTCTGCCGGCAGATCTGCCGGTTTCACCCGAAAACCCTGGTCCTGTTCGAACGGGCCGAAAGCCCCCTGTATGAAATCGACATCGAGCTGAAAAAAAGCTTTCCCGATGTCCGGATTCTGCCCGTGCTAGGAGACATCCGGGACCGCAGGCAGCTCGATCATGCCTTTGAAACCGCCCGGCCGACCGCGGTCTTTCATGCGGCCGCCTACAAGCACGTGCCGATGATGGAGCTGCAGCCCTGGAAGGCGGTAAAGAACAACGTGATCGGCACTCGGAACCTGGTGCTGGCGGCCAACGCGCACCAGGTGGAGCGGTTCGTCCTGGTCTCCACGGACAAGGCGGTCCGGCCCACCAACGTCATGGGCGCCACCAAGCGGATGGCCGAGTTAATCGTGCAAAACCAGAACACTTGCGGCCTTTCAGACACCCGTTTCATGATCGTGCGGTTCGGCAACGTGGTGGGCAGCGTCGGCAGCGTGGTGCCGCTTTTCCGAAGGCAGATCGAGCAGGGCGGACCGGTCACCGTAACCCACCCGGAGATGATGCGGTTTTTCATGACCATTCCCGAAGCCTGCCAGCTCATTCTCCAGTCCGGTGCCATGGGCCGGGGCGGCGAGATCTTCATTCTCGACATGGGCACGCCCATCAAGATCGCCGACATCGCAAGGGACCTGATCCGGCTCAGCGGCCTGGAGCCGGGGGTGGACATCGACATCGAATACATCGGGCTTCGGCCCGGCGAAAAGCTCTACGAGGAGCTCATCACCGAAGGCGAGGGGATCGTGCCCACCCGCCACGAAAAAATCATGGTGCTCCGGGGGGCGGCCTGCGACGTTCAGATGCTCGACGGCAAGATCGAGGAGCTGCGAACCCTGAGCTACGGCCATAATGCGGCCGCCATCCGGGCAAAGATCAAGGAGATGGTCCCGGAGTATCGACCATACGTTCAGGTCGATTCTTAGGCCTAATAGTGCTTTTGGCGTGTTCATAACGACCTGAACAAGCGCCAAGCATCAAATCTCAAATCTCAAACAAGCACCAAATTCTAAAATTCAAACCGGCGAGTGCTTTTTTCTGACATCTGACATCTGACATCCGACATCGGACATCTGGTAGTTTGTTTGGAAATTGAAAATTGTGATTTGGGATTTGTTTGGTCATTGTGATTTGTGATTTGAGGTTTCGCGTGGTTTCCGTTCACCGAGCAATATAGCGGCGCCAAATTATGCCGTTAACTCTGCGAGCAAAGAAGGTGGTCTTAGGATATGCATAAAGAAAAGCGTTATTTCATTTTCGGGCTGGTGGTCGGCGTGGTGCTGGCCGGGGTGTTTCTGTACTCGTTTGCGCCCCGCTACAGCACGGTCCAGAGCGAGGGGCGGATCATCAAACAGGACCGGTGGTCCGGGGATGCCTGGCGCTATTCCAACGGCGACTGGGAAAAGATCGTCACCTCCAAACATGACTGGGAGAAAATCGACCAGGCGCTGCTGGAGGCCCTCGATTTGAAGAACCCGCTGATGGAGCGGAAAAAAGCGCTGTCCCTGCTCCGATCCGAAGCCCCGATCCTGAAGCAGCTCAGCGACGACGATCTCCTGGAGCGCATCAAGTATGTCCACTCCAAGGAAATCATGATCAACGACTACCTGAACCGGGTCATCAAGACGAAAGGGGAGGGACAGATGTCGGATGTCGGAGGTCGGATGTCGGAGGAAAACCAGAGGGCAGAGGACGGATGACAGAAAGACCGGATGTCGGATGTCGGATGTCGGAGAAGACGGAGAACAGAAGTAGAATTTAGAATTTAGAAATTAGAATTTTAAAAAAGACAGAGGACAGAGGGCGGATGCCGATGGGTTTGGGCTTGGAGGGCCACGCTCCGTCGTGGCCGGGATTTGGTCGTCACCGGCAGCGCGGACTAGACTGCGCGCGTCCCTCCACCGCCTCCGGCTCGAGCCTCCTTGCGCTTCATAGAATCTGGAACCTTGAATCCCGCGCCAGCGGGCAACTTTGAACCTTGAACTTTGAACCTTGAACGCTTGAGTTTTCGACTTATGAAAAAATACCTGTTCGTCTGCCTTGCTTTGGTTCTTTTGGCGGCGGCCGGCTGCACGCCGACGCCCAAGCAGGAGAGCCTGGCAAACTATATCAACCGGGACATGCTCGGCATCGCCCGGGTGGAGCAGGCTGCCCTGGGAAGCTATTCCGCAGCCACAGGCAAGAACTTCAAGTCCATGGCGCATCTGTACGAGACCCTGGACCAAGAGGTGATCCCCGCATACGAGCGGTTTTGTATCCTGCTGCGGCAGATTCGACCCGAAGACGAGGAGGTGCTCCACGCCCACACCCAGTACGTAAGGGGGGCGGAAAAGGCGCTGGAAGGGTTCAAGCTGAAAAAATACGGGGTCCACACCCGGGACGTGAACCTGATCCTGCTGGCCAACGCCGCCATCGACGAGGGGCTGAAACAGACCTTCGAATGGCAACGCAAGATCGCGGCCCTTCAGGAAGACCGGGGCCTGAAGGCGGAGGACGAAATCGACTCGGCCCTGGTCAAATGGCTCATGAGACTCCAGGAAGAGGTGGTCACCATGGGGGGGAAGAAGTGAGGGGCCGGAGATCGGATGTCGGATGTCGGAGAGGGACGGAGGACCCGTCTTCGCCTTCGGCTTCACCGGGGCAAGCAGAGGACGGAGGACCCGTCTTCGCCTTCGGCTTCCCGCTTCGCCTCCGGCTTCGCCGGACAGGTCGCCGGGCAGGCAGATGTCAGCTTTAAAAAAACAGACGTCAGATATCGGATGTCCGATGTCAGCAAAGGGCAAAGAACCTTCCGATAGAATTCCTGCCGGTGAATTTTGAACTTTGATAGTTTCGTAAAAAGTCCGCATTGGCCCCTATTCGTCATTCCGGACGAGCGGAGCGAGATCCGGAATCCAGTGATTTCAAATACAGCTGGATGCCGGATCAAAAAAGCTTGCCCTGGACTCGATCCAGGGCCCGGAATGACGGCCTGGGAAGTTTCATACTTGATCAAACTGGCCGCCCCGGCGGTCAGAGGCGGGGCTTATTTGAGATTTGATCATTTCTTTTAATCTTGAACCTTGATGAAATCGTAAAAAGCCGGAAGGGCTCCCTCTCCATTGATGGGAGAGGGTTGGGGTGAGGGTGAATAGAAAAGGATTCCAGCCTTTTATACCCCCTCCCCTTTATCCCCTCCCACCAGGGGAGGGGAAATTCGGACTTTTTACGATTTCAAGACGGAAGCGGACAGTTGACTGCAAAGTGTACATATTATATATAGGTGTACACTGTGTGTTGTAATGCTAACACTTATCGGGAGAAATGGGCGATGGAAGTCAGCGTCAAAGAAGCCCGGTTGAAAATCAGTGCTCTGCTGGATCGGACCCAGAAGGGCGAAGAAATCCTGATCTTGCGGCGGGGCAAGAAAGTGGCTCGCCTCGTTCCTGTGGCCGGATCGGAAAGGCGGCTTCCGGATTTGGCGGCGTTCAGAGAATCCATCTCCATCAAGGGCGATTCGCTCAGCCAAACGGTGATCGACGGGCGAAACCAGGAACGGTATTGATGCGTTACGTTGACACCAGTGTACTGGTAGCCTATTACTGCCCCGAGCCGTTAAGCAAGCAGGTTCAATCTCTGCTCCGCGACGAGACCAGCCCCGCCTTGAGCGTTTTGACCGAAGTGGAACTTTTTTCAGCAGTGGCCCGAAAAGTCAGGGCCGGCGAGATCGGAAAGGCCGACGGAAATCGAATTTTGGCCAAGTTCTCTTCCCATGTGGATGCAAATCTGTATAAGATGATTCCCGTGGAAAAGCACCACTGGCGCCTGTCTCGGGGCTGGTTGGGGCTTTTCGCTACCCCTTTGAGAACCCTCGATGCCCTGCATTTGGCCATTGCATCTGCCGAAGGGTGCGAAATTGTGACAGCGGACAAGGCCCTCTACCGCGCTGCCGATGACCTGGGCGTTCCGGCCCGGTTGGTTGGAGAGTGAGGGACAGACGACAGAGGACAGAGGACAGAGGGCAGAGGACAGATGACAGAGGGCAGAGGACAGATGACAGAGGATAGAGGACAGATGACAGTGGACAGAGGACCCGGCTTCGCCTTTGGCTTCTGTCTTCGCCTTCGGCTACGCCGGACAAGACGCCGGACAAGACGCCCGGCTGGCAGCTCTCGGAGGATGGGATCAATCACAAGCTCCAAGCACCAATGACCAAACAAATTCCAAATTCCAATATCCAAACAAAGGCAAAAGATTTTCTTGAGCAACTCGGTTTCGATGAAACCCGTAAAAAGCCGGAAAAGCTCCCTCTCCCTCGATGGGAGAGGGTGGGGGTGAGGGTGAATAGAAAAGGATTCGAGCCTTTTATACCCCCTCCCCTTGATCCCCTCCCACCAGGGGAGGGGAAATCCGGACTTTTTGCGAAGGCAACAATCTTAAATCCGCGAAGCGGCCCATCCGGAACCTCCTGTTGATGCTCAGTTCTCAGTTCTCATTCCTCAGTCCTGTGTTTTCTGTTATCCGTCATCTGTTATCCGTCATCCGTTTGCCGCGGCATAGTTGTTGTTTAACGAAGCCGGGTCCTTTGCTCTCCGTCCTATCGTATGAAACTGCCGCCAAAGATAGGCCGCTGAATACCCCCGGGGGAAGCCCATCGTCCCGCGCCGAGCATCGCAGATCCGGCCGGATCAGGCCCTTTCGCTGTTTGAGGCCCCCGTTCTTTGGGGGCCGAGTTCGAAAGGGCCCCGGCCGGATCGAGAAGCGCAGGGAGAAGCGGGGCGCAGGGCGCCTTTTCTT
>JAIPEL010000048.1 GCA_021737185.1 Desulfobacterales bacterium | reverse complement strand
GGGGGCCACCGGATAGCCGTTTTTGGCGGCCGCGGCCCCCGCCGCATCGGCGGTCTTTGCGCAGGCAAAGGCCGGCACGGCCAGGCCGGCGTCCCGCAGCAGCTCCTTTGCCTGCGGCTCCGTCACCCAGCCGGCTTCTCTGAATCGCTCGAAAAGCTCTCGCATCTTTTGTGTCAACACGGACGGCATCTTTTCATGGCCTCCACCATGAGCACCGCTCCCTCGATGGAGGAGGAAACCGGCACCCTGTTGAGCTCGAATCCTTCGATGAGCATTCTGTATTTTTCCACGTGGGGAACGTAGGCCACCACCGGCTTTCCCATCTGCTGGTGCACATGACTGAGCCTGGCCCCCAGGTCGGAGGATATGCCCGGCGAATAGGGCAGGAGCAGGATGATGATCGAATCGACGTCCGGAGATTGGCTCAGACCGGAGACGGCGGCGGCAAAGTCATCGTCCACCGCAGAGCCGGTAAGATCGATTGGATTTTTCAAGGAAGCGATCGGGCGGATACTGGCTGAAAGGTGCTCCCGTATTCGGCTTCGGATATCCTCTGAAATCTCCGGAACGGAAAGCCCCCGCCGGATGCAGGCATCCACCGATAAGACCCCGTGACCACCGCTGACGGTGACGATGCCGACGCGGCCCTCGACCGGATAAAGCGGGCAGCGGCTGAGCGCTTCGCAAAAAGAGACCATCTCGTATTCATTGGCGGCCTCGGCAATGCCGTACTGGGCCAATACCGACGAAAACACCCGGTAGTCTCCGGCCATGGATGCGGTGTGGCTCAAGACCGCCCGGCTGCCCTGGCTGCTTTTGCCGGCCTTCAATACGACGACAGGCTTGGCGCACGCCTTTGCCGCCTGAACGAACCTGCGTCCCTCCCCTTTTTCGAACCCTTCGATGTAAAAGGCGATCACCGTGGTGTTCGGGTCCTGCTCAAGATAATTCAGCAGATCCAGTTCACGAACCAGGGCCTTGTTTCCGATGCTCACGCCCACGGACAAGCCCACTCCCTGACCGGCAAATTTAACCAGCTGATCCACCAGCACACCCCCGCTCTGGCTGATCAGGGCCACGTTGCCCGACTCGGGACGAACCAGGCGCTCGCCGGGAAGAAAAAACGTGTCGATCAGCCGGGGGACATAGATCCCCAGGCAGTTGGGTCCGATAAAGGGAAACTCCGCCTCGCGGGCAGCGGCGACCATTCGTTCCTGCAGGTCTGAGCGGCCCCGTTCGGCGAAGCCTCCGGAGATGACCGTGGCTCCGCCTACGCGGTGGGCGATGCACGATTCGAGTATCTCGGGGACGTAATCGGCGCGGGCGGCGATCACCGCCATATCCACCGGCTCGGGAACCTCCGAAATGTCCTTGTATACTGTCTGGTTGCGCAGTTTTCCCCCCTTCGGGTTCACGGGAAAGACCTGAACCGGATAGCGCAGGTCGAGCTTGTCGTAGATGACGTTGGCCGGATGCATGGCATTGCTGTGGGAGACCCCGATCACCGCCACAGTCTTGGGCTTCAACAAGGCATTGAAGTCGAACATGGGTTGATTTCCTTCTAGAAGAGCATGGGGCATAGGGCATAGCGCATGGCGAAAACACCTTCAGCACAGCCTGGGAGCACTGAACCGCTGAACCTCTGAACGCCTGAACGTTTGGACCTCTGAACCGTTTTTTTCAAAAGTAAGCCGATTCGCAGGCAAGGTCAAACGAAATGACAAAGGCGCGTTGACATCGCCTGAGGCATCGGCTATTTCAGCCCAGAGGCCCAGGTCCGGCGCTGCGGGGCTCTCCGGAGAGCTCCCCGGGGCAGGGCGAATCTTCTGCGGCTTTCCCGTCTTTTGTTCAGGAGGACAGGCCCGATGACCCGAGTAAAAAACCCACCCCCCTGCCGTAAAATGGCAGCTTGATGCCGCACTTTGTCACTTTTTTGCCGGCTCCACCCGATCCCCCATTATCAACCATCCCAATATGTAGGGGTATTCATCGTGTTATACCCGAACAAAGTACAGGCATCGATTTTGCATAAATTTCCATAAAATGTCGGAAATACTTGCGAAGAATGAGTTTTCGTTGTAACCGATGTACCGAAACTGGCGGCGAAATTCCGGCTGACGGCCCGGACCCTTAGAAGCGGCCCCGTCTTCCGGACGTCTCCAACCAAAGGAGGATGTCATGATCCAACGACGCGTGTTGATCGGTATGCTCCTGCTTCTTTCTTTTTTCCTATGCACCGGAACCGCTCTGGCAGAAACCGAGGAGATCGGACAGATCAAGACCCTGAAGGGCGAAGTCATCATCCTGCGCAGCGGGGCCGAACGGGCCGCACAGCCCGGAGATGTGCTTCACAAGGCGGATGTGGTGCAAACCGGGGCCGACAGCAGCGCCGGCATCACCTTCATCGACGGTTCCCGTTTTGCCGCGGGGCCGAACACCCGTCTTGCGCTCAAGCGGTTCCGCTTCAACCCGACCACCCAAGACGGTGAATTTTCCGCCGAAATGAAGCAAGGCACCCTAACGGTGGTTTCCGGCCACATCGCCAAACAATCCCCGGACGCCATGAAGATCGTCACGCCGACGACCATCCTCGGTTTTCGGGGAACCACGGTGGCCGTGGAGGTAAGCGAATAGAACCGATATGGAAGACGCAAGGATGAAGTGCAAACAGCGCCGGCCGATTCTTCTTGCCGCGGTGATTCTGGGATTGCTGCTGACCGTTTCCTGCAGCACGGCAACGACTCGGGTGGTCCTGCTTCCCGACAAAGACGGAACGACCGGGGCGCTCGCCGTCTTTAAGGGAAAAAAGGCGACGGTGCTCGACTCACCCATGGCCACGGCCGAAGTCGGCGCCTGGGGCGGCGTCGATACCGGGATGACCTCGCCGGCACAGGTCCGCAGCGAATTCGGCCCGGCCATGGCCGCACAGCCGCCTGAACCGATTTCTTTTGTGCTTTACTTCGAGGAGGGCACCACGGTGGTGATGCCCGAATCCAGAGGTACCCTTAGGGCGCTGTTTACCGAAGTGGCGGCCCGACAGGCCGTGGAAGTGCAGGTCACCGGGCACACCGACACGGTGGGGCAAGGAGAAGACAACGACCGCCTGTCCACCCAGCGCGCCGAAGCCATCAAACAAATGCTCATCAAAAAAGGGCTTCGGGCAAGCTTCATCCGGGCCGTGGGCCGCGGGGAACGACAGCTGCTGATCCCCACCGCCGACAATGTCGCAGAATTGAAAAACCGCCGGGTGGAAGTCATCGTCCGATAGGCCAGCGGTCAAGGAACGGATGTCAGACATCAGATGTCAGATGTCAGAAAAACCTTGAACCTTGAATTTGGAACCTTGAACGCCGCGCCAGCGGCAAGGCCGTCATCTGTCATTTTGTTTTCTGACATCTGACATCGGACCTCCGATATCTGGTCTCTGCCCCTGCCGCAACCCGACTGCCATGACCGTGATGTCATCGGATTGGCCGGCGTCGGCTGAAAACGCCTTCACATCCGCGTAGAGTTTCCGGCAGGCTTCTTCTGCCGTTTGCTTCCCGCTCCCCAGGGCAGCGATCTGGTCTAAAACCCTATGACGTCCGTAAAACTTCTGCTCCGAATTCTGGGCTTCGGTGATACCGTCTGAAATCAGCACCAAAAGGTCCCCGGGGGTGAGAACCATTTGGTTCTCCGAGTACCGGTATCCGTCTATGACGCAAAGCGGTGGACCGGCCTCCACATCGATCATGCAAGGCGCCTGTCCTGGACGAATCAGCACCGGCGTCTCGTGGCCGGCACAGCAAATCTGAAGATTTCCGTCGGCCGCATCGAGGATTCCGGCCACCGCCGTGACAAAGAGCATCGCCGGATTTTCCCTGGAAATCTCCCGATTGAGCTTGCCGATCATCTCCGCAAGAGAAAGCTCGCCTCGCAGGGCTGTGCTCTTGCACAGCGTCTTGCTCAGGGCCATGAAGAGAGAGGCGGCCACTCCCTTGCCGGCCACGTCTCCCACAAGAAAGAAAAACCGCCGTTCGTCGATCATGAACGCGTCATAGAGGTCTCCACCGACCTCCTCGGCCGGTTCGAGCATCGCGAAAAAATCGATGCGGGGAGAAAGACGTTCAATGGCACAGGGATCGGGCAACATGCCCATCTGGATCGTTCGGGCCGCTTGGAGTTCTCCGGCCATTCTGACCCGCTCCAGCTTTTCGACCTCCAGGGCGGCATCCAGTTCCATCTGGCGCCGCCTGGCTGCGGCAAACCCCGCCGAAAGAAGCACCACGAAAACGAGCAGATTTCCGGCCACCGGAAAAGAGGGGTCAACCAGCAGACGCCCGTGAATGAAAAAGGTCATGCTGACCGCCGCGGAAATTGCGGCAAAACCCAAAAAGCAGAACACGCCGACGGCCGGGTGAAGCCGGGGAAGCACCCCGATGAAACAGGCCCCCACCATCAAGAAGATCGCAAATTCCATCCAGAAAATCCCCGCCGGTCGGGTCAGCCGCAGGTTGTCGATGATATTTTCCACCACCTGGGCCTGAATTTCGACGCCGTCCATCCGAGCCGCCACCGGCGTAGAGACCACGTCGACGGTACCGACCGCCGTCACCCCGATGATGACCACATGACCGTCAAAGGAACCGGCATCGACTTTGTCCTGGAGCACCGAAAGGGCCGAAACCCTCCGCTCCTGATAGGCCGGTGAGAAGTAAAGCCGGATTTGGCCGCTGGAATCCGTGGGAATGATTCGATCTCCCACCTGCAAGGCTTCGACACCGTCGGCACCGCCGATGACAGAGTACCAGTTGGCGCGTGCGGCCGTGCGCAGCAGCTCCACCGAAAGCGAGGGGGCAAGATTGCCGTCCACTGCGATCACCAGGGGCATGGTGCGCACCACCCCGTCGTCATCCCGGGTGTCGTTTAGATATCCGCAGCCGGAGGCGGCGTTTTCAATGGATGAAAGATTGGCAAGGTGTCCGCTGTAGGCGGTTACGCGATGGACCGGTGAATCCCCCACGATCATCACCGGCGTCTGATCCGAGGTGCTGTCTTTGTCAGGCTTTCCGCCGATCAGTGCGGCGCGTGCGACGACCGATGGAATCTCTCGAAGGGTCTGGGCCAGAATCTCGTCGTTGGAGGGAAGACGGGATAAAACGCTGTGAAGTACTTCGGCGGCATCGGGCCGGTCGGCCAGCAGCAGTTCCGGCGAAAGGCGGTCGGGCTCGGGCATGATGATGTCGAAAGCGACCGCTTCGGCCCCGAGACGGCGGGCGGCCTCGGCAAGCTGCGCCAGACGCGACCGGGGCCAAGGCCAGCGGCCCAGCGCTGCCAGGCTTTCTTCATCGATGTCCACGATGACCACTGGAAACCGGGTCACCTGCCGCGGGAAGATACGCTGCCAGCCGTCGAAAGCCACCCGCCGCGCCGGCTCCCAGCCGTCCGCCCCGAAGACGGCAAATGCCGCTGCGATCAAAAGCAGCAGCGCAGCTGCCGCCGGCCTTCCGCGGCCGCCGGCCAGGGCCCGAAAAAACCGGGACGCACCCTTTCCTGGGGCTTTTTTACCAGACTCGACCGCCACCGATGGTTTCTCCCTTTAGATCGCCCCTGCCAGGTCGCCGGATCCAGCCGGCGGTCAATCTTTTCCAGCCTCCTCGACCGAGCCGCTTTGATTTCATTTTTTTCGGGCGGCAAAACCCCCTTTCCTAAAAGCGCGCAGCGCTATTAGGAAAGGTCGATGACCATGTCGTCGTATGCCGTGGAAATCGTCATGGAACGACCCTCGCCGACGATCTCGGCATATCGCCGGGTCTCTTCCAAGTTGGTGAGTATCATGTCGTCGTCGCAGGCCGGCTCGTGGTGGAACATGCAGTAGTGTTTCACGCCGGCCCGGAGGCACAGGTCCACGCCCACGACATTGGAGGAATGGCCCCAGTCCTCTTTGACGGTAACCATGTCCGCCAGAGAATACATGGCATCGTATATCACCAGGTCCGCATCCTTGAAAAAGGATACGGCCGCATCGGTCTGAGCGTCATCTTCCAGTTTGTGCTCCGTATCGGTGGAATAGACCAACACCTTGCCGCCCCGTTCGAAGCGAAACCCGAAGGAGCCGCCGTGATGGGACTGGTCGGTGAGCCGGATGGAAAACCCGTTGATCTCATAGGTGCGATCCGTCTCCAGCTGATTGAAAACGATCCGGGCGCCCAATTGATCCCAGTAGACCGGAAAGCAGGGGTTTGACTGCTGCCGCCGAAAAGCTTCCTGCAGCATCGAGACGGCGTGGCCCCCGTAAACATGGATCGTGTTGCCGGGAATGTAGATGGGCGGGAAAAAAGGAAGCCCCATGATGTGGTCCCAGTGCATATGGGATATAAAAAAATGATATTCCTGCGGCCGGTCCGGGCCGTGTTCGGCCATCACCTGCTGCCCGAACCGGCGCAGTCCGGAGCCCATGTCGAAAAGGGTGTACCTGTCTCCGGCTTCGATCTGGATGCAGGAAGTGTCTCCGCCGTACCCGTGCCGGACGGGAAAAGGAATCGAGGCATCGATGAACCGCTCGAGATCTTCTTCCGTGCCGAAGCGCCGTCCCTCGGCCAGACGCAGGGCCTTGGCGACCTTTTTCCGGATCGTCCTGCCGGAAGCGGCCACCGGTATCGACCCTCGCGTACCCCAGAAGCGAACACGCATAACCCCTCCTCGACGGCGATGCCGCCTTCGAAAAAAACAGAAATTCGTTTCAGCCTGCTTCCCAGAGGACAGCCGCCTCCGAGGACAGGCTCGACAGCCCTTCTTCCACCGTCGGATGAATTTTCAAGACCAGATCGAACCGGCTGATTTTGAAGATCTCCGCGATGGCGGGCTGCAAGGCGGCTACGGCCAGATCCCGCCCCTGCGCGGCGCAGGCCTTGGCCGCGATCATCAGGACACGCAGACCGGCGCTGGTCATAAACGACAGCCCCCCCAGGTCGAGCAGAATCTTGGGCAATGGGGCGGCGCCGGTGTCATCGAGATGAGGCTTTATGACTTCTTCAAACGCCTTGGCTGTCGCATGATCGACCCTCCCGTCGATTCGGATCAGGGTGACATCGGCAATCTGCCGGACGGAAGATTCCATAAGGTCAGGTTCCTTCGGTATGGGTTGAATTCTCCCCTTTCTGGGGCTCTCTCTTGGTAAACGTCAGCGTGAGCACGTTGGCGTCCCCTTTTCTTTGGTACTCGATGTGATCGGCCATCTGCCGGACAAAAAAGACCCCCAAACCGCCGACTCTTCGGATCGCAAGTTCGACGAGCAGGTCCGGCACCGGAAAAGACAGCGGGTCGAAGGCTACACCGAAGTCCGTAATTGCAAAGGTCAGCCGACTGCCGCCTTCCCCCTTGCAGGCGATTTCGATGTCTCCGGCGCCCTTCGGATAGGCGTATGTCAGGATGTTGACCAGGGCCTCTTCGGCGGCCAACTCCACCTCCAGAATCCGTTTCGGCCCAAACCCCCGCTCCCTGGCCAAATCGGAAACGAAATCGATCATCACGCGCAAATTCTCCTGCCGTGCCGGCAGTCGGATCGTTTTCATCGGCTTTCAATCAGCGACAAAGGTTGGTCTCTTTTCGGCCGGGCCCGGAGCCCGGAATGTTTTCGCCTCAAAGCGGTATAGCAAAATCGGCGTCGATTTTGAAGGCTGATGGCATCGCTCGTTTTGAAAAGCGGTTTCAAGGAAACCGCTTCGAAAATTTTCCCGGAAGCCAGGCCTCGGTCCTGCCGGTTTCTTTCAGCGGCGCCGATAAGGGTTGATCCGGCCGCCGGTTCCGGCTATAGCCCTGGCTTTGCCGAAAAATGGAAAGGCGCAGCAGGGATGCGGATCACTGAATCGACAAACGTGCGGGTCATTTTTGCGCTGACTCTGGTTCATTTTACAGGGGATCTTTACAGCTCGTTTATCAGCCCCCTGTTTCCGCTCTTTGTGGAAAAGATGGGCCTGTCGCTCGCCCAGGTGGGGATCGTCGCCGGCGTGGCGCGCCTGCTCGCCTTTATCGTCCAACCCTCGGTGGGATACCTGGCCGACCGGTATCAGACCCGGGGATTCATTCTCGGCGGCCTGTTGATGTCGGTGGTGTTCATTCCCCTGTCGGGTGTCGCTCCTGCATTCTGGGTCCTGCTGGCCCTGGTCGCCCTCGGTTCAGTGGGTTCTTCCATGTTTCATCCCTCGGTCACCGGGATGATCCCCCTTCACGCAGGAAAAAACGCCGCCATGTCCATGTCCGTGTTCAATACCGGCGGTACCTTGGCCTTTGCCCTGGGTCCGGTGTTTATCACCTGGTACGCGGCCGCATTCGGCCTGGAAGCGTTGCCGACCACCATGGTATTCGGTCTGGCCGTTTTGATCTATTTGTATTTTGCCGTACCGCAGCCGGAAAGCGAGGGCTTCAAAGAGCTGGGATTTCTGGGCTCCTTGAAAAGGTCCCTGGGCCATGCCTGGCGCCCGATTCTCCTGATCTGGGCCGTGATGATGCTCCGAGCCGTGGTGGGCCAGTCTTTTTTGACCTTCATTCCCGTACTCTATGTGAACCGGGGGTATTCCCTTGTCTCGGCCGGGGTGCTGTTTTCCCTGTTCACCCTGGCCGGAACCGCCAGCGGGCTGTTGGCCGGCTTTTTCTCGGACCGGATCGGATACAAGCCGGTGTTTGTCATCTCCCACACCCTGATGACCCCGGCGCTGCTCATCCTTCTCGCCCTTCCGGGCGGCTGGGTATACCCCGGCGCCGCCCTGGCGGGCTTTTTCACACTGGCAAGCCTTCCGATCGGGGTGGTCATGGCCCAGACCCTGGCGCCGCGCGGGCGGTCGATGGTGGCCAGTTTGATGATGGGATTCGCCTACGGCCTCGGCGGCGCCTTTTCGCCGTTGGTTGGAAAGCTGGCGGATATGTTTTCGATCCAGCCGGTGCTGTTCGCAGTGGCCTTCATCCCCCTGATTACCCTGCTGCCGATCCGGTTTTTTCCGGATGTGGGGGGCAAAAGAGCCGACAGCAGACCCGCTTAGACCCCGACGGGCCTGGCCACAGTCGCAGGAAATGAGTGCTTTGTCCCCCTCATCCTTCACCTGATCTCCCGCATTGTAACTTTTCAACCGATGACTACTCTGTAATTGTAAATAACTATGGGTACTTTACGCACCAGACATCAACAGCGGCAAGGCGCCAGATCCTGTCGGGGGTGTAAGCTACACGTTGGTAAGTATGGCGTGCAAGTATAGGAAATCGAAAAAGCGCTACGGCAGCATGATTCTGCCAAGCGCTTTAAACGGAATGGAGGGATATCGATATGAACAAATCAGAATGCCTGTCTGAAAAAATATCCAGCAGGACCGTAGGTCTGTTGATTCTCCCCCTGGCCCTGCTGCTCGGATCTATCGGCTTTGTCATCGTTCCGGTGCTCGGCGTGTTTTTCGCCCTGCCCCTGTTCGTGCTGTCCGGGATGTTTCTTGTTGCTCCTGAAAGCAAGGTCTGCAAGCTGATCCTGGGCAAAAGCGATGCCTGACACGAAGAATTCGATCACCGGTGGCGCCGGACGCTTCTGCGGGCGGCCAGGAAATCCTCCACGGCCGCCTGCAGGCCGGCGGCAGCGTGGACTAGATCTTCCCGCTTCTGCCGTCGTCGCAGGCATCTTCGGGCTCGCCGGGCCGCTGATGCTCGGCCCATTCCGGGGCGTAGGTGCACACATCGAGTTCGGCGTCCACGAATTTTGCACCGGCTTTGATCATGTCGGTCAGGGCCTTCCGGCCGCCTTCGGCGGACACCGGCTTTGTCCCCTCCTCCAAAAGTAGTACATCGAAGCCGTGGCTCCGGGCGTCGAGCACCGTCGCCAGGACGCAGACGTCTTGTGCGAGCCCGCCGACCACCAGGCGCAGGATATTGTCTTTTTTCAACCGCTCGGCAAAACCGGTTTGGTCGAATGCCGAATTCTGGTCCTTGTCGAACCGCACCCCTTTGGTCACCACCACTGCATCCTCCGGAAGGTCCAGGGCGGAAGAAAAGGCGGCCCCTTCGGTGTCCTGGAGGCAGTGGGGCGGCCAGTCGCCTCCCTGGTCCTGGAAACTGATGTGGCCCCCAGGGTGCCAGTCCCTGGAGGCGTATACGGGGATTCGGGCCTCTGCCGCCTTTTTAAGAACCCGGTTGAGCTCCGGAATGATCGCATCGCCTTTTTCGATGGCCAGCGCACCGCCGGGCAGAAAATCGTTCTGAACGTCGACGATCAACAGGGCGTCTCCCTTTTGAAAGGAAAAGCGATCCGTTGTCATGGGTCTCACCTCCTTGATTTAAATCCGAATTTTCAAATGACCGGAACAAGGTCCAAGGGCAAAAAAACCGAAAACCTTCTGCGTCTTAAAGGCCAAAATTTCCAGACTACGGCAAACATAGCTCCCATCCCGGGGGTTTTCAACCGAGCCGCTGCAAGATACTGGGTTAAACCCATTGCAGCACGTTTCCAATGAATTATCATACAGACTGCATTCAGTACCTGCGGCTATTCTAGCGTCGCGTCAAACCAATAACCATTAAAATTCAGTCATTCCCGCGCAGGCGGGAATCCAGGAAGACGTGGAAAAAAAGGCAAAGAGGAGGAAACACTCATGAGCAAGATTGCCGTGATCATCACCGACATGTTCGAAGATTCCGAATACACCGAACCGGCGGAAAAGTTCAAGGCCGCAGGCCACGAACTGGTGCATGTGGGTCTAGAGGCTGGAGAGAAGGTGATCGGCAAAAAGCAGCAGACACCGGTCACCGTCGACAAGCGCGTGGGAGAAGTCTCCGTGGACGACTTCGACGCCCTGCTCATCCCCGGAGGCTACTCGCCGGACAAGCTCCGGGTCGACGGCGATGCCGTCCGCTTTGCCGGAGAATTCGTCAAAAGCGGCAAGCCGGTCTTTTCCATCTGCCACGCGCCGCAGCTTCTGATCACCGCAGATATTCTCCGGGGCCGAAAGCTCACCGGCTACACCTCCATCGTTCAGGACATCAAAAACGCCGGGGCCGAGTTTGTCGACCAGGAAGTGGTGGTGGACGGAAACCTGATCTCCAGCCGCAATCCGGGGGACCTGCCCGCCTTTATCAAGGCCTCCCTGGAAAAACTGGCAGACTGACGGTTTCGACCGCCAAAGCCCAGCTCCGGGCAGGGAGACGGGTAAATGGCTTCGACAAACGTTACGCAGGATGGGAAACAAAAATAAAATCGCGCCGGCGATTTTATCATCCGTTCGTCCGGGAGACCCATGATGCCAGGGTTCGTGGCGAGGCCAGGGAGCTTGCCGGCGGCTTCCAGGCACACTGGGCGCTGACGTCCACCCCCTCCTGGACGATGGAGACCGGCCGGTCCGAGGAGACCACCACCACCAGGATATTCGAATGCTCTGCACTAAACCGGATGGCGGAATTGAACCGCGCGCCCCGTGCCCGGTCCTCGCCCGGGTGCCAGCGGCCGTCAAGAAGGCAGGCAAAGCCGTGCAGGCACAAATCTCTGCCCAGATGCAGCGCGCCGTCCACCCTAGCCAATGCCTGGGCCAGCTCCAGGTTGTCGGGACGCTGCAGGTCGAGCGGCTCGGTCAGGGTCTGGCCGGAAATCCGGATCGGTTCCTCGTTGAGGTCGATCACGATGGTGCAGCCGAAGAGGTTGACCTCGGCGTGATGAACCAGGGAAGAGATGATCTTGAACAGGGTGCTGCCGTCGTTGGGATCGAGGTTGGACTCTAAAAGGGCCTCTTCTACCTGAACCAGCTTGGCCCGGTAGGTGGTGGATCGAAAACTGCCGTCGGCAAAACTGCAGATCCGCTCTCCGTTGACCTGGAAAAAACCGTAGCGGTCGAAAAAATCGGCAGACAGGTAAAACATGGGAGGGGAACCGAAACAGATTCCGAGAATTCCCCTTCCGTCGGATACCAGCTTTCGTTCGGAATCTTCCACAGCCTGAAGAAGCTTTCGGACGTGCTTGTGGTTTTCCAGCAGCGGTTGTTCGGCAGCCGGAAACCGGGCGATCCATTCGAGCCGGTCCAGGGCCTTGGGCTCCGCGAAGACGATCTCACCCCAGGGATGGCGGCCCTCCTCCGGGGTGCGGGAGATGCCCAGCACCGCTTCCAGAACCGGAAAAACCCGGATCCGGCTGTCCCAGCCGAGGTTGACGTTCATTTCGTCGATCACATAATCTCTGACCGCATGGGCGGCATATTCCCTCAGAAAGCTTCCGGAAATGCCGGTGTAGAGTTCTTCGCCGTTGGCCACGTCGTGGGAAACCCGCCATGCTGCATGCTCCAACCAGCGTTCGGTGACGCCGATGCAGCACATGTCCGGATGGTGCTCGGTGAACCACATCTGATAAAAGACCGGCCCGCTTCGACCACCGAAGGAAATCAGCCCGGCCAGCCCCAGGTTCTTGAGCGTTCTCATGTGGCCGTACTTGCGCTTTTCCCCCGTGCCGACGGCAAAATTCCGCCACTGCTCGGAATCGAGAAACAGCTCCCTGAATTTGGGCTCGTGGCCCTGGAGCAGGTTCTGGGGGTCATAGATTTTCATCGGGTCGTCGGGCTCCACGGCGTAGATGACCGCAGCCCGGCTGGGACCGGAAAAGCGGCAGATCCCGTCGCGCAGACCGTCCATTGTCTCTCCGAGGCACTTGCAGATGAAGTAGCATTCGATCGAAGATTCACAGGCATCCATGGTCAAAGAGGGGTTCAAGGGTTCAAGGGTTCAGGGGTTTTAGGGTTCTGTTGAGCTTCGCTGCTCTCAACCCAACCTACAGGATTAAAAACATCCGTGAAATCCGTGCCAATAGGGTGTAGGTTGGGCTGAACCGTACCACAGCGGTGCGGTGTGGACAAGCAAGGGGCCGGGGCTCCCTTTTGTAGGAAATTAGACGACGGATGACCCGGCTTCGTTAAACAGCAACTACGCCGGGCAGGCAGAGGACACCTTTCAACTCGACTTTGCCTCGCTCAGGACAGAACTGGGCGGAATCAAAGGGGAATTGATAAAAACCTGGATTTCGGATCTCGCTCCGCTCGTTCGCAATATTGCGGCAGCAAATTTGTTGGGAGGATGGCATGGCAAAGCGGTTCTTCGGTTATTTGGCCGTCTCGATGATGCTGGCGGTCCTCGGCCCGAGCGCCGGCGCTGAAGCGGCGGATTTGTCTTCGGAAGAATGGTACACAGAGCGCTGGTGCGCCCTGGCCGGCGGTACGATGTGGCTCCGGATGAGCGACGGCGGACGCTGCGACTGTTTGACCCCCACCCATGCCGTAGAGGTCGCCTTCGCCTCGCAATGGGCCGACGCCGTGGGCTGGAGCCTCCGCTCCGCCGTGGGCACAGGCAAAAAACCCGGCATCGTGCTCATCGAAGAAGGGGCGGCGGACGCCGTGCACCGGCTGCGGCTCAACGAGGTGATCGACCGCTTCGGCCTCCCCATCACAGTCTGGAGCACTTCCCGGGGGACGACGCGACCGTGAATGGTTGATTGGTTGAGTCGTCGATTGGTCGATTGGGAAAAAGCCGGAAAGTTGGACCATTCGACGAATTGACCATTTCACCATTACCCACTCAACCACTCAACCATTTGCCCCATCGACCTGTTGACGGCGCAGCCCCTCACCTCCCCGTCTTTTCCTCGAGGTAGGCCAGCACCCCATGCAGCAGCGAAGCGCTGTGGCCGAGCTGGCGGTAAGCTTCTTCGGGGGTCAT
Organism: Desulfobacterales bacterium; assembly: GCA_021737185.1. Classification (GTDB taxonomy): domain Bacteria; phylum Desulfobacterota; class Desulfobacteria; order Desulfobacterales; family CAFBRK01; genus JAIPEL01. Next base: position 18,115 of record JAIPEL010000048.1, on the reverse strand, counting down.
GAGACGGTCTTCTTCTTCCAGCTTCCAACCCAGGGCCAGGGAGAGATTGGCGATCCGGACGATTTCGCCCACCAGATCGCTTTCGGAGTCGATCCGGATCGGATAGCGGCGAATCCGGTGAAGGTTATCCAGGACCTCTTGGTTGATGATGCCGTCGTTTTGCTGGTGGGTTTTTTGGTTGAACGCGTTGTAGACAAGGTGGTGCTGGGGCATGGAAAGGTCGCCGATGTAGTGGACGCAGTAGGCCAGGTGGTCATGCCCGTAGCCGCCGCTCTCGGCTTGGGCGACGGCGTTGCGCAGGGAAGCGACGATCGCCCCGTACAGGTGCCCGTCGCTGTGGTTGCTGTCATATAAGGAAATCTGCCTGCGAACCTCAGCCGCCGTGACCCTTTCCCCCGGCCGGTGGTTGCTGTAATGGTTGTAACCTTCCCTTCTGCCGGCCTTGAGCTTGGCAAGGTCCGCGCCCGCCGCGTTGTACCATTTCCGGTAGCCGGCCGCCTTTGCCACGGCAAGGTGGGTCTCGTCGAACCAGGCGGCGGCATCACCCGCCCAGAAGCAGAAAAGCGCTGCCGTCATTACGATGGCCATCGACCCTCGCTTCACCTCAACCTCCCGGCATAAGAGCCCGTGATGACTTACCCGTAGCGAATAACGACGTTTTCGGCAAGCGTCGATAGGGGCGGCTGTTGCGCAGCGCAGACGATACCCGGTGCAACCGCTCGGCTCAAATCTTCTGCTCGATCTCCTCAAAACAGGGAATGCACAGCGTCTGACCGGCAAAGCGCCGGGTGCGCGACTCCATGGCCATCTCGCCGCAGCGCTCGCAGGCCAGACTGTCCAGGATCCGGGCCGGCCGCGGTGCCAAAGCGGCGGCAGGGGCGACGTCGAACAGCTCAGACAGGGGAGCGTCCATGGTATACTGCTGAGCCTGCTCGCGCATCTGTTCGCACCGCTGTTTTTCTTCGGCGGTCAGGGTGCCTGCCGCCCATTTTTTCATCAGGGCGCCAAGCTCTGCGCCCATTTTATTCTGCACTTCGGGACGAAGGCGTGCCCGAAATCCCTTGCCCGTGTTCCGGTCGAAGAAGGAAAACGCCATCTTGCCGTGATCCTTGTGGATGAGAGTTCCCTTTCCAAAAGTGCAGCCGGTCAAAAACTGGACCGCGTCGACCCCGCACATGTCGGTTTCCACCACCGCCACCAGGTCGGTGGACTCCGGTGGGCCCAGCTGCTCACCGGCCAGCTCCGAGACGCGAATGCCGATGGCCAGCCCCGGGCAGACATGGCCGTGAAAGTCGATGACCCGATCGATTGTCTCTGCAGAATATCTCATTTCGCCTCCAGAAAAATAGGGGAAGGTTCGGGGTTCAGAGGTTCAGAGGTTCAGAGGTTCAAGGGTTCAGAGGTTCTGGGTTCTGGGTTCTGGGTTCTGGGTTCAGAGGTTCGGGGTTCTGGGTTCAGAGGTTCGGGGTTCAGGGTTCAGTGGTTTCATTTCTAATTTCTCATTTCTCATTTCTGAATTCTAATTTTCCTCTTTCGGGATCACCAGGGGGTTTCCGTTGTGGCGATGGATTTCGACGGCAACGCCGTATACCGCATCCACGGTTTCGGCGGAAATCTCCTCCGGGCGGCCGACATCGAAGATCCGCCCTTCTTTCAAAAACAGATACTTGTCGGCAAACCGCAGCGCCATGTTCAGGTTGTGCATCGTCATGACCGCGGCAAGACCGTGGTCCTGGACCGCATGGCGCAGCAGCCGAAGGATCTCGAGCTGGTTCTTCAGATCGAGATTGCTCGTCGGCTCGTCTAAAAGCAGCAGCTTCGGCTCCTGGACCATGGCCCGTCCGATGGCCACCTTCTGCAGTTCGCCGCCGCTCATCTGGTCGATATATCGCATGGCCAGCCCCTGAAGATCCAGGCTTTTGATCGCCCCGTCCACGATGCGAAGATCTTCATCGGAAACCCGCCACTGGATGTGGGGCCGGCGGCCCATGAGGATGGCATCGAAGGCGGTCAACCGCCCCGCAGACTGCTGCTGGGCCACATACCCCACCCGGCGGGCGATCTGCTGCGGGGTCAGGCCGAGCACCTCGTGGCCGTCGACCCAGACCGCGCCTTCGGCGGGTTTGAGAATGGCGTTGATGCACCGCAGCAGCGTCGTCTTTCCGACCCCGTTGGGGCCCAGGATGACCATCAATTCGCCGGGATTGACGGAAAACCGGACATCGTCGAGCACCCGCCGTCCGTTGTAGCCGAAGCTTACGCCGTTGACCTGCAGAATCACCGTCGGTACCCCCGTATGAGCAGATAAAGAAAGGCCGGCGCTCCCATGAAGGCCGTCAGGATCGACACCGGAAGCAGATGAGGGGCGAGAATCAGCCGTGCGACCGTGTCGGAAATCAGCAGCAAAAGCCCGCCGACGATGACCGTGGCCGGCAGCAAAAACCGGTGGTCTCCCCCGATGAGCCGTCTGACCATGTGGGGACAGACCAGGCCGACAAAACCGATGATCCCCAAAAACGCCACGATCACCGCCGTGACCAAAGAGGCGACCAGCATGCCCAGCAGCCGGATCCGCTCCACCCGGACCCCGAGCCCCTGGGCGGTTTCGTCCCCTGCATCGATCGCGTTGTAATTCCACCCGTTGGCAAAAAAATAGACCGTCGCCAGGGCCGTCACCCCGCTGAACAGGGCAAGCTCAAACCAGTTCGCCCGGCCGACGTCGCCGAAGGTCCAGAAGACCATGGCGGCCAGCTGAACGTCGTCGGCAAAGAACTGCAAAAACATCGTGCCGGCGGTAAACAGGGCGCCCAGGGCCACACCGGTCAGAATCATGGTCTCCGGCGAAGCCCCCCGAAGGCGGGAAACGGCGATGATCACCGCCGCCGCCGCCAGGCAGAAGACAAAGGCCGTTGCCGTGGTCAAAATCGGCTCGGATATGGTGACCGCCCCCACCTGGGTGCTGGCCATCACCCCGGCATCCAGGATCATCACCGCCAGTGCGGCGCCGAAGGCCGCGGCCTGGGAGATTCCCAGCGTGAACGGAGAACCGAGGGGATTGCGCAGGATCGACTGCATCACCGCACCGGATACCGCCAGGCCGGCACCGGCGGCGACCGCAGACAGGGCCTGGGGAAGCCGGATGTTCCAGATGATGACGTCATACCGCCGTTCTGCACCGGCGCCGAGCAGGGACCGGACAACGCCTTCCAACGGGATGCCGGCCGCTCCCTGGGAGATGCTTACCAAAATGGCGCCTGCCAGAAACAGAAAGCTTGCCCCGATAAAAGCGCTTTTCCGCCCGATGTACCGGGTGTATTGACGGGGGATCTCACCTTGGGCGAAATGCACAGATTTTCTCCTATCTTCGAGTCGGAAAGTTTTTATCCGTCATTCCCGCGCAGGCGGTGGATCGACAGGCTCACCATCCTGAGCGAAGTCGAAGGAGAATCCAGTTTCATTATTCGAAAGCACCTGGATTCCCGCCTGCGCGGGAATGACAAAAGAAGACCAATTCGAACTTTTTACAAATCCATCAATACCAAACACTAAACACCAAACACCAAACACCGATCAGTCAAGTGAGATCGGCTGAAACGCCAGATTGGCAAAAGACCGGTTCATTTCTTCGAACACCGGCTTGCCCACCAGAAATGTATAGATCTCGTCTGCGGTCTGCTCCGGATCGATATCGGTAAACGACTCGGGATAGAGCTGCTTTCCGATGAAATAGGCGTTGGCCAGAATCGAACCGAAATTGCGGGTGTACCAGTTGTAGGGAAGCAGCCCGTATACCCTGCCCGCCCGGACGGCGTTCAGCGTTTGATATGCCGGATCGGTCTTCAGCTCGAACAGCGCGCCGGCGCCTTCCCCCATCTGGAGCGAGGAAAGATCGAGAAACAGCACACCCGGATCCCATTGGACGATCTTTTCCTTGGCCACGTTGCTGTGCCGAACCATTTTTCCGGCCGGCAGCTCTTCGGCGGCCACGTTTTTCGCCCCGACAAAGGAAAATGGCGGATATCCCGGTTCGGTGGATTGAAACCCGTGGGGCCCCTTGAAGGCGATGCCGCCCACAAAACAGGTCGGCCGTTTTTCATACGGCACCGGATCCGTCCTTTGCTGCAGGTCTGCGATCTTCTCCTCGAAGAAGGAGATGACCTGTTCGGCCCGCTGCTGTCGGCCGACGACTTCGCCCATGACTTTCAAGGAGCGATACAGCTCGCTTCTGTCTCCGGAAAGTTCGCCGTATTGAAGAATGACCACCGGGATGCCGGTCTTTTGCTGGAGTTCGACCGGGTCGTGGCCCATGCCCGGGTAGGTCTTGAAAATGACCTGGGGCGCTGGATCGAGGGTCAGGATCAGCTCGGGGTGATCGTATCCCCGAAACTGGCCGAAAATCGGAGCCTGTTTGAACTGCGGGTTTGCCAACGCATAGGGCCGGGCATCGAACCTCGGCCTTTGCTTTTCCATGTCGTCGACCGCCACGATCTTTTCCTCGGCCTGCAAATAGGTCAACAGCCTCAGGGCGCCGGGTCCCGAGCAGATCACGTGCTCGACCGCGGCAGGCACCGACACGCTTCTGCCGGCTCCGTCGGTGACGACCCGGTCGGCGGCGCCGATATCGGGGAAAGCGCCAAGGAGCAAAAATCCGACCATCAAACCACGCATCGACTTGTGCATCTTCGTTTTTTCCTTTCGGCCCAATGAAAAAGCCACGAGGCATAGACGGCTTCCTTCTGGAAGCAGCATGCCTTCGTGGCTTTGAGCGAATGACTTGCTTTTTTCGGATAAAACGGCGTCCGTTTTCGAACGGACATTGAAACGAATACTAAGAAAGCGGCATCGTTCTGTCAACCTCTTTCCCACCGGACTGGCGGGTTTGAATGCTGGCGGGGGGAGGATGCATGACCTCAGTACCGTCGGCTGCCCGAGGACAGAAAGACGCGTTTCTAGCTTTTTGAGGAAAATTTCGAGGCCGCGTCCCGGACCGCATCTCCCAGTTCGGAGACAGCCCGGTCAAGGCCTTCTTTCACGTCTTTCCATGCGGCATCGCCGGCCCTGCGAAGCTCATCGAGCTTGGCCCGGGCGGCCTCCTGCCGTGCCTTGAGATCCTGAATCCGGCTTTCGGCCTCGATCCGTCCTTCTGCATCGAGCTTCTTTGCCCGGGCATTGAGCTTGTCCATCTCCGCTTTCCATTCGTCGATCTGCGCCTCGATTTTCTGGCGGTAGGCTTCCTTTTCGTTCATCGGCTCTTCTCCTTTACAATTCGGGTGATCTGGGTTGAATTGACTCTGGATTATGGCCCAGAGGGGTTCGGTTCCGAAATCAGGGCAATCCTGTATATGAAGGGACAGACAGCCGTATATTCGGATTCATTTGGGTCGGTCGCGGGTTTATTGCATTATTTAAAACCTCGAAAAGAATTAAGTAATATCGATAAAAAGTTTTTTTACGATCTTGACATCCACCGAATTGGTTTTATGATATCGGTAAAACAAGAGTCTTTAGGCGGTCATTCATGCGTCTGACAAAGCAGCGCAAGAACAACGAAAAAGGAGGATGGGCCATGATTTACAGACGATTGTTCGACCTTCCCACCTATCGGGTCCGCAGCCCCTTTGACGAATTGGAGCGAATGCGGAGCCAGATGGACCGAGTGCTGGAGGGGTTTCAAGGCGCGCCGGTATTTCGCCCGACCGCCGGGGTGTTTCCGGCCGTAAACCTCACCGAGGACAAGGATCGGTACTACGTCCGGGCGGAACTGCCGGGAATCAAGTCCGGGGATCTCGACATCCAGGTCACCGGAAACAACCTGAGCATCTCCGGTGAACGCCAGACCGGCGCGGATGTAGAAGGCGCCCGGTACCACCGGCGGGAGCGGGAAGGTGGAAGATTTTCACGGATCATCGGCCTTCCCGGAGACGTCGATCCAGAAAAAGTTGATGCGCGGCTGGTCAACGGGATACTGACGGTTTCGATCGCCAAGGCTGAGGCGACCAAACCACGGCAGATCACCATCAGCTAGAGTGCTTGTCATACAGCCTTTGTCGAAGCCCAGAAGGATCATATCCGGGGCAAGCCGTGACGATTGAAACGGAACGAAATTCTGACAATCCATATAATCAGGAGGAACTTTCCATGACCGACACCGATACCAAGGAATTGAAAGTCAAAGACAAGCAGGAGGTAAGCACTTCTGCCGAGCAGACCCGGCCGGGTCTGGTTTTCACTCCGGAGGTCGATATTTTCGAAACCGAAAAAGAGCTTGTGCTCCTGGCAGACATGCCCGGAGTGCAGACAAAAGACCTGACCATCGATCTTGGCGAGAACGTACTGACCCTGACAGGAGATATCGCCCCCTTTGAAGGGGCCGAGGAAGAAGACATTCTCATCGAATACGAGACGGGCAAATTTTACCGGCAGTTCACCCTTTCGGAGGTGATCGACCAGGAACGGATCGAAGCCGCCCTTTCAGACGGGGTTCTTCGCCTGACGCTGCCCAAGGTGGAAAAAACAACCCCCCGAAAGATCACCGTCACGGCCGGGTAGTGTGCCGGCTCATCGATTCTTGCCTCCGCCGGTGAAGTCCGGTGCACGACTTCACCCGCGGAGGCGATTGCCTATTTTCGGGTCCCCTTCCGGCGACTAGGGGGAGGAGGCCTTCGATGATCAAAAATCCCTACATCGTTCTCGGCATCCACCGCGGCGCCGATATGCAGGATATCAAGCAGGCCTATCGGCGTGCGGTCAAACGCAGCCACCCCGATATGTCCTGCCACAAAGACGGGCAGCGCTTCAAAGAAGTCCAAAACGCCTACGACATACTGAAAGACAGGGACAAAAAAAGGCCTGTGATGCCATCTGCTGATACGAATCGACCCGAGAGCGGGCTGATCCTTGCCCGGCCGGAAGTCATGACTTTAGTTTGCGCAAAACCGCCATTCGGGGGTCGATGCGATCGTTTTCGCAGCCGCAGGACGTCCGGTTCAGATCGGCGCCGCACTTCGGGCAAATCCCTTTGCAGTCCCGGCCGCAAAGGGGTTTTAGCGGCAAAGCCAACACCAGCTGCTCCTGCAGCCCTTCCAGCAAGTCGATTTCTTCTCCATCAAAGGGGATCAGATCGATCTCCTCTGCTAAAAGCTCGGTCTCCTCTCCGGGACGCTCCTGCTCCGGCATTTGGGACCGCGGGCAGTAGGTCAGGGAAAACTTCTCCGACAGCTCCATGGAAAAATCGGCAAGACACCGGCTGCAGCAAAGCCGGACGCGTGCGCTGACACTTCCCCCGACCAGAAAAACGTTCTCTACCCTCACGGCCCGGATCTCGAACCGGATCGGACTTTCGAACCGAGCCTCACCGCGCTCCCGGAGATCTTCGAGTACGGGGAATTGCCCCGCCCCTACTTCGAGCGACAGCTCGCGTCCCTCTTCATCGATCTGTTCAATCGGCAGCCGCATGATTCACCTTCCTCGCGCCTTGGGATAAGGCCCCCCCCTATCATCCGTGCGCGATGGATGTCAATTCGCCATGCGCCGCGTTCCGCCGCAGGCGGCCGCGTCGCCGGGATAAACTTCATTTTTGTATAAAATATTTACAAATATTACAATATTGCAACGGTTCGGCTTTCCGAAAAACAGCACTATGACTTTATCTCGTTGATTTTTCGATAAATAACGCTCACTGCCGCCCGCTTTTGGGTGGCATTGTTTTTGCTTTACCATCTCTTGGCGAATTGCGGCCTGCCGAAACCTGAAAGCGAAGGAACCGATCATGAATCCTAAACAGCAGAAACCCAGCGTCAAATGCATCCGATGTGGAAGGGAAGTGTCCCGGGACCCCGAAAATTCCGATGCCCCGGCCGAAGACATGCTATGCAGCCGGTGCTACGAAAAGATGCTCTTTCCTGAAAGCCGATTGCAAAACATGGAAATTTTAGACTGATAAAGCTGCTCCTGAACTTTCGGGTTTGGCCCAGTGGAGCGAAATGGGTATTGATGCCGGTATACGCTGTCTGAGCGCCTTAGGATACCTTACATCAGCGCCCTCTGAGCGATCCTTGACTGCCGCTGCCATTCAAACACCTCATGGGTTTTGATGATGTCTTGGCCTGCGCTGATGTTAGGGATCCTTTGGGGCGAGTTCGTATACCGGCAGCAAATTATCCATTTCGCGGCATCATGAATCCGGAAAGTTGAGTTGCTCCTTGCCCATGCCCCCTGCGAACCAGGGGCTATCTTTCCTCTCCTTCTTCCCCACCCCGTGCCGGTTCCACCTCGCCGCCGTTTCGTGCATTTTCTACCGGTGCAGGCGGATGAACGACCAGCCGGTCGCCGGGATGGATCGGGCGGCTCGGATCGATCCGGTTCCAGATCAGCAGGGAGAGCAGCGGCACACCGAAGCGCTCGGCAAGGACCGAAAGGTTGTCGCCGTTGCGTACGATGTAGATGTGCTGCTTTCGCTCTGCCGCATGGGTTTCGAACAGCTCTTCTACCCGGTCCTGGAATCCATCCGGCACAGGCTCCGGGATCCTGAGCCAGTGAGATCCGGCGGCCAGATAGTGGCCCCGGATTTCAGGATTCAGATCCTTGATCCGCTTGAATGAGGTGCCGGCCGCCTGCGCTGCCAGGCGGATGGGGGTCTCCTCCCTACATTCGATCAGAACCCGGGCAAAGGAAAGGGGCGGATAGGCGTTTTCCAAGGCAAGGCCAAACCCATAGCGTTCCGGCGCAGAGAGGATAATCTTGGCCGAAACAGCCCGAAGCACGTATCGCTGGGTTTCCAGCGACAGGTACAGATCATAGTAATTGTTTACCTGCTGTTCGGCAATTTCGGCCTCCAGACCGGCTTCCCCCATGTTGAACGCCGCTGCCGCAAGGGTCCAGCTTCCGAAGCGATCGTACAGGTGGGAAAAATAGCGTGCCACCGCCCGGGTCGAATCATAGATATTGCGCCGCTCGTCTTTCCGGGCATCGACGGTAAGGCCATAATTCCGGCCGGTTTCGGCCATGAACTGCCAGAAGCCGACGGCGCCCCTGCTGGAGCCGGCATGGGGCCGGAGCGCGCTTTCGATCACGGCGATATACTTCAGGTCCGCCGGAATCCGGTGCTCGGCCAGAATCTCCTCGATCACCGGCAGATAACGTCCGGCACGTTTCATCCAAAGGATCACCTGCGGCCGATTCCAGAGCAGAAGAAGCATTTCCTTTTCGAACCGCTCCCGGACATCGGGGTTTTTTAGAGGAACCGGCTCCCCGCAAAAATCGACCGGCGGAATGTGGTTCAGCGCCGCTGCCAGCGCAGAGATCTCGGCGCTGGAAATGGAGGCGGGTTCCGCACCGGAAGCAGCCGGCAAAGCCCATAGAAGGAAGATCAAGAAAACGACCCGCCCTGGGTATCGATAGAATCGGTTCATAATAAGGAATATCTCGTCTCCGGCGTTGCCCATATCTGGCCGACGCCGCGGCGATTTTATTTCACTTCAAATTCTACCGCGCCGATGACGGCGCCATCCGCATCCTGGACTTCCACCCGCCATGAGCCTGTCAGCTCGTATAGATTTTTATTGGCATAGGTTCGCCAGCGGCCGCCCTGACGCACCGGCACCGTCACCCGAAGCATTTCATTTCCGCCGTGATGCCAGACAAAATCGATCTCGGTGTCGGCTGGAATGTCGACCGCCTCCAGAAAAGCGTAAACCTTTGTCGTATCCGCAGAAAAGCTGTCCGAAATCTCGACCGGCTCCCGGTCCTGCACATCCTTGCAGACCACCAGCCGCTTTACATCGAACGGCGCGGATTCGGCAGCCGCGGGAACCAACCCGGCCACGGCAACCAGAACGGCCCCGGCCATCACCACGACAGCCCACCTGCCCCTCTGCTTTGTGAAAATCATTTTCCTTCCTCCTTTTTCTGTTAAAAGGCATTTATATCAAGAAATACAGTCTTCTATCACATGATTCGGATAGGAGCGCAAGGTATTTTCGGAGAGCCGCCAGCGGCCCGGCCCGGCTCCTTCGTTTGGGCTGCAATTCCGCTCATTTTTCCTTGACACCAATTGCAGACACTCACTATAAAATGCCCCGATTTTCATTCGGAGTTGCACGTTGGCAGGGTGCAGGCACCCGTTGTCTGGTCCGCCGCAAGTCTAAATACGCCATTAACATAACGGTTTTATTAAAAAAAGGAGTCGAATTCATGAGATCACCCAAACCCAACTTCCTCACCTGCTCTTTGCTCGTTTTGCTTTCGGTCGGCACGCTCCTTGCCGGATGCACCGCAATTGGAGGCAAGCCGTTCACCCCCGTCGACCCCACCTCCGACAAGGCTGTGATATACATTTACCGGCCGAGAACTTTTGTCGGCGGCGCGGTTTCCTACCCGATCTACATCAACAACCAGAAGGTGACGACCCTGCCCCATACCGGCTACTATGGATATCTTGCCGAGCCCGGAGAGGTTTTCGTTGCTGCCAAGACCCCCGAAAACGAGGCCCATGTGAAGCTGGATGTGAAGGCCGGAGAGGAGTACTACATCAAGGGGGGCACAGCAACGGGCCAGTTCAGCGGGCGCGCGACGCTCGATCAGGTTCACTCCTCCCAGGGAAGAGAAGAGATCAAGGACTGCGCCTATTATCCGGCATATGATGAGCTGAAAAAAGACTAATGGGCACTTGACGCGGAAATTCAGTACCTTTTAATACCGAATCAAGCGCGAAAGAAGATTTCGGGGATTTTCTACTATTTTATCAGCGCACGCTGATCCCCTCGTCCAGGTATTTGATCAGCGGGTAGATGAAAAACTCGATGATGCGGCGTTTTCCGACCTTGATCTCGGCAGTCACGCTCATGCCGGTGCCGATGGGCGTTTCCACCCCTTCCACCGTCAGGGTCGTTTTCTTCGGTTCGATGTAGGTTTCGTAGACCAATCCGAGGTTCTTGTCTTCGATGCTGTCGTTGGCGACCTGAAGCACGGTCCCATCAATGAGTCCGTATTTCTGGAAATTGAAGGTGTCGATTTTGATCGAAGCATCCATGCTGGGAGCGATAAATCCCACGTCCTTGTTGAGCACCAGCGCCTTGATCACCAGCGGGGAATCGGCCGGCACGATGTGGGCCAGCTTTTCGGCCGGGGTGACCACCCCGCCGATGGTGTGAATCAGGAGTTGGGTCACGGTCCCGCGCACCGGCGCGGTAATCTGCTGCCGGCTGCTCAGAAACGCCGCCTTTTCGATTTTCGCCTGCAAATAAATCTGCCGTTGTCGTTTTTCAGAAAGTTCCTCCAGGAGCCGGTTCTGCTCTTCGGTCCGAATCAGATCGATCTCTCGGCGAACGCGCTCGGCGGATTTCCAGAGCTCCTCCACGCCATGGATCTTTTCATTGACCTGATCCTCGAAGGAGGTCCTCTCACTTCTGGCTTTGTCGTAATCATCTTTGCTGATGATGTCTTTGACCGGCGTAAGCCGCGACAGGCGTTCCTCGGCCAGCTGCCACTGGAACACCGCCCGAGCCAGCGATTTTCTCGTAGCAGCCAGGCGCTCGGAAACCTGGCCGAGTTCTTCTTTTTTAACCCGGATCTGCTGCTGCAGACGCCGCCGCGCCGATTCATAGATTTCCTGCTGCATGCCGATCTGGCGACGATCGTACTTTCCTTCAGAGGGTGAAAAGGCGGTCTCAGAAAGAAGGGACTCGATCCGCAGGATTTCCAGTTCCACCTGCGCCAAATCAACCTTCATCGATTCCAGTTCCGGCTCGATGTCGGAAGGATCGATTTCCATCAGAACCTGACCCTCTTTTACAAAATCACCGGGCTTGACCCGGATGGCCCGAACCACCCCGGCGGTCAGGGGCTGAACCGTTTTGACTTCTCCCACCGGAATCACCTTGCCCCGTGCGGTGACCACCACATCGACACGGCCGCAGAACATCCACAGACCGAAAAAGCCGATTGCGGCGATGATGATCCAAAACACCGTGCGCCCCAGCGGGTTCAAGGGCTGCTCTTCGATCTCCACCAGCAGCGGTTTGAATTCGTGGCTGTCTTTGGCTTTGCGGCGCATGGTCATTTACCGGAAAAAGATCGATTCACGTATCAGGATGTATCGTCATATCAACGGCCAAAGAATCCCTTTGGATCATCCCCGTGCAGACGGGGATCCAGGCGTCCTTTTGGCAGTTGCCCTGGATGCCCGTCTCCACGGGCATGACAACCCAGAGCACCTCTGCTTATTTCGTCATCCCCGTGCAGACGGGGATCCAGGCGTCCTCTCAAGAAAGCTATATAATCTTTGGATAAAGATCCTCCCACTCCGGATTTTTTTCTTCGATCAATCGAAGCTTCCATGCTCTTTCCCATTTTTTTAGCCGCTTTTCCCGGAGGATCGCCGATTCCGGTTCGGTATAGGCTTCATAATAGACGAGATCCTTTACACTGTATCGTTTGGTAAAACTGTCTACTTGATCACTTTTGTGCTCCCATATCCGCTTGGGAAGGTTCGACGTCACCCCAATATACAGGGTTCCATTCTTTTGGCTCGCCAGAATGTAAACGAAATATTGTCTTTCCATTGGAGAAAAATTCCCTGGATCCCCGTCTGCACGGGGATGACAAACAAGAACCGTGATGACTCTTCTCATCATCCCCGGGCAGACGGGGATTCAGGAGACCGTTGCTAAAATCCCCTGGATGCCCGCCGGAGCCTGCCCCGCACTCGATGGGGGGCGGGCATGACGAATCACTGCAACTGCACTCCTATTTGGGTCATTCCCGCGCAGGCGGGAATCCAAAAGCTGTCTTTCTCCTTCGGGCACAGCGGCTTCGGTAAAGCGTAAAGGTCAAGGCGTGCCTTGTTTTCCGCCGCGAGGCGTACTTTCAGTACGTCGCAGCGCCGGGAAACGAGGCACAACGCAGAGATTTGCGCTTTACCGAAGCCGCTCGTCATGCTTGGAGCTGGTGCATATGGCGGAAGTATCCCTGCTCCCTGGCCATCAGCTCCTCCTGCCGGCCGGCCTCCACAATCTTTCCTTTTTCCATCACCATGATCATATCGCAGTTCCGGGTGGTCGACAGCCGGTGGGCAATGATCAAGGTCGTGCGCCCCCGGCTGATCGCCTTCATGTTTTCCCGGACGATCCTCTCCGATTCGTAGTCCAGGGCCGAGGTGGCCTCGTCAAAAATCAGCAGACGGGGATCTGTAATCAGCGCCCGGGCGATGGCCACCCGCTGGCGCTGGCCGCCGGACAGGGCCGATCCGCGTTCTCCCACCTGGGTGTCATACCCCTCCGGGAGCTGGTTGATGAACTCGTGGGCCCCTGCGATCTGCGATGTCTTCAGGACCGCTTCCATGGGCGCGTCCGGCCGGGCCAGGGCTATGTTCTCCCGAATGGTCCCGCTGAACAGGTAGTTCTCCTGAAGAACGACGCCGATGTTGTACCGAAGCCAGTAGGGATTCATATGCCGGACATCCACCCCATCGATGTAGATCGCCCCCTCGGTGGGAAGATACAGGCGCTGAAGCAGCTTGGCCAGCGTGCTTTTCCCGCTGCCGCTTCGACCCACGATACCGACGCTGGTTCCCGGTTTGACCGAAAACGAGATGCCGTCGATCACACGGGGTCCGCCCGGCGTGTAGAAAAAAATTACGTTTTCCAGGCGCAGCGCGCCGCCGAGCTTCGGCAGGGTGATGGCTTTTTCCGTAGAAACCTCCGGCGGGTAATTCAGGATGTCGCCCAGCCGGTCCACCGACAACAGGGCCTGCTGGAACTCGTGCCACAGATTGACCAGCCGCAGCACCGGGGCGGCAAACTGGCCGGCAAACATCTGAAAGGCAATGAGCTGGCCGATGGTCAGATCCCCGGTGAGCACCGATTTTACCCCGATAAAGAGGATCGCAATGGTCATGAGCCGCCGTACCGTCCCCGAGATGGCGCCGAAAATGTTGGACATGTTGGCCAGGCTGAAGCTTGACCGCACGTAGCGCCCCAGGTGGTCTTCCCACCGTTTTTGCATCCTTCCTTCCACGGCCAGGGATTTTACGGTCTGCATGCCGGTGACAGACTCCACCAGGTAGGAGTTGGAGGCGGCCGTCATCTGGAATTTCTCCTCCAGGCGCCGGCGCAGTTCGGGTGTAATGACCAGGTAGATCAGGGCGATGACCGTGACAAAGCCGAGCACGATGAGCGTCAGCTCGACGCTGTACAACAACATCACCGCCACGAAGACCAGGGAAAAAAACAGATCGATGATGACGCTCACCGCCTTGTTGGTGATAAACTCCCGGATGGTGTCCAGCTCCCGGACGCGGGCGGCGATGTTTCCCACTTTTCTCGATTCGAAATACATGAAGGGAAGAGAGAGCAGGTGTCGAAACAGCTTTGCACCGAGCTTGGCGTCCAGCTTGTTGGCCGTATGGATGAAAATGTAGTTTCGGGCGATGTTGAGCAGGAGCTCGAAAACGGTCACCGCCAGAAAGGCGATGGCCAGCACGTCCAGGGTGGTCAGGCTGCGGTGAACGATCACCTTGTCTAATATCACCTGGGTAAACAGGGGGGTGACCAGGCCAAAGAGTTGGACCACGAAAGAGCCGACCAGCACCTCTCCGATGATCCGCTTGAACTTGACCATCTCCGCGAGAAACCATCGGAACCCGAACACGGTCCGGGCGGAGATTTTCCGGTGGCTAAGGATAATGAAGACCTCGGCGGCGGCATCGACGTCATCCAGGGACGCCTCGTCGGTTTTTTGCGATTCCGGGTCGAACAGCAGAAGACGGCTTCCGTCTTCCTTGGCCTTGAGCAGCACGCGATACACACCGTCGTTTTCGACGGAAATGGCCGGCAGGGGATAGGCCCCCACGATTTTGGCTACGGGCAACCGCTTGAGCCTGGCGCGGAAACCGAAGCGCCTTGCGATGCGCAAGAGCTCTTCGGGCGACACTTCGTCGTGGATGCCGAATTCGCGGCTAATGGCCCGAAGATCCAAATCGATGCGGTTGATCCGTGCCGCCACCTCCAGAGCGATCAGCCCGGCGTTCAATTTGTCTGCCCTTCCCGCCAGAACGCCAGCTTCAAACCGGCCACCGCCCGGTCGATCTTTTTCAGGTCAAGATCGAGCTGGTGGCGAACAAGCTCGACTTCATGCTCGAGATGGGCGATGCCATCGAGCAGCTGCTGCCTCGACAGGCGGCTGTCGATTTCCCGACTGAGCCGGATCCGGGACCGCCGCTTCTGCCATTGCTCATTGCGGTCCACAAGGAGTCGATAGGCCTGGTAGCTGCTTTTAATGTCGCGCGCCAAATCAGCCGCTCGTTTTTGCTTCTCATAGGTGAGACGTTCAACCTCGGCCTTCAGCCGCCGGACTTTCGACACATCCCGGAAACCCGAAAACAGGTTCCATTCGGCCACCACTGCCACTGTGGCATCGCGCTCGGAGATTTCTTTCAAGGAGCGGCCGAAGCTGTCCGGGTCACTTCCATACATTCGGTAAGCTCCGTATGCCACCAGGCGCGGAAGCATCTCTTTTTGAGCAATCTCGACCTCGGCCCTTTTGCCGTCGATCTCCGCCTCGATGACCCGAATTTCGGCAAGCCGCGCCACCTCCGGTATTGGTTCGTTCTGATCCGGCTCCGGAAAATCGGTAAAGGCTGTGCGCACCGCCAAGTATGGATCGCCGGTGTAGTATGCCAGGTCATTGAGCGCGTTCTGATATTCCCTCTCCAGGTCATCAACCCTTCCCATGGCCTCTGCCAGCTCCAAGGCAAACTCTTGAACCTGCCGCTGTCCGACCGTCCCTGCCTCTTTGAGCTGCAGCGCACTGCGGTAGATCTCTTTTCTGAGCTCAAGGATGCGCAGGGCCGATTCGTGCCGCCGCCAGAGCCGCAATCCCCGGGCGTAGCTTTCGAGCACCTGGATGCGCAGATCCACCCGGCTGCGGTCCAGGTTGAGCCGGGCGATGTCCATTTCCCGTCGGGCGTTTTCATATTTGAGGCCCCTTGCCCCGAAGTCATACAATTGGTAGTTGAGGCTGGCCACCACCGAATGCTGGTAGGTCGATTCCAGGGTCGTACTGACCGAGCTTCCCACCGAGACGACTCCCTGTTCGTTTTCCTCCGGCACGTAAACGTATTCGTTGTATAATTGGAAATCGAGGCTCGGATAATACAAAGAGCGCACTTCATCCAGGCGATGGCGGCTGATCTTGACATCGGATCTGGCGATTTTCAGGTCGTAGGCGTTGTTCTCGGCCAGCGTAAGGACCTCCTGGAACCGGAGGCTCCGGCCGGAAACGGCCGAACCGCCGGGGAAAACAACCCACAGGAAAAAAACGAGGAGGAGGATCGGCCCAAATAACCCTGTCCGAGGAAACATCGCAGTGATTCTCTCTGAAATCGCACTTCGCCCGATGTGATTGCATCTGGCGAAGCAAATTTCATTCCGGAATCATTTCACGGAGGCAAGACAAAACCGGGCGGTATCTATTATTTGATATCACTTGCAAAGTACGATTTTACGGATCTCGATAGAATACTCTATCCCTCTATTTCAGCCGAACGAGGCTCAAACGTGCACATGTTCAACGACACCTCTGCACAGAGCGGTGTGCATCCTTCCCGAGAAATCGAAATCACCCGTTTTTCTCGATTGGAACGCTGTCCGCGGTTGAAATCGCGGTGCTGATCCTTATGGTTTATGGACAGTTTGGAATGAATATCAAAAGAGGAGAATGCGATGGATTTTTACTGTCCTGAAAAGAACTGCCCGTCGTCGGGCATCGAGCCGTATGTGCTGCGCCTGGCCGACGAGGCCTACATGGACGAGCAGAACCTGGCAACGGTGTTCTGCCCCCACTGCGGAAGAACGCTCGTTCGGAAAAAAACGGACTCCGAAACACCGGGCGGCTGAACATTTTTTGTGCTGGGGGAAACGTCTTAGCCGGGGTCCGGGCTCAACTCCCGGATTTGCCCCTTGAGACGCAGGATTTCGTCTCCGGCCCGGGTCAGCCGCTCGGTGGTCTGTTTCAGGCGGTCGCTGAGGACCTCGGCAAGGAGACGGTAGAGCAGAAAACCGAAGGCCATCTTGTCTTTTCCCGTAAACTCTTCGAACTTCGCGGCGTCCACGGTCAGGCAGGCGCTATCCTCGTCCGCGAACACCGAGGCGGTGCGCCCCGTCCCGCCCAGGGCTCCCATCTCGCCGAACAGGTCGCCGCAGCGGCGCAGCACGGCAACCACCTTGTTCTTCTTCACGATGCGAACCTGTCCGTGATAGAGGATATACATCCACGGATCTTTTTCCTCCTCGCGGATGATCTGCTCCCCCTGGGCATATTCGCGGATCTTGCTGATCCGGATCAGTTCCCGGATGCTGTCCAACTCGAACTCGGCAAAGACAAGCCCAAAAAAAACCCGGGGGATTTTCCCCCCGGGCTTTTCAGATTTCTGCCGGCGCTATCGCAATGCGCCGGCGTCGAATTTTCAGATCAGGACAGCATGCACTGCCGGGAGCGCTCGCCGCTCTTGCGGGCGACGGAGCGGTAGCAGCGATGCCGGTAGTCGGCGCTATCTGCGCTGTCGCATCTGGACAACTCAGATACGATTCTATCCTTTTCACGGGAACAGCAGGCTTTGGCCTTGGAACGGAAATTTGCGGACATAATGCCACCTCCTTATCAATAACGGTTCCCCGTTCGGGGTTCGGGGTTCACCGTTCAGGGTTCTGGGTTCACAGTTCAAGGTTCTGGGTTCGGGGTTCAGGGTTCTGGGTTCAAAATTCAACATCCAGGGGATAACCCCCTACCAGCAGCAGGAGCAGCAATTGTGTTCGTCTTCTTCCCGGGCGCAGTCGATGCCGCACTCGGTTTCGGATTGGTCCCCCGGCTTCCAGTTGTCGAGCTGTTCCGTCTGTATGTCTCGTTCTTCGCTCATGGATGTCACCTCCAATCAAATCTCTTCGAGATTTGATAAGACGCGGCTGCACCGCGTGAAATAATGTCATATACCACCGGCAGAGCCGGTGGCTTGAAAAATGTGAACCGCTCAAAGCGGTTGTTTGATTGGCCACCTCAAAGGTGGCGAGCCTGTTACCTGAACAGATTCAGTTGATCTATGCGGCGGTCTTCCTTTTCTTGC
>JAIPEL010000168.1 GCA_021737185.1 Desulfobacterales bacterium | reverse complement strand
TCAAACTGGCCGGTTAAGACCAAAAGATTCCGATAGAATTCCCTACGGCAACCCTTGAACCCTGCCTGTGCGGCGACCTGTCCGGCGTAGCCAAAGGCGAAGCGGGAAGCGCACAGCGCGAAGACGCAAACCCTGAACCCTGAACGCCGCGCCAGCGGCAGGGCTTATGTGAAACTTCGACCGAGGCCGGCGGCAATAACCGACCTGCCCCCGCCTTGGGTTTTGGAGGTTGGAGGGCCACGCTCCGTCGTGGCCGGTATTGGGTTATTTCTGGCAACACGGACGCAACAGAGCGCGTCCCTCCACCGTCGGGGGCTTAGACATAAGTTTCCTATTTGATCAAATCCCGTTCGAGAACGGGACGGCGGGGCTGTCATCTTGTTTTCCGACCTCCGACATCCGATATCTTGCCCTTTCTGTCGTCTGTCCTCCGTCGTCTGTCATCCTGTTTTTCTGACATCCGGCGGTTCCGACATCTGACATCGGTCTTTTCTCTGACCTCTGACCTCTGACATCCGACCTCTGACATCGGTCTTTTCTCTGACATCTGTCTTTTAGCCTCCCAGCGGCGTCGAAGGCCCCATTGCGCCGCTTGCCATTTGACGCCGTTTATGGCACACAGGCCGAGTTGGGTTCGGAGTTCCGGGTTCGGAGGTTCCGGGTTCAAGGTTCAGGGGTTCAAGGTTCAGGGGTTCTGGGGTTCGAAGGGTTCAATGCAAAAAAATGACCAAATCCCAAGCACCAAATAGCAAACAAATTCCAAACTCAAATTCCAAATCTCAAACAAGGAATAAATTGACGTCACCGTAGTTCGTAAACTTTTAAAAAAGTGCCGTTCCGGTTTGGAATTTGTGATTTGGTGCTTGGTGCTTGTTTGGAATTTGGTGCTTGGTTCTTGGGATTTATCTCCGGTGAATAGGGAACCGTTGAACCCCGGAACCGCTGAACCCAGAACACAGAACCCCGAACCCGGAACCCCGAACCTCTGAACCCTGAACCATCCACAGATCAGCCATAGAAAGCCCGTAAAGGAACGAAAAACCGATGGACGAACGGTACGATCCGAAGACAATCGAGCCCCGGTGGCAGGCCGCCTGGGAAGAGAAGAACCTGTTCAAGGTAAAAGAAGAGCCGGGCCGGGAAAAATACTACCTGCTGGAGATGTTTCCCTATCCGTCGGGCAAGATCCACATGGGGCACGTGCGAAACTACACCATCGGAGATGTGGTGGCCCGCTACAAGCGGCTCAGGGGGTTCAACGTGCTCCACCCGATGGGCTGGGACGCCTTCGGTATGCCCGCGGAAAATGCGGCCATCGCCAACGACTCCCACCCGGCCCGGTGGACTTACGAAAACATCGACAACATGAGAACCCAGCTTCGACGCATGGGATTTTCCTACGACTGGGACCGGGAGATCGCCACCTGCCGACCGGAGTACTACCGTTGGGAGCAGTGGCTCTTTCTCAGGATGTACGAAAAGGGCATGGTCTACCGCAGGGAGTCGTTCGTCAACTGGTGCGGCTCGTGCCAGACCGTGCTGGCCAACGAACAGGTCGAGGCCGGCAGCTGCTGGCGGTGCGGCCGGCAGGTGCGGCAGAAAAAGCTGCAGCAGTGGTTTTTCCGGATCACCGACTATGCCGACGACCTGCTCCGGTACTGTGAAAAGCTTCCGGGGTGGCCCGAAAAGGTCATCACCATGCAGAAAAACTGGATCGGGAAAAGCTTCGGCGCCGAAATCCGGTTCCCGGTTCAGGGAAAAGACGAGGTGATTCCGGTCTTTACCACCCGCCAGGACACGGTGTTCGGCGCCACCTTCATGGTGTTGGCCCCGGAGCACCCCCTGGTGGCGTCGCTGTCGGCCGGCACGGACCAGGAGGCGGCGGTGGCCGACTTCGTCGAAAAGATGGCCCTGACCGACCGGTCCAGCCGAGCCCTGGAAAACTACGAAAAAGAAGGGGTCTTTGTCGGCGCTTTCTGTCAAAACCCCATGACCGGCCGCAGCATGCCGATCTACACGGCCAACTTTGCCCTGATGGAATACGGAACCGGCGCGGTCATGTCGGTGCCGGCCCACGACCAGCGGGACTTTGATTTCGCCCGAAAATACGACCTGCCCGTGGTGGCGGTGGTCCAGCCGCCGGGAAAAGCCCTGGACGGGGACACCCTGCAAGAGGCCTATGCCGGCGAAGGGCTCATGGTCAATTCCGGCCGGTTTGACGGCATGGCCAGCACCGACGCCAAGGAGGCCATCGCAGAGGAGCTGGAAAAAAACGGGCTCGGGAAAAAGACCGTCAGCTTCCGCCTGCGCGACTGGGGCATTTCCCGGCAGCGCTACTGGGGCGCCCCGATTCCCATCGTCTACTGCGAGGACTGCGGGGCGGTGCCCGTTGCCGAAAAGGATCTGCCGGTGCGCCTTCCCGAAGAGGCCGACCTGCTGGAAGGCGGCCGCTCGCCCCTGCCGTTTCTCGAATCCTTTGTCCGCACCGAATGCCCCAAGTGCGGAAAAGCGGCCCGGCGCGAAACCGACACCATGGACACCTTCGTCGAGTCGTCCTGGTATTTCGAGCGCTACTGCAGCCCCCGGTATGAAGAAGGCATTTTCGAAAAAGAGGCGGTCGACTACTGGATGCCGGTGGATCAATACATCGGCGGGGTCGAACACGCGATCCTGCACCTCCTTTATTCCCGTTACTACACCCGGGTCCTCAAGGATTTCGGCCTTGTCCGGTTCAAGGAGCCGTTCACCCGGTTGCTGACCCAGGGGATGGTCTGCAAGGAGACGGTCTCCTGCCCGGAGCACGGCTTTTTGTTCCCCGAAGAGGTCGATATGCAAGGAGAGGGCCGGTTTTGCGGCAAATGCGGCAGGCCGGCGCAGGTGGGCCGGGTCGAAAAGATGTCCAAGTCAAAAAAGAACGTCATCGATCCGAATGTGCTCCTGGACAAATACGGGGCCGACACCACGCGGCTGTTTTGCCTGTTTGCCGCCCCGCCGGAGCGGGACCTGGAGTGGAGCGAGCAGGGGGTGGAGGGTGGATACCGCTTCTTGAACCGGGTCTGGCGCCTGGCCGCCGGGATCATGGACGAGATCCGGGAGGCGGCCCCTTATTCGGCAAGCGCGGACGCGCTTTCCGGCGACGTCAAGGCCCTGTACAAAAAGACCCACGAAACCATCCGCAAGGTCACCGGAGACATCGAGGACCGCTTTCATTTCAACACGGCCATCAGTGCCGTCATGGAGCTGGTCAACGCCATGTACAGCCTGTGGACCGACGAGCGGCCCCAGCACTGGGCGCAGGTCATGCGGTTTGCCCTCGAAACGGCGGTGGTGATGCTCTCTCCCATCGTACCGCACTTTGCAGAAGAACTCTGGGCCGCCCTGGGCCGGGAAAAAAGCGTGCTGCTGGCAGACTGGCCCGTCTGGAAAGAAGATGCCCTCACCAAAGAGCAGCTGCTGATCGTGGTCCAGGTCAACGGCAAGCTGCGGAGCAAGTTCACCGTGGATGCCGGCATCGACGAACCCGCCTTGAAGAAGATGGCCCTGGAAGACGAGCGGGTGGGCAAGTTCATCGGCGACAAGACGATCAAAAAGGTCATCGTGGTCAAGGGAAAGCTGGTCAATATTGTCGTGTAATAAAATCGCTGACGCGCTTTTATAAGTGTTTCGCTCCGCGAAACAGGAAGAATAAAGGGTTTCACCCTTGACCAAACTGGTCGGCGCGGCCGGCCAGAGGCGGCGCTCGTATGAAACTTCGACCGAGGCCGGCGGCAATAACCGTCCTGTCCCCGTTTTGGGTTTTGGGGGTTGGAGGGCCACGCTCCGTCGTGGCCGGTATTGGGTCGTTACCGGCAGCACGGACTAGACTGCGCGCGCCCCTCCACCGGAAGGGGCTTCGACACAAGTTTCACGTTTGATCAAACTGGCCGGTTAAGACCAAAAGATTCCGATAGAATTCCCTACGGCAACCCTTGAACCTTGAACCCTGAACGCCGGCCAGCGGCGGGGCTTATGTGAAATTTCGCCAAACCAAGTCGTCATTCCGGACGAGCGAAGCGGAGCGGAGCGAAGATAAGCCCGGAATGACGGAAAGAGGGAAATTCGGACTTCTGACATCGGACATCTTTTTACACATTCTCCCAGCAGGAGTCCGCTCCAGGGAAACCAGTTGATGAAATACACCATACATATCGCCGCGTTGCTTCTCAGTGCCGCCGTCGCCCTGGCGGCCGCCGGCTGCGGCTATCGCTTTTCCGGGGAGGGGGAGTTTCCTTACGGGGTGAAGAAGATCGCCGTTGAGGTGTTCAAAAACCGGTCCGCCGAAGCCGGGCTGGAAAACACCGTCGCCTCCAGCCTCATCTACGAACTGACCCGCAGCGGGCAGGTCACGGTAACCGAGGTGGAAGCGGCCGATGCGGTCATCCGCGGCACGATCCAGCAGGTGGCCGATCGATCGGTATCCCGCAGCGAACTGCTCACCGCCGAGGAGCGGCGGGTCTTTATCCGGGTGGACCTGCGGCTTTCCCGCACCGGCGGCAAAACCCTCTGGAGCGCCGAGGGCCTGCAGGAAGACGAGGCATTCACGGTTTCAGAAGACCGGTCGGTCACAGAGGCAAACCGCAGAAAAGCCCTGGACCAACTCACCCGCCGCCTTGCCGAAAAGATCTACCAGCGCATCACGACCAATTTTTAGGCGCCTTCGGCGCCGCTGGGAGGCTGGGAGGCTGGGAAGCTGGAAAACCAGATGTCGGAGGTCAGATGTCAGAGGTCAGAGGAGGACGGAGGACAGAAAGGGCCAGATGTCAGATGTCGGATGTCGGAGGTCGGAAAACAAGATGACTGAGGACAGAGGACAGATGACAGGTAAAGACAGAGAAAGTTCCGTCGCTGGGAGGCATAAGTAGAATTTAGAAATTAGAAATTAGAATTTTATCTGCCGCGGGAAGCAGAGGACGCGGCTTGAGTCTTCGCTCTACGAGCTTCCGTCTTCGCTTTCAGCTACGCCGGACAAGTCGCCCCACAGGTCGTTAAACAACCACTACGGCGGGCAAGCAAACGACAGCCCCGCCGCTGACCGCGATGCGATCCGTTTCATTGGGTGAAAACAAACAACGGAGGGCTGAAGCCGGAACCCAGGGGTTCGATGCCGATCTCGGTGCGGATTCAAGGCACCGGTTCAAGAAGCCGTCATTCCGGACGAACCCCGCGCAGCGGGGTGAGATCCGGAATCCAGGAAATTTCGAACATTCTATTCTTGAATAATAAAAAACCGCGGCCGGGTCCCTGCCGCGGTTTTTTTATTTTCAGCTCAGCAGCTAAACAGCTTATCTGCGCCTTACTCGCTTTTGCTATTCACTAGCTTGTGAAGGCGGGAGATTTTGCGGGAGGCGTTTTTCCGGTGAAGCACGCCTTTTTTGGCGGCCCGGTCGATGGTGGACTGGGCGGCGAGCAGCGCCTCTGCAGCGGCTTCCGGCGATGCGCTGCGGACCTCTTTGACGGCCGATCGCACCCGGGTCCGGACGGCCTTGTTGTGAAGCTTGCGCTCCTCGTTCTGTTTTGCCCGTTTCAATGCGGATTTATGATTGGCCACGAACATGCTCCTTTCAAACCGTTCTGGGTTGTCCCTTTTAAAAGTAGGTTCCTATAAAGGAAGCCTCGGACGATGTCAAGGGAAAACTGGCGCCTTTGCTTGCTGGAAGGTTGGGAGGCTAGGAGGCCAAAAGACAGATGTCGGATGTCCGATGTCGGATGTCAGCAAAATGCCAGAAAACAGCCCTGCCGCTGGTGCGGCGTTCCAGGTTCAAGATTCCATGTTAAAGGTTTGCCGGAAGGGATTCTAATGAATTTCAAACAAGATTCCTTTAGATATGCTTTTGCCCTTTCTGACCTCTGACCTCCGACCTCCGACCTTTGACATCCGGTTTTTTGCTTCCAAGCATCCCAGCATCCAAGCCTCCTCGCTTCCCAGCGGCGGTCCAGACGCCTATTGAGCTTCGCCGCCGCCTGCGCTATACCGTAGGCGCTTGATCAACATCCCAACATAGATGGCCTCTTAAAAAGCTCGAAATTCCCTTTTTTCGTCATTCCCGCGAAAGCGGGAATCCAGTAATTTCAAAAACTTCTGGATGCCGGATCAAGTCCGGCATGACGCTTCGGGGACTTTTTACGAAGTCGTCAACATTGGACTTCTCCTATGAGCGAAAACAGGCGTATGACCAGGGCCGCGGGTGTCATCGGCGCGGCCACCTTTCTCAGCCGGATTTTCGGCTTTGTCCGGGACATGGTCATTGCCTGGTTTTTCGGGGCGGGAATGGCCGCAGACGCCTTTTTCGTCGCGTTCCGCCTCCCCAACCTGCTTCGCCGCCTGTTTGCCGAGGGGGCGCTGAGCATCGCCTTCGTACCGGTCTTTACCGAAGTCTTGGAAAAAGAGGGCAGGGCGGCGGCCGCGGACATGGCCCGGTCCGCTGTGCGGCTTTTGAGCCTGATCCTGATCGGGGTGTCCGCGGCCGGTGTGCTGGCCGCACCGGTCCTGGTCTGGATCATTGCCCCGGGCTTTGCCGACGATCCGGAAAAATTCGCCGTTACGGTCCGGCTGACCCGGATCATGTTTCCCTACATCCTGCTGGTCGGCCTGGTGGCCCTGGCCATGGGGATTTTAAACCCCCTGGGTCATTTTGCCGCACCGGCCCTGGCCCCGGTCTTTTTGAACCTGGCGATGATCGGCGCGGTGTTTTTCATCTCGCCGTACATGGAGGATCCGGTCACCGGCCTGGCCGTCGGGGTGATCATCGGCGGCGGACTTCAGCTTCTGCTCCAGCTTCCCTTTCTGGTAAAAAAGGGGGTGGTCTTCTGGCATCGGGCACGGCTGTTTCATCCGGCCCTGAAAAAAGTGGCGCTGTTGATGGGCCCCATGGTCTTCGGCGCGGCCGTCTACCAGATCAACCAACTGGTGGGCACCCTGCTGGCCTCCCTCCTTGCCGAGGGAAGCGTTTCGTACCTGTATTACGCGGACCGGCTGGTCCAGTTTCCGCTGGGGATTTTTGGCATCGCACTGGCTACGGCCGTGCTGCCGAGCCTGTCGCGCCAGGCCGCGGCAAAGGATATGGCGGCTCTGAAGGAAACCTTCGGCTACGCCCTGCGGCTGGTCTTTTTCATCACCCTTCCGGCCATGGTCGGGCTGATCGTCCTGCGGGAGCCGATCGTGGCGCTCCTCTTCGGGCGCGGGGCCTTCGATGTGAATACGGTCCGATTGACGGCCTATGCCCTGCTGTTTTATGCTGCCGGCCTGTGGGCCTTTTCCGCGGTCAGGATCGTGGTGTCCATCTTTTACGCACTGCAGGACACGAAAACACCGGT
>JAIPEL010000167.1 GCA_021737185.1 Desulfobacterales bacterium | reverse complement strand
CCGCCAGGATCACGTGGTCCGGCCGTTGCTTTTTAAAAAACGCCGCCACGCTTTTCTGATCGGTGAGATCCAGCTCTCCGATTTCCGGGGTGAGGAGATTGGTGTACCCTCCCCTCTTGAGCCTTCGGACGATGGCCGATCCGACAAGGCCGCCAGAGCCGGCAATAAAGATTTTTTCATCCTTTTCCATATCTTCCTCTTGAATAACCGATGTCAGATGTCGGAGGTCGGAGGTCGGAGAACTGCCAGATGTCGGAGGTCGGAGGTCGGAGGTCGGCCCTGTCGGTTTGCTGTCCTTTTGTTTTTCTGACATCTGACATCTGACATCTGACATCTGATCCTTCCCTGCTGACATCGGACTTCCGATATCGGACATCTGGTAGTTCCTGACATCTGATATCTGACATCGGACATCTGTCTTTTCAAGGCGAAATCATTTACGGGATCGTATGTTGGATGAGCCGTCCTTTGGCTCAGCCAACGCCTGTCCGGCGTCTTGTCCGGCGTAGCCGAAGGCGAAGCGGGAAGCTGAAAGCGAAGACGGAAACTCGACCTGTCCTCCGTAGTTCGAAGAACGGAGGGGGAAGAGCGAAGACTCAAGACGGACGCGCCTTGAGCGCAGCGGGCGGTTCGATTGTTTCTTCTGCTATCCAGACGCCAGCAGTCGTTCCAGTGACACCCTTGCCCCGGCCTCCCCATGCACCAGCTTGATTTCCTTCGGTCTTTCCGCCATGGCATCGACCCACGAAACCAGGCCCTCCTGATCGGCGTGGGCCGAATAGCCGCCCATCTGATGCACGGCCGCACGAATATCGAGCCGTTCGCCGTCCAACATGACATGGCCGCCGGGCTTTTTCCCGTACGTGACGATGTCCCGCCCCGGCGTGCCCGCGGCCTGGTAGCCGACAAAGAGGATGTCGTTTTTCGGATCTTCGATTCCCTTCCGCAGATGGTCCAGGATCCTGCCGCCGGTGCACATGCCGCTGCCGGCCAGGATCACCATGGGGCCTGCGGCATCGCACAAGGCCAGGTGGTCGGAATGGCGCCGGACCGCGTACAACCCGCGAAAGTCGATGGGATGATCGCCCCGTTCGGCGATCTTTCGGGCCTCCTTGTCCCAGTATTGGGAAAGGCTCGAATAGATTTCAGTGATTGCAAGCCCCAGCGGAGAATCCACGAACACCGGCACCTTGTCCAGCCCTTTCTCGAAGAGCCGATCCATTTCGTAAATCAGCTCCTGGGTCCGGCCCAGGGCAAAGGCGGGGATAAAGACCTTGCCGCCGTCTGCCAGCACATGGTCGAGCACCTGTCCCAGCCGCTTTTGCCGGTCCTTTCTGTTTCCGTGAAGCCGGTCGCCGTAGGTGGATTCCATCACCAAAAGGTCGCAGCCTTCGGGGATATCCGGATCGCACAAAATGGGGGTGTCCCGGCTGCCCAGGTCGCCTGAAAAAATCACCCTGCCCTCTTCCGGGATATCGATCTGAACCCAGCACGATCCCAGGATGTGGCCGGCCCGGCCCAGGGTAAAGCGGATCCCCTTTGCAAGGTCGAACGCCCGGTTGGTTTCGAATCCCCAGGCGGCCTCGTCGATCTTCCGGCAAATCCGGTCCGCCTCCTTCTTCGACAGATCGGAAAAGCCCATGGCATCGTCCAGCATGGGCAAAAGCAGGGCCTTGGTGGGGTGGGTGGCGATGATTTCGCCGCTGAATCCCTTTTGGATCAACTCCGGCACCCGGCCGATGTGGTCGATGTGGGCATGGGTGAGAAACACAAAGTCGATGTCGGAAGGCGCAGCCGGCCAGTCGTCCATGGGAGATACCGCGTCGCTACCCTGAGCCAAACCGCAGTCAATTAAGATGGCTACTCCCCTGGCTTGCACCAGGTGGCATGACCCGGTAACGGTACTTTCACCACCGAGATGGGTTATTTTCATTAGCTAACTTTTCGGCAGTACTATTGGGATGAAACGATTAAACCGCGAAGACGCCAAGAACGCCAAGTTTTTTATTCGAATCGGGTACACCAGCCGATAAAGCCCGGCTGGCGTTACGATTCGAACAAATACGCCGTGCCTGCGGCAGGCCTGGCTGTGCAAATAGTGTCAAGACCTCGAAATAGAACCATGCCTCGGATCAACAATTGTCCGGGACTCAAAAGCGAAACCATTTGCGGTATCGTGACCCGGCGGCAGCCGGGGACCCGATACCGTAAATTGCTTTTTCTTCGCGCCCTTCGCGCCTTGAGCGAAGCGGGCGGTTCGATCGCTTTTTGCTTTCCAGCCTCATAGCATCCCAGCCTCCCAGCGGCGCGGCAGCGCCCTGCGCCAGCCCGCAGTCGACGAGGAGGCAAAGCCCCCTAATCTGCACCAGGTGGCATGACCCGGTGACGGTGTGCTCACCGCCAAGATGAATTATGTTCATTTTTATGGCTGCTTAAACTGCCTTCGACGCGTTCAAGATTCAAGATCGGCCGCTGCGAGGCGTAAACGGGAATAAATCTCAAGCTCCAAGCACCAATGACCAAACAATATCCAAGTTCCAAGCACCAAATTCCAAACAAGGACGCGCCAGCGGCAATCTTGAACTTTGAACCTAGAACTTTGAATCCCGGCGGAGCCGACCTGTCCCCGCCTTGGGTTTTGGAGGTTGGAGGGCCACGCTCCGTCGTGGCCGGTATTGGGTCATTGCTGGCAACACGGACGCGACAGAGCGCGTCCCTCCACCCGCCTCCACCGTCAGGGGCTTCGACATAAGTTTCAGGTTTGATCAAATCCCGTTCGGGAACGGGACGGCGGTGCTGACATTTGACTTCTGGCATCCGACATCTGGTAGTTCTGACTTCCGACATCCGACCTCTGGCAGTTCCTGACATCCGACATCTGACCTCTGTCTTTTTTAAAATTCTAATTTCTAAATTATAAATTTTCGGGCCTATGCACGATTATAAGGTTGATATGAGGGCTATGGGGAGATCTTCCCGGAAGCCGTGAAAAACTCGGAGCCAAGTGGCCGTAGAACCGAACAGGGACTTGATTTCTGAAAACAGGTTGAAGGCTGCCCGGCCACTGTCCAAAGTTGCAGGGCATCCATCGCTGTTCGGTTCAACGGCCACTAAACGCCTCAAACAGTTTCCCGTCCTCCGGGAAGATCCCCCCACAGCCCTGACTGCAGCCTTACACTGGTACATAATTCCGTAAATTTTTTTAGCGGCGGCTTGTCCGGCGTAGTCACGCCTCGGCATGACGAAGACGGAAGCCGCTCCAATAAAAGCGCGCAGCGATTTTATATCCGGTCGATCCTGTCTAAAACCATGTCTCTGACAGGATCGAGAGTCAAAGCCATAACACGGAAGCCGAGGATTCGACTTCCTTGAATTCCCGATCTCCGGTGACGATCGTGGAGGAAAATTCTTCTGCTGCAGCGACAACGAAGGCGTCCGCATAGGATACCGGATATCGTGCCTTGATTTTGGCGGCTGCAAGAACCCTTTTCGTTGCGGCATCTATCAGGTCTGCAGGCAGCTGGAAGATGTCCTCCACGGTGGCAATCGCCGTTTGCTCCCCCCTTCTACGGGCGATGATATAGTATATTTCCCCGAGGCTGATGACCGACAGAAACACCGATGCATCCCCGGCCGAAGCATCCTTGAGAAGTTTCCGGACTTTTTCGCCGCCGGGCTCTGCCTGGAAATAGGCAAGCAAAGCGAAGCTATCGAGAATATACCTTGGTTTTTTCACGACGCCTTTCTTGCGTCCTTTCTTCCAGCAGGGCCGCGCTCAGCGACTCTCCTCCAGCCAATTTCCCATAACATCTGTCCACAGGATCTCCTTCCTGCGGCGTGAGAACGATTTTTCCCTCTGACTCGGTTACCATCATTTTCATACCCGGTTTCAATCCAATTTTCTTTCTCAGCGGCGAGGGAATGACGACCCAGCCCTTGGAAGAAACAGTAACCATTTTAGATTGTGAAGTGCTCATAACCTCTCCAAACGTTATACGTTTTCAAAAAATCAGTATAACGTTTTTGACTCCGATGTCAACCCTGCCGTCCCGTTCCCGAACAGGATTTGATTTGATACCGAACCTCCGGACAGGGCCGCCTCCACGATGAGCGCATCCCAGAATGTCAAAGCTATATTTCGGCCTTCTGGCTTTCCGGGATTTCGGACCTCCAGCAGTTTCGCTTAAAAGTCCTTTTCTGGGGAATCCTTAAGCGCCAGTTTGGGGGGGAGCCGGAGGCCGATGGGGTTTGGGTTTGGAGGGCCACGCTCCGTCGTGGCCGGGATTTGGTCGTTACAGACAACGCGCACTGTCTGCACGCCGATCATTCTCTTTTTTTAGCGGCGGCTTGCCGCGGCGTAGTTGCTCCTTAACGACCTGTGAGACGACTTGTCCGGCGTAGTCACGCCCTGGCGTGACTACGCCCGACAAGACGCCCACACAAATCGCTCTAATAAAAGCGTGCAGCGATTTTATCTCCTGTAAAGCCGGTCTGCCGAATCGCTGTCCCGGGGAATGAGAACGATTTTGCCTTGACACTGCAGTTTCATCTTACTATACTTTTTCAGTATGAATTAGCCAAGGAGGTAAGAATGATCGCTACCGTTACTACCAAAGGGCAGGTCACAATACCCAAGGCGATCCGTGAACGGATGGGAATTCGGCCCAACGACAAGGTAGATTTCAAAATCGAAAATGGCCGCGTCGTGATGAAAGCGCTGAAGACATTGCTGGATTTGCGCGGTTCCGTGCAAGCGATTCCCGGCGCCTCCATCCAGGTCGAAAGAGAGGCCTATCGGAAGCGGATGTCCGAACGAAAGGAAGCCGGCACATGACCGATGCACCGCGTACTTTTCTGGACACGAATATAATGATTCGCTTTCTGACCAATGACGATCCGGCCAAAGCGGACCGAGTGGATCGACTGCTGCACGAGGCGGCCGCCGGGTCTGTCCTTTTGGTCACCGCCGATATCGTAATCGCCGAATTGGTATGGGTCCTGGAATCTTTCTACCATCTGGGACGCAAGGCCATCCGCGAAAAGGTGGAAGCGATACTGGCGACCCCCGGGTTGGAAGTTGTCAATGGCAAGCTGGTAGAAAGGGCTATTGCCCTGTATTCTGATTTCAAAGTCGACTTTATCGATGGATATATCGTGGCCTTGATGGAAAAGTTAGACATCTCCGGAATCTACTCATTCGACAAGAAGCATCTTTCACGGTTCACATTGATCCAACGTATTGAACCTTAGCCCATCGAAAAGCCGGATATCGGATTTCAGATGTCGGCCCTGACGGTTCGCTGTCTTTTTGTCTTCCTGACTTCGGACCTCTGACATCGGCTTGCCGCGGCGTAGTTGTTGTTTAACGAAGCCGGGACATCTGTCTTTTCAAGGCGAATCATTTACGGGATCGTGAGCTGCTGGAGCCGTCCTTTGGCTCCGACAGCGCCTGTCCGGCGTCTTGTCCGGCGTAGCCGAAGGCGAAGCGGGAAGCTGAAAGCGACCTGTGGGGCGACTTGTCCGGCGTAGCTGAAAGCGAAGACGGAAACTCGACCTGTCCTCCAAAGTTCGAAGAACGAAGGGGGAAGAGCGAAGACTCAAGACGGACGCGCCTTCTCGGTTAGATTTCTTTTTTATCAGCTTACAGCTCAACAGCTCAGGAGCTTATCAGCCTCCCAGCATCCCAGCCTCCCAGCATCCCAGCTTCAAGCGAAAGCGCGCTTGACGGATTGGTGTCTTGGTGGTAATGTGTTATATCATCTTCTTCGGCAAAGGAGGTACCCATGGGCAGACTGACCATTACCCTTGAAGACGACCTGCATCGCGCGGTCAAAGAGGCTGCTGCGCGGCAGGGACGCAGCATCGGCAAGATCATCGAGGAAAGTCTGCGGCTTCGCGGGATTAAATCAATGGAAAATGCCCGGGAGCTGGTCGCGCGCGCCCGGCGGCAGGCAGGCTGCACCGAAGAAGAGGCCATAGACCTTGCCGTGGAAGAAACACGCGCCCATCGGGCCAAATGAGCGACCGGATCTATATCATCGACACGAATGTCGTGGTTGCAGGGCTGATCACCGCCGAACCTGAGAGCCCGACCTCCCGGGTTCTGGATGCCATGCTGGACGGCAGCCTGTTGTATATCCTCGCGGAAGATCTGCTGCGGGAATACCGAAACGTTCTGCTCCGCCCCAAAATTACCCGGCGCCATGGTCTCAGCGAACAACAAATCGATCAGTTCTTGTCTGAAATCGCAGCCAACGCCGCCTGGCGCGAGGTGCCGCCCGACGCGAATCTCCCATCTCCCGACCCCCGGGATGCACACCTGTGGGCACTTCTGGCTTCAGCGCCGGCGGCCATTTTGATCACCGGAGATCGTCTCCTCATCGAAAATCCAATGCCGCAACGCTCGATCATCTCTCCCGCAGTTTGGGCGGAACATTTTAATCGTTGATACAATCGCCGGGCGGTTCGTTGTTTTGATTCATTCGTAAAAAGTCCGAATTTTCCATTTTCCGTCATTCCCGCCCCGGATCGAGTCCGGGGTAAACTGCAGCGGGAATCCAGTGATTTCAGAAACTTCTGGATGCCCCCGGACTTGATCCGGGGTCCGGCATGACGCTTCGGGTACTTTTTACGATTCCATCAGCCTTGACATTGAATAAAAAAGTAGATACTAAAATTCATACTGGAGGTGTTACATGAAATCACACAAAAATCGTCAAACCGTTCGCCGCAGTGTGGCCCTGCCGGAAAAGCTGGCAGAAGAGTCCCTGTCTGTGGCACCCCCTGGCGCAGAAAAGAATTTCAACCGGGTGGTCATTTTGGCGCTCACCGAATTTGTGGAAAACCGCAGGAAGGAAGCCTTTGCCAAGGCAATGAAAACCATGGCAGCCGATTCTTCGGTGATGGCCGAGAGCGCCGCCATTAACAGCAGCTTCAGGCAGGCCGAAGCCGACGGGTTGCCGAATGATTAGCCGCGGCCAAATCTACTTCGTAAACCTGAACCCAACAGCGGGCCGGGAGCAGGCCGGCCGGCGTCCGGTCCTCGTCGTCTCGACAGATGCCATCAACCGGCAGCCATTGGTGGTCACGGTGGTGGTCGGAACCAAAGCGTCCCGAATTCCTCGCGACTATCCCACCAATATCCGCGTTTCCGCATCGGAAACCGGACTCCCCGAAGACACGATTTTTCTCTGCTTTCAGGTTCGGTCCTTGGATCCTTCTCGCTTTATCGACCCGAAAACAGGCCGAGCAGCACCCGCGGGCAGCGTACCGGAATCTCGGATGGCCGAGGTGGACCAAGCCCTCAAACTGATCTTTGAACTTCCATAAATCCGCTGGCGCGGATTTATGGGTTCAAGGTTCACCCCGCTGCGC
>JAIPEL010000047.1 GCA_021737185.1 Desulfobacterales bacterium | reverse complement strand
CCCGAACCCTGAACCTTGAACCCCGAACCCTGAACCTTTGAACCCCCGAACTCTGAACCTTGAACCCCGAACCCTGAACCTTTGAACCCCGAACCTGGTTTCGCCCTATCGATGACACCCACAGACAAACAGCTCCCCATCCGCCAACTTAAGAAAATCGTGCTGGATCTTTTGCGCCGGGAAGACTTCGAGTCCGCATTGGAGGAAATCCTGGCCCTGCCGCACCGCCGGTCCGTCAATCCCCTCTTTTCTTTTCTGTACCACGGAGATCCGCAGATCCGCTGGCGGGCGGTGACCGCCCTGGGCACCGTCACCGCAGCCCTTGCCGACAGGGAAATGGAGCCGGCCCGGGTGGTCTTCCGCCGTCTGATGTGGAGCCTGAATGAAGAGTCCGGCGGCATCGGGTGGGGATCTGCCGAGGCCATGGGCGAGATCATGGCCCGGCATTGGAAAATGCGGGAAGAATATGTGTCGATCCTTCTCTCCTTTCTGGATCCGGAAGGCAATTTTCTGGAGCATGAAGGACTGCAGCAGGGTGTGCTCTGGGCGGCAGGCCGGGTGGCCCAGGTCGATCCGGACCCGGTGATGGAGGCCGCCCCGTTGATCCGGCCCTTTTTACATGCGCCAAACCCCTCTCTTCGCGCGACGGCGGCTTGGGCCTGCGGCGCCGTCGAAGACCGAGGCGCCGCAGAATCTCTCCGGAGCATCGCGGACGATCCGGCGAGGGTCCAACTCTGGATCGATCAGACGCTCACCTCGGCCACCGTGGGACAGACCGCCCGCCGGGCTCTGGAGAAGATGGGCATTTCATGCTAACGTCATGACGCCAGCGAAACCGGCGTCATGACGGATCAACCGCTTGAAGCGATTGGCTCGGAAACAGGCTGTGGGCCTGGTATTTTCGATCCGGGAGGGAAAAGATCCCCAGAGGTCATCATATCTGAATATCTGAAGAAAAAATGGAGTGTTGCCATGAATGGAGGGCCTTATTTTCGTCGACGCTTGTGCTTTCTTTGCTGGCTTCTCCTGCCTTTCTTTGCGCCGCATGCCGCATCGGGCGAGCCGCTCCTTTCCCTGACCCTGACAGAGGCCATCCAAACCGCAGTCGAGAACAACCCGGAAATGACCGCGGCCGAATCTCAGGTGGAGGCGGCCCAAACCCGGGCCCGGCAGGTGCAGTCGGGTTTTTATCCTCAGCTTTCCTTTTCAGAGACGTTCCAGCAGACCACCAACCCGGTCGGGGCCTTCGGCACCAAATTGAACCAGGCCGCGATCACCCGGCAGGATTTTGCCCCGGATCGGTTGAACGATCCGGAGGCCATAAACAACTTCATCACGGCGCTCAATCTCGACTGGTCCCTGTACAGCGGCGGCCAGACCCGAATCGGGCTTGCCCAGGCCCGGGAAAACATCCAGGGCTCCGAACTGATGCTGAAGCGAACCCGCCAGCACGTCATCGCAAAAACCGCGAGAACATACGTCGGGCTGCTGCTGGCCCACAAGCATGTCGAGGTGATCCGCCAGGCCCTGGAAACCGCGCAGGCCAACCTGGCCATGGTCGACTCCCGGTTCAGGGGCGGATTTGTCGTCAAAAGCGATCTGCTCCGGGCCCAGGTGCGTATCGCAGAGTTGGA
This sequence comes from Desulfobacterales bacterium, assembly GCA_021737185.1. Lineage (GTDB taxonomy): Bacteria > Desulfobacterota > Desulfobacteria > Desulfobacterales > CAFBRK01 > JAIPEL01. Next base: position 30,920 of record JAIPEL010000047.1, on the reverse strand, counting down.
GCAGGAGCTGCTCACCGCCGAAAGCCGGATCGACATCGCAGAAGCCATGCTGGCGGCCTCCATGGGGACCTCCGAACGCCTGCGCTACCGTCCGGCCAGCGCCCTGGAGCATTGCCGCCAGGTCGACGGAGACCGGCGGCACTGGATCGAAAAGGCGCTTTCCGAGCGTCCCGACTTAGAGCAGCTCCGTCTTCAGGAAGCCATCGCCGAAAAAGAGATCGACAAGACCCGGGCCGCTCACCTGCCCGACGTGAACCTTTTCGGCTCATACGAAGTCAACTCGGAGGATTTCAGCGATACGGCGGACAATTACAGCGTAGGCGCCATGGTCCGGCTCAACTTGTACAGCGGCCACCGTCTTTCGGCACAAACCGCCGAAGCCCGGGCAACCCATCGCCGGATCGGCGCCGTGATCAATAACATGGAGCTCGGGGTCCAGGTGGAAGCCGAGCAGGCCTTTTTGGAGGCGAAAAGCGCCTGGCAGCGGATCGGCGTGGCTGAAAAAGCCGTGGACCAGGCGGAAGAAGGGCTTCGAATCGTCAAGAACCGGTACAATTCCGGGCTGTTGACCATCGTCGGTCTGCTCGATGCGGAAGTCTCGCTGCAGCAGGCGCGAACCCGGCATTTTCGCGCTCTCCATGACTACAAGGTCTCCCGGATCCAGCTTGCGCTGGCCGCCGGCGTGCTCGATGCAGATTTTCAGTAAAATGCCTAAAGTTTCAAATGCCTAAAATGCCTAAAATCAAAGTTCCGCTTCGCTTTGAGTCACACAGGCACTTTTGCAGGAAAAGCGCCAATGGGTCTGTTCTGATCCATCCCCCCGGAAGGGAGACTTTCCAGCCAAGACAGGAGTCACGGATGATTCGCAAATACTTCTTCTCGGCGTTTATTTTGCTTATGTCGGCCGGCATCTACTTCGGATGCGGTGACGGCATCGAGCCCGGCCACACGCCGGCCGGCGAGCTGCCCACGGTGTCTGCCGCGGTGGAAACAGCGAAGCTGCAGACCCAGCCCTTTTTATACGAAGCGGTCGCCACGATCAGTGCCCGAACGGCCAGCACCTTGTCGGGCAAGCTGATGGGAACGGTCGCAGAGGTCAGGGTCAGCGAAGGGGCCGTCGTCAAAGAAGGAGACATATTGGTCGTGCTGGACCAGCGGCAGGTCTCGGCCCAATACGAACAGGCCCGGGCCGCCCTGGCCGAGGCCCGCCAGGCCGAAGCGTCGGCCCGCTCGGCCCGGGAGGCGGCAAAGGCGGGCGCCGACCTGGCCCGCACCACCTATGAACGATACGTGCAGCTTTTAAAGGAAAACTCGGTCAGCCGCCAGGAGTTCGATGAAGTGGCGGCCCGCCACCGCCAGGCCGAAGCCACCCTGGCCCAGACGACCTCCATGATCGAGGCTGCCGGAGACCGGGTGCAGCAGGCCCAGGCCATGCTGGAATCGGCCCAGGTTAGCAGAAAAGACGCCGTGGTTCGGGCGCCCTACGGCGGCCGGATCACCGCCAAGATGATTGACGTCGGCGATCTGGCTTCGCCGGGCACGCCGTTTTTCACCATCGAAAAGGAGGGCGTCTTTTGCGCGGACCTGGTGCTCCCCGAAGACCACATCGAATCGGTCCGCCTCGACCAGCAAGTGACGGTCAACATACCGGCCCTGGGAGAAGCCCGGGTCACCGGCCAAATCGGAAGGATCGTGCCCTCGGCCGACCGCAGGAGCCGCTCGTTTCTGGTCAAGGTAGCGCTTCCTGAAGATCCGCGCCTCCGCTCCGGGTTGTTTGCCCGGGTGTTGATTCCGGTGGGAAAATCCGGAATGATGCTGATCCCGGATACGGCCCTGGTTCGGCGCGGCCAGCTTACCGGGATCTTTCTGGTCGACCAGGAGGGGCGGGCGCGCTTCCGCCTTATCCGGGTCGGCAAGCGATTAGGGGATCGGAAAGAGGTTCTCTCCGGCCTTCATGAAGGAGACCGCTACGTGATCGCCCCGCCGTCGGAGCTGGTCGACGGGGCCAAGGTGGAGGTTTCGTCATGACGGAAAAAACCGGAGCCGCCGGAAAGCTCGCCGGTTTTTTCATCGATTCGAAGCTGACGCCGCTGATCGTCGTCGCTTCGATTCTGCTCGGCATCGCGGCCGTGACGGCCCTGCCCCGGGAAGAGGAACCGCAGATCATCGTACCGATGGTCGATGTCTTCGTCCAGATGCCCGGCGCCTCTCCCGAAGAAATCCAAGAGCGCATCACCCGCCCCATGGAGCAGCTGCTGTGGGAGATCCCCGGTGTGGAATACATCTACACCACTTCCAGCCCGGGCATGTCCATGGCCATCGTCCGGTTCTACGTCGGAGAGGACGAGGAAAATTCGATCGTCCGGCTCCAGTCCAAACTCATGGCCAACTATGACCGGATTCCCTGGGCCGCCTCCCGGCCGTTGATCAAACCCCGCTACATCGACGACGTGCCGATATTGGCGCTGACCTTCTGGGGAGAAAATGCTCACCACTATCTGCTGCGACGACTGGCCGCGGAAATGGAGGCCGTTGTCAAGGCCGAAGAAGACGTCTCCATCACCCAGCTGATCGGCGGCAACCCTCGGCAGGTCAATGTCTACCTGGATCCGGTTCGGCTGGCGGCCTACGATCTGGATGCAGACGCCGTGGCCCGGCTGCTGTCCGCCGCCAACCAGCGAATCGAGGCGGGCGGCTATCCTTCCCCCGAGGGGCGGATCAGCGTCCACGTAGGCGACTTTTTCGAAACCGCAGAAGAGGTCGAGAGCGTCGTGGTGGGCATCCACGGGGGCCGGCCGGTCTATCTCCGGGATGTGGCAAGGGTCGAAGACGGCCCCGCCGAAGCGGACCAGTATGTCTTTTTCGGCACCGGGCCGGCTGCGGAGGAAAAACACTTGGCCTACCGGGCGGAGGATCGAACCACCTTTCCGGCGGTCACCCTCACGGTGGCCAAGCGAAAGGGCACCAACGCCATCGCAGTGGCCGAGCGGGTGCTGGAGCGCGTGGAGCAAAACCGCGGCTACCTCATCCCCGACGACATCCACGTCACGGTCACCCGCCACTACGGGGAGACATCCAAGGAAAAATCCGACGAGCTGCTGTTTCACATGATGATCGCCATAGTCTCGGTGAGCATCCTGATCTGGTTTACCCTCGGCCACCGGGAGTCGGGCGTCGTGGCCCTGGCCATCCCGGTCACCCTGGCCCTGACCCTGACCATTTTTTACCTGTACGGCTATACCCTGAACCGGATCACCCTGTTTGCCCTGATCTTTTCCATCGGCATCCTGGTCGACGACGCCATCGTGGTGGTGGAAAACATGGTCAGGCACTTTCGCCTGCCGGAAAACCGGGGCAGGTCCCCGGTCAAGGTGGCCATCGAGGCGGTGGACGAAGTGGGCAATCCCACGATTCTGGCCACCCTCACGGTCATTGCCGCCATTTTGCCCATGGCCTTTGTCGGCGGACTGATGGGGCCCTACATGAGGCCGATCCCGGTGGGCGCCTCGGCGGCCATGGTCTTTTCCCTGCTGGTGGCCTTTATGGTGACGCCCTGGGCAGCCATGCGCCTGCTGCGCCATGAAAAAGAAGGCGGCGGCTCGGACACCCACCCGGATCACGTCGAAGAAGACTGGAGCATCCGCCTGTACCGGAAGGTGATGACCCCCTTGATCGAGGCCCCCTTCTGGCGGTGGCTTTTTCTCATCGGCGTCGTCGTCCTGCTGCTGATCTCCTGCGCCCTGGTGGGCATCGGCATGGTTCGGGTCAAGATGCTTCCCTTCGACAACAAGAGCGAGTTTCAGGTGATCCTCGACATGCCCGAGTCGGCCAACCTGGAAGACACCGCAGCCGCCGCCATGGAGATGGGCGATTATCTGAGAACGGTCAACGAGGTCGTCGACTATCAGGTCCACGTGGGCACGGCCGGACCGTTCAATTTCAACGGCATGGTCCGCCACTACTACCTGCGCAGCCAGCCGCACCAGGCGGATATTCAGGTCAATCTCGCCGGAAAGGGACGCCGCAAGGAGCAAAGCCACGCCATCGCCAAACGGGTACGGCCCCAACTCAAAGCCATCGCAGACCGTTGGGGCGCCCGGATCAAGGTGGCCGAGGTTCCGCCCGGCCCGCCGGTTCTTTCCACCCTGGTGGCGGAAATCTATGGTCCGGACTACGATCGCCAGCGGGAAATCGCCGAACAGATCCGGGACGTCTTCGAGTCGACCGCAGGGGTGGTGGATGTGGACTGGTACATGGAAGAAGAACAGCCCCGGATGCAGATGGAAATCGACCGGGAAAAGGCGGCCCTGCACGGCATCACCGACGCCCAGATCACCGGGGCCGTCCAGATGGCACTAGACGGCCGCAAAGTGGGCCTGCTGCACGAGGCCCGGGAAAAGGAGGATGTGACGATCCTCGTCCGACTGCCGCTGGAGGACCGGGCCGACATCCGTCTTTTGGAGAGCATCAAACTGACCGGGGCAGACGGAAGTCTGGTGCCCCTGTCAGCGCTGGTGAAAAGCAAAAAGTCCCAGGTGAACCGGAGCATATACCACAAGAACTTGAAGCCGGTGGTCTATGTGACAGGAGACGTGGCCGGAGAAAAGGAAAGCCCGGTCTACGCCATCCTGGAGATGTACGAAAAGATCGACGCCATCGAGCTGCCGGAAGGATACGGCATCGTGCAGCATACCGCACAGATTCCGCCCGGAAACCGGAAATACGCCATGAAATGGGACGGCGAGTGGCACATCACCTACGAAGTGTTCCGGGATATGGGCATCGCCTTTGCCGTGGTGCTGGTGCTCATCTTCGTGCTGGTGGTCGGCTGGTTCCAGTCGTTTTCCACTCCGCTGGTGATCATGGTCGCCATCCCCTTTTCATTGATCGGCATCCTGCCGGCCCACTGGGCCATGGGCGCTTTTTTTACGGCCACCTCCATGATCGGGTTCATCGCCGGAGCCGGCATCGTGGTGAGAAACTCGATCATCCTGGTGGATTTCATCGAGCTTCGTCTCAGGCAGGGAATGCCCCTGGATCTTGCGGTCATCGACGCCGGGGCGGTCCGCTTCCGGCCGATGATGCTCACGGCCGCAGCGGTGGTGGTGGGCGCATCGGTGATCCTGTTCGATCCGATTTTTCAGGGGCTGGCCATCTCCCTGATGGCCGGCGAGGTGGCCTCGCTTCTCTTTTCCCGGATGACCGTCCCGATTCTCTACTTCATGGACAAGCGCTGGGAGCACGCCCACGGCATCGGAGAAGGCGGGGTAAAAGGCGAGGATTCGGTGTAGGATATAGGGATTGTCATATTTCCGTTCCGTTTGAGAGCGCTTGATATGCACTTGCGCCCCACGAACTCAAGGTTCTCGATCGGCTGTTTGACAACCCTATATAATAAAAAAACCTCTATCCTGCTGGCTTCGACAGGCACAAATTTCGAGCTTCTAATCGATCTCAAAGGTCGGGGGAGTTTTTTCTGTCATGCCCGCGGAGGCGGGCATCCAGGCATGTTTTGAAATCAATCGACTGGATGCCCGCCCCCGCGGGCATGACGGCACTTTGCCTAAGAAACTCCCTGATACCCGATCTATCTCGCCGGGACGATAGAAATTTTCCGCGTCCTCCAGGGTAGGTGGGGGTTTCGTTCGCAACGAATCCGTCCAGGACGCTCTATTCGGTCTTGATCGCAATTTTTTTGGCCGCCTCCTCTTTGGTCTTGCGGAGCACGACCTTCAAAATGCCGTCTTTGAAGCTGGCATCCACCTTTTTCGACACCGATGATTGACAAACACCATCCACAGCCATACTAGAGAAGCACCATGTGCAGAATATATTCACCCTTTCGACCTATCCGCCCGAGCGATGATCCTGTTCGGCTTTTGCCGTCTGCCGGACGTAGCCACGGACGGGCATCGACCTTCCTCCTGACGCCTCCCTGAGGTTTCCTTTTTTTCCCTGCTTTCTCCGTGATCATTGCCGGACCGCCGGCGCAGAAGCACAGAACTCTCAAAATGGATCATAAGCATGCAGCCATCGACTCATCACTCCCGACGCCGGGAAATCGGCCGGCGCCGCACGTTCGGGATCATCAGCCATCCTGACGCGGGCAAAACGACCCTCACTGAAAAAATGCTGCTTTTCGGTGGAGCGATCCAGTTGGCCGGGTCGGTCAAGGCCCGCAAGGCCAGCCGGCATGCCACCAGCGACTGGCTGGCCGTCGAGCAGGAACGCGGGATTTCCGTCACCAGCTCGGTGATGCAGTTCAATTACCGTGATTACGAGATCAACCTGCTGGACACCCCCGGCCACCAGGATTTTTCCGAGGACACCTACCGGGTGCTGACCGCCGTGGACAGCGCGGTGATGGTCATCGACAGCGTCAAGGGGGTCGAAACCCAAACCCGGAAACTGATGGAAGTCTGTCGGATGAGAAACACGCCGATTCTGACGTTCATCAACAAACTCGACCGTGAGGGCATGAAGCCCCTCGATATCCTGGCCAATATCGAGGAGGCGCTGCAGATCGAGTGCGCCCCGCTTTCCTGGCCCATCGGCATGGGCAAGCGATTCAGGGGAACCTACAATCTGCACCGCAGGGAACTGAAGCTGTTCAAACCGGGCCAGGAGCGCCTTCCCAACGATGCCGTGACCATCAACGACCTGGCCGACCCCCTCCTGGACAAGATCCTGGAAGACCAGGCCGACCGGTTGCGCAAGGACGTGGCCCTGCTCGAAGGTGCGGCCAATCCTTTCGATATGGATGATTTTCTCAAGGGGAGTCAGACCCCTGTATTTTTCGGCAGCGCGGTCAACAACTTCGGCGTACGGGAGCTGCTCGACACCTTCGTGGACATTGCGCCCGCCCCCCTGCCCAGGCCGGCCGTTACCCGCATGGTCTCGCCGGACGAGGAGGCGTTTTCCGGCTTCGTCTTTAAAGTCCAGGCCAACATGAACCCGGCCCACCGGGACCGCATCGCCTTTTTGCGCATCTGCTCGGGCCGATTCCGGCGGGGGATGCGGGTGCGCCACCACCGGATCGGCAAGGACATCCAGATTGCCAACCCGATCATCTTCATGGCCCAGGATCGGGCGTTGGCAGAAGAGGCCTGGCCGGGGGATATCATCGGGATTCACAACCACGGAACGATCCGGATCGGCGACACGTTTTCGGAAAAAGAGCCCCTGGCCTTTACCGGCATCCCGAATTTCGCTCCGGAACTCTTCAGGCGGGTACGGCTCAAATCCCCTCTCAAAGCCAAACAGCTCAAAAAGGGGGTCGACCAGCTGGTCGAGGAAGGGGCGGTGCAGCTCTTCCGGCCGGTTGTCGGAAACGATTTGATTCTGGGGGCAGTGGGAGTGCTGCAGTTCGAAGTGACCATGGCGCGGCTCAAGGCAGAATACGGCGTCGACGCTGCCTATGAGCCGGTCAACTACACCGTCGCCCGGTGGGTGAGCTGCAGCGACAAAAAGCGGCTGGGCGCTTTTGAAAAGGCCCGTCGGTCCAACCTGGCCCTGGATGCGGAAGGAAACCTGGCCTATCTGGCCGAGAGCGAGTGGCAGCTTGAATTCGTCGCGGAGCAGTGGCCGGACATCGGCTTTCTCAAGACCCGCGAGTGTCAATATGAGGCCCGGCGCTGACCGCCGGGGCGATCAGTTTGATCGGTTGAAATAGCGATTGATGCGCCGCAAAATTGAAGAGGGAACAAAAAAAGGGGCCGGCAGAAATCTCTGCCGGCCCCTTTTGTCTTTGCAAAAAGCGACCAGTGCATCCGAGACATGTTAGGGATTCGATTACGCCAGGTCCGTACTTTCCCTGATCTGGCAGCTGTCCTCCGGGCAGAAGAGATTGAGCCAGATTCCCTTTTTGCCGGCGCCTTGCACTCCTGCCGCCGGAATTTTGATCTTTCCATCTCGGTCCACGCAGGTTCCGTCCGGGCAGTCGATTTCGATCCAAACACCCTCTTGGTTGGCGGCTTCAGCGGCCTGCTTCTTTTCGGAAGGAAGCGACGCCACCTCATCCTGGCTCAGGATCCGGGCTCCGGGAAAAAAGAAGGTAAATCTGCCTACATCAGTCGTATTCATGGTGAATCCTCCTTTGCCGCGATTGCAGGTTCTTCGATGATTTTTCACACCTAAACCAACAATAACCCGGATCCGGAAACTGTCAATAAATGCGCTGCGCGCATTTATATGGACAATGAGGAAGTTCAGGAAGGTGGAGCGCCGGCGAGCACTTTTGCCACGGTCTCGGCCAGCTCCTCGTTGTCGATCGGCTTGATGCAAAAGGCGCTGGCGCCCAGACGGATCGCCTTTTGCCGTGCTTCCACGGTCGGGTAGCCGGTCAGGACCACCACCCGGGTGCCGGGAGAACATTTGCGGATCTCGGCCAGAACCTCGACGCCGTCCATCTGCTTGAGCCGGAGGTCCAGAACCACCAGGTCCGGCCCATGATTCCGGAAAAAAGCCAGGGCTTCGGACTCTTCGGTGAATTCGAGCACCTCGTGGCCGGATTCCTCGAGTACCCGCCGCACCAGCCGTGCGGCATCCGGAACATCATCGATGACAGCAATTCGGGCCATGGTCGATTTCGCACCCCACGGGGCGGCTATTTCCGGGAACGGTCCTGCATGGATTTTATCCGGTCCGAAAACAGCTTTGCGCAGGTGGGGCAGTAATGATGAGGGGTTTTGACATCCGCGTGATGAGCGGCGGTGCGGTCGTGGACGTGGTCCAAAAATTTGGGGGTGGCATACAGCCGCCCGCATCCCTCGCAGCGCTCCAGGGGATGGCGGCCGATGACCTCGTCCCGAATGGAAATCGTGCGGACATTTCCCCTGTCTTCGACCTGGATCACCTTGGTGGGGCAGATGTTGGCACAGGTGCCGCACCCGATGCATATCCCTTCGATGGGGGCCACGAAATTCTGCCCCTCCCGTTTTTCCATCTTCAGGGCGCCGATGCCCACGATTTCCTTGCAGACGCGGATGCACAGGCGGCAGCGGATGCACCCGTCGGGGGGCGGGCCCGGGTCGACGCCGTATTTCATGGCCATGTCGATGATCCGCTGGGCCTGGGGGGCCATCTTCAGCAGGTTCTTGAACGCCCGGGTGCGGGCTTTCATGACGATTTCGCCGCCAGTCCGGACCACCATGCCGTCGCGGACCTTGAGGATACACGAGAGCATGGCCGTCGGCTTTCCGCTGGCCCGTCCGGCGACCTCCACCGCGCACAACCGGCAGGATCCGGAAGGCTTCAAGGCCGGATGATAGCACAGGGTGGGAATGTCGATCCCGTTGTCGCGCGCCACATCGAGCACCGTCGATTCAGGGTCGGCTTCGTAGTCTGCTTCGTCGATGGTGATCCGGATCCCTTGGCTCATAAAACCGCCTTCCTATAAAATCGCGCCAGCGATTTTATCTTCAGTCCATCCCCGCCTCGTGCAGGTCGGTGATGTAATCGTTCAGATGGCGCACCTCGTTGTCCAGGATGTCGAACATTTTCTTGACGATCTCGCAAAGGGGAAGCTGGCCGAGGACCGCATCCCCCGAGGCCACCACCAGTTGGCGGATTCCGCCGTCGAGCATCTTTGCCAAGACCGGCCGGATCTCCTCCTCCGGGAAGGCAACGACAAACTGATCGCTCATCGCCTCCCCCAGGGCTGTCCGGTGAAGCGCCTCAGCCGTCTTCGTCTGCAAAAGCCTTAGCAGATCCGGGCCGGAGAACATTCCGACAGGACGGCCGGCATCGGCAACCACCACCGCCTCCACGCCCTCATGGGCCATCCGCTCGACAGCCTCATTGACCGGGCACTCCAGAGACAGGATCAGGAACTTTCTTGCCTTGCCGGAAAGAAGTTCACCGATCTGCATCGCATGCTCACTCGTCCAAGACCCGGAGGCAGTCCTGGGGCAGGCGGTGGGTCCCCTTGCCCACCAGGCTCACCTCCACCAGCGCATCCGGATCGTTGATCGTTGCATCCGGATCGGTGATAATCCCGTGCAGGCCGATATACTCGTCCATGTATGCCTGCCAGCTTTCATCGTCCGATCGGCGGTAGACTTCCACCCGTTGGCCGTGGCGAAAAACCATTTCACTCTCCCCTGTTCTTCCCCTGCGGGAATTCGGGTCTCATGTTAGCGGGGAATCCTGCCCCCCCAGCGCGGCGGTGGCCTTTCTGGCGCAGGCCTCGCACAGCTTTCGTTCTCCCGCCACCCGGGCCACCCGATCGGTTCTCTTTTGCACGTAATCGAGATACACGGCCGGTCCCAGCACCGCCCCGCATGACTCGCAGCGGAGCAGCTTCTGGCGGTTGAGAATCGTCCCGCACAGGGACAGGATCCGTTCTCCGTCCCGGTCTTCGATCTGCATCGCCCCGGTGGGGCAGTTCGTGGCACAGGCGCCGCAGAGAATGCACCGATCTTCGGTGACCCGGAAGTCGGTGGTCACCGGATGATCGAAATCGAAATAGCCCATCTGAAGGGCGTTGACCCCCATCTTGTCCCGGCAGGTTTCGACGCACTTGCCGCACCGGAGACACACATCGCAGCGCAGGCACCGGCGAGCTTCTTCCCGCACCATGTTCTCCGAATAGCCCAGCTCCACCTGCTGAAAGGTCGTCCGGCGGCGGTCGATGTTCAAAAGGGGCATCTCCGGCCGCTTGAGGGTCATCTTGGTGACGGCCGGCACCTCCAGGTATTCCACCCTTCCGCGACGCACCGGAACCGGCGGCATTTCCGGCTGGGGAATCCCGGACAGATAGCGGTCGATGGCCTCGGCCGCCCGCTTGCCGCCGCCGATGGCCTCGATGACCGTGGCCGGGCCGGTGACGGCGTCTCCTGCGGCAAACACGCCCTCCACGTCGGTTTCCATGGTGGCCATGTTGGCCCGGATGGTGTTTCTCCGGGTCCAGTCGATGCCCGACACCGAACCCATGCAGTCGGTGTCCACCTGCTGGCCGATGGCCAGGATGATGACATCGGCCTCCATCAGGTAGTCGCTTCCCTCCACCGGCTTGGGCACCATGCGGTCCTTGCCCTCGACCTTCATCAGCTTGGCCTCGAGGCAGCGAAGCCCTTCCAGCTTCCCCTCGCTGTGGACCACCTCGACCGGAACGGTGAGAAAGGAAAAGCGGATGCCTTCCTCTTCAGCCTGGTCCACTTCCTCGTGGTCGGCCGGCATTTCCTTTCGGGTTCGCCGGTAGGCGATGGTCACCTCCCGGGATCCGAGCCGCAGGGCCGTGCGGGCCGCATCGATGGCCACGTTTCCGCCTCCGACCACCACCACACGCCGGCCCGGCACCTCCCGGCGGCCCAAGGCGACCTCCCTGAGAAACTGGACCGATTCGACCACGTTGGGCGCCTCCTGTTCGCCGGGAATACCCAGCTTGAACGACCGGTGGGCGCCGATGGCAAAAAAGAATGCGTCGAAGCCCTCGTCCCGCAGTTGTTCGAGGGTGACGTCCGTACCGAATTTCGTATTGAAGACAAATTCGACCCCCAGCTCCTGGAGCATGGCCACTTCCCGGTCGATGATCTCCCGGGGCAGGCGGTAGCGGGGAATGCCCAAAAGCAGCATGCCGCCGGCCACCGGCTGGCTTTCCAGGATGCGCACCGAATACCCCTTCAGGGCGAGGTAGTAGGCGCAGCTCATGCCGCCGGGGCCGGCGCCGACCACGCAGACCCGTTTCCCGTTATCCGGGGCTTTTTCCGGGTTCCGGTAGCTTCCCTCGGACATGGCCCGCTCGGCGGCAAACCCTTTCAAAAACTTGATGGAAATGGGCGTGTCGATGCGGCCGCGAACGCACATGTACTCGCAGGGCCGGGTGCACACAAGCCCGCAAACCCAAGGAAAGGGACAGTCCCGCCGAATGACGTCGATGGCTTCGGCGTCTTTTCCCTGCCCGATCAAGGTGACATAGGTGGGAATGTCAAGGCCCGACGGACAGGTCATCTGGCAAGGCGCCGGCGCCAGGCGCACGCAGTCTCCCGCGGCGCAGTTGTGGGTTTCGATGTGGCTTACGAACACTTCCCGGTGCTCGTCCAGGGCGGTTTGAACCCGCTTGGCCAGATCTCCGGATCCGTCGCCGGCTTTTTCATCGGCCAGCTCGCCCGTCAACGAGACGAGGGCCGGCAGGTGGTCTTCACCGGCACGACCCAGGGCGATGTCGTGAAGCAGGTCCCGGATTTCTTCTGCAATCCGGCGGCTCCGGGGGGTGGTCAATCGATTCGATTCCAGGTCGGACCGGACCGATAGGAGCGTCCGATGGACCGGGCAGTTTTTCTCGGACATGAGTGGCCTCTAACTCATCAGTGAGAACTTCCCATATACAGGGGGAAGGTTCAATTGCCCCCCGGCAGGGTGGAAAACTCAGATTTAAATCCGAAATCCGAAGCACGAATATCGAAACAAATTCGAATGACCGAATTTGTTTCGAATTTCGACCTGCCCGCCGATACCCTTTTGAAGGTGTTTGTTTGAGCCCATATTCGCGAAATAGTGCTCGTCGTGTTGCACATAAACCAATACGGCATTGGCAGGCGGGTATTCGAATTTCGTGCTTTCATGCCGTTTGCACCTGGAATAACGAGCTTTTCCGCCACCGGCCAACGGGCACTATGTACCTTCCAGGTTCGCCACGGCCTTGGCGTGCCGTTCCTTGCGGATCTGGGTCAAATCTTCCACCTTTCCGAAATGCAGACAGTGGGTGGTGCAGACCGTGACGCAGGCCGGCTTGAGCCCCTCGTCGATCCTATCCATGCAGTAATCGCATTTGACGGCCTTTCCGGTTTCCGGATTCCACTGGGGCGCACCCCAGGGGCAGGCCGTGATGCAGGCCTTGCAGCCCACGCAGAGTTTTTCGTCGATGAAAACGATCCCGTCCTTGGGCCTTTTTTGCATGGCTCCGGTCGGGCACGCCGCCACGCACCAGGGATCCTCGCAGTGAAAGCAGGGCATGAAGATGTAGGCCGCCCTGGGCAGCCCACCCACGAGTTTGGGCCCCACCGTGACGATCTGGCTGATGCGGGGTCCCACCGGAAGGTTTTTGTTGCTCTTGCATTGAATCGCGCAGGTGTGGCAGCCGATGCACTTTTTGGTATCCTGAAACAGATAGTACTGGCTCATATCTCCTCCACAGCGTCTTTCCAACGGGCGCTATACACGGTTGACGGTGACAAAGGTTTCGTGCAGCGCAGGGCTGCCGCCGATTTTATCCGATATATTCTCCTGGAGAAGGCTGTCTGAGACCCCCCGGTTGTAGCTCCGGCTGGCCAGCTTGGCCTCGTGGCCGAATCCGTGAAGGATGAATACCGTCTCCGGATGAATCAGGTCGGTGACCAGGGCCCGAATTCTGCCCTTGCCCCGATTCGAGGCGATCTCGACCTCGTCTCTGTCTCCGATCCCGAGTTCCTTTGCCTTGCCGCTGTTGATCCACAGCACGTTCTCGCCGACGATCTCGTTCAGATACGGGTTGTTCTGTGTGGAAACGTGGGTGTGGAGCGCCACGCGGCCGGTAACCAGCCGGAAGCGGTTGCCCTCGGGCTGCTCGACCGGCTCATAGGGCGGAAAAGACGGATACCCGGCCTCTTCCAGCAGCGAAGAGACAAACTCGATTTTTTTAGAAGGGGTCTTGAACTTGAGGCCTTCTTTCCGGTCCCAGAAAATCGGGTCCTTGCAGTAAGCAACGAACCCCTTGGCATCGAAATCTTCCAGGGAAAAGACGGTGGGCGTAAGCTGCCACCGCACGAGCTCTTCCATGTCCTGGTACGGGAAGTAGTTTCCGATGCCGATCCGCTCGCCGATCTGCTTTAAGATCATCGCCCCTTCCCGGGTGTTGTAACGGGGTTCGACCGCCTTTTTCCGGAGAAACATCTGCGGCTTGAGCCCGTTGGCCTGCTGAACGCTGTCGGTCCGCTCCAGGTATGCGGATTCGGGAAGCACCACGTCCGAATACCAGGCGATGTCGCTGTGGTTGATGTCGATGGTCACGATCAGATCTAATTTGTCCAGCGCCTGCTTGGTCAGTGTGGTGTCCGGAATCGATCCAAGCGGGTCGAACCGAAAGGCGATCAGCGCCTTGATCGGATAGGGATCCTCGTTGAGGATGGCATGGGGCAGCATCTGGCCGACCCCGTGGTTTGGATCCGGCAGGGGAAAATCCTTGGTCCCCACCTTGTCGAACCGCGGGACATCGATCTTGGGAAAATCGATTTTTTGTTCGGTGAGCTTCCGGGCCGGCTTTCCGCCCACCTCCCCCGGTCCTTTTTTGAAGAAAAAGCCGCCCTTGGCCTCCACGCTTCCCATCAGGGCATTGAGGATCATGATCGAGCGGCGCTGGTAGATCTCATTTTCGTAGTGGGCGCCCCGGTATCCGAAGTGAAAAATCACCGAAGGCTTGTCTTTGCTGATCTCCCGGGCCAAAGAGACGATCTCGCTTGCGTGGATGCCGGTTTCGGCTTCCGCCCACTCGGGGGTGTAAGGCTGGATGAAATCCCGCAGCTCAGACAGGCCGTGGACCCATTTGTCGACGTATTGCTTGTCGTAGAGCCGCTCTTTGAGCACCACGTGGATCAGGGCGTAGTTGAGGGCCAGGTCCGTGCCCGGCCGGATCATCCAGTACCGGTGGGCCTTGGTGGCCGTGACGGACACCCGCGGATCGATGTAGGTGAGCTTGGCGCCGTTTTCCAGGGCAGCGGTCAGGTTGTTGACCTCCTTGACCGAAATCGCCTCGAAGATGTTTCTGCCGTAGAGCACGATGTGCTTCGTGTTTTTGTAGTCCATGCTCATCTGGGCGTCGGTATAGCCGAACAGACTCCGGCAGGCCGTGTTCACCGAACCCTTGCACAAGGCGTCGTGGGTGAAATGGTTCGGAGAGCCGATGGCCTTTAAAAAGGTCTTGCTCGCGTGGGTGGCCAGCTGCGTGCGCTCCCCCAGCACCACGCTGTGGCCGCCGTGGGTATCGATGATCCCCTTGAGCTTTCCGGCCACATAATCGAGGGCCTCGTCCCAGGAGGCCTTACGCCATTTTCCCTCCCCGCGCTTTCCTTCCCGGATCAGGGGCGTCTGCAGCCGCTCGTTGTCGTAGAGCATGTTGATCCCGGCAGCGCCCCGGGGGCAGAGGCTTCCCTCCATGCCTGCCACATGCGGGTTTCCCTCGATCCATTTGACCTGGCCGTCCTTGGCCAGCACCCGGATCGGGCATCGGACCGAGCACATGAAACAGAGGCTGAACACTTCTTTATCCATGGCACCCTCCAAAAAAATCGGTGAAAAGAATCCAGCGGCTATCAGAAAATCACGGTAAAAAACGAAAGTACCTCTCCGGGCAAATAGCAATATTCATACCATTTCAAAACCCCTTCTTCAAATGAAAACACAGGCCGGGACTTTATATATTTTTCGTATGATATCAAATATATTCAGCGAAACACCCTCATAGATCGGGCCGGCCGAAAGACTATTTTTGCGCAGCGACCGCAATAGTTTTGTTGCACTGAATCATTTTTTCTGCATCAGAATATACCATTGAATTTCCTATAAAAATGTTGCCGGCGCCGCGATCGCAACTTTTTTTTTGCATCGAGCCTCGCCCACAGCGGGACATCCCCCCACGTCAAAGGATGGTCCGCTGCCTCCGCGAGCAACTTCAACTAATTGTTATTTCTGATTATTTTTTCATAACCCCGGCGATTTGCTTCTGGATCCGGAAACCGTCGCTCAATGGCACAGCGCTTGCTACGCATTCTTGGATCATGTCGGCGTCCGGGAACCCGGCCCATGCTTTCTGTCTGCATGACAGCGCGGCTGCGGTCCTGAAACTGGAATCTTTCCAAAAACCCAATGAAAGGAGAAAATGCGGTGAACAAGTCAAAACTGTTTATTGCGACAGCCCTGTTGATCGTTTTGTCGTTTGTCACGGTCGCCCTGGCGCAGACCGGAGGCGATCTGACAACGCCGGACATGCCCCAAAAAATGCAGGATGCGATTCAAAAGAGTCTGGCAGACGAAACCCATGCCGCCAACACCCGAAAGGTGATCACCCCCGGCGCAGAGCCCGGTTTTCTTGGAATCCCCGGGGCGCCCCAAACCGGCCTGATCATCGGGCTGTTGTGGGCGGTCTGGGTCGGCTGGATCTTTTCCACGGTCGGTGCCTTCGGCGGCATCATGGCCGGGGTGGGACACATCACCATCTTCGGCCTGGCCGACTATGCCAAGGCATTCGGCAAAGGAAACCCGGTCAACAACCTGCTCACCGACTCGATCCGGGTATCCAACCAGTGGCTGGTCGGTTTGAGCGGGTGCATCTCTTCATTCAACTATTATCGGATGGGCCGCCTGGTAGCGCCCCTGGGCGTCTGCCTGGCCATCGGCGGCGTGGGCGGATCCTGGCTGGTGCCGGAGCTGACCGCCGGTAAGATCTCCTTGAAGGCCTACATCGGTTACTTCGGCATCATCGTCTTCATCCTCGGCTGTTTTCTCATCTACGAGGTCACCCCGAAGGGCGCGGCCCGGAAAAAGGAAGCCAAGGCCGCGGCCCAGGCCTTTGAAAAGGCCATCCGGGAAAAAACCGACACCTCCGACCAGGGCGTGAAGATCATCGAAGGCCGCTACACCTTCATGTGGATCGCCGTGGCCGTGGTCGTGGCTTCGGCCCTGTGGATCAACCTGATCCCCGGCGCCAAATGGGTGGCCTACATCCTGGTGCTCATCGGCTGGGCCCTCACCTTGCTGGTCGGCGAGATCCGCTTTACCTTCTTCGGCCAGGAGTTTTCGTTCAAGGCCTGGATTCCGATGGTGGGCGGCATCGCCATCGCGGCCATCGCCTCGTTTCTGGGCGTCGGCGGCGGCTTTCTCTACGTTCCGTTTCTGACCTCGGTGGCCGGGCTGCCCATGTTCCTGGTGGCCGGCACCTCGGCCCTGTGCGTGCTGGTGGGGATGGTCGTATCGATCTTTTCCTACATGGTGGGCAAGGGCGTGGTCATCGCCTGGGGGCTGATCGGCGCCGAACTGATCGGGATTTTCATCGGGTCCATGATCGGACCGCGGACGTCGAAGTACATCCCGGACAAGTTTCTGAAGATCATCTTCATCGTGCTGGCCTTCTACGTCGGCCTGCGCTACACCACCAAGGGTTTTCTGGGGTACAGCATCGTTCCCCCGTTCTGATCCTGGAGATCTTCGGTGCGGTCCGGCGTTTGGGCCGGACCGCACCGAAGAAAAAAACAAATTCGTATGCAGACTCGTTACGAATAGGCGTTTTTAAAACCAGGCATCGGCACCGGCAAGGCGGAGGCCAAAGAATTTTTTTCTGCGGGCTGAACTCTCCGGTGTCTCGCCGGAGCCTGTCCGCTTCAATCATTTCAGAAAAGGCACGACTCGTTGCCACGCTGCATCGACTGGGGTTGTCGCCTGCTGACGAACTGCTGGTGTGGTTTCAGTGCCGTCGTGATGCCGATTCAGCCTTGGTCTGCAGCCCGCAGAAAAAAATTCTTTGGCCTCTGCCTCGACACCGGATCGTGTCGGGTGTAAAAGTCACCCTCAGCGATTTTAGAAGGAAACCATGGACCCGATCGCACCGCTTCTGCAGCCCCTCGACCCGTTTCTCATCGCTCCGTTTCGGTTCTTCGACGATCCGATACTGGGGTGGTGGGTGGGGACGCTGGTGCTGGCCTTCTGGGCCGTTCTGATCGGGGAGCTGACCGTGGCCCTGGTCTTTCGCATCAACCGCACGCCGGTGGCCAAACAATGGGAAGAAACGTCCTACTACCACGAGCAGTCACTCAAAGCCAAGCAGGCCGGGGACGAAGCCGCCTACAAGAAAATCAACAAACTGGCCAACGAAGCCTACGGCAAATCCTTCTTTTTGTTCATCGCCATGGGGATGGCATCGCTCTGGCCTGCGTTTTTTGCCGCAGCCTGGCTCAACATGCGATTCGGTGAAATCGCCATTTTCCTGCCGAAGTGGTTGGGCGGTGTCGAGCTGAGCTTCCTGGCCCCGTTCGTGCTTCTTTATCTTGCCGTCCGAATTGTTTTCTCCAGGGTCAAACGCTTCATCCCGTTTCTGAAGCCGCCTGCCGCGGCGCCGCTGGCCGGCTCCGGGGAAAACCCGTAACCACTCGTCGATCCTCTATTTTCGAAGATTCTTTTCTTTGATCACCCAAGGCTTGACAGATGGCCGGGATTGCCCGATATCGGGCATGGGAATTGTCATATCCCCCTTAGGTGAAACTTCATGTTCCCTGTCCGTCATACCGGCCCCCGGATCGAGTCCGGGGCAAGCTTTTTTGATCCGGCATCCAGGCATTTCTGGATCCCGGCTCGGAGTTTATCCCGCACTTGATGCGGGACTTCGCTACGGCCGGGATGACGGTCGGGGAAGTTTCAGTGTTGACCAAATCCCGTTCGGGAACGGGACGGCAGGACTCTTATGAACTTCGGTCGAAGTCGGAGTTCGAAAAATTCCCGCACCGCCTTTCAGGAGGCTGTCGAACATGACAGGCAAACGTTTTTTCATGCCGGCGGCCGCTGCTTTCGGGCTGCTGGCCGCCCCGGTGCCGGCGCTGGCCACCCAGGCCCATGCGGCCCCGGAAGGCATCGTCGCCCACCAGATCGCCCATGTGGTGTTTGTCGCTTCCATGGCCATCCTGATTTACTGGCTCCGAAAGCGGAGGCTGGTGAAGCAGGCCGGTTGGAAATACATCCAGTATGCGGCGCTGTTTTTCATCCTATGGAACCTGGACGCCTTCTTTGCCCATCTCCTGGATGAGCAGCTTGCGTGGATTCGGGTGGAAAAGATCGGTTTCTGGCAGCAGCGCATCACCGCAGCCCAGGGGCCGGACATCCTGGCTCCCGTGTACTACCTGATCAAGATGGACCACCTTCTCTGCGTTCCGGCAATCCTCTTTTTGTATCTGGGGCTCCATCGCCTGCTCAAGACGCTGCCGCCGGAAAACGCCGAAAGGCTGTCCAAATGACAGTCTCTTTTTTCCCGATCTGGTTCGTAGACGTCATCGGCTCGATTCTGATGATCGTGCTCAGCATTTTGTGCCTTCGGCTTACGCTCCAACTGCGCCGGAAAGATGAAAGCAACCTGATCTGGGCCTATCTTTTCTGGATCTGCCTTGCGCTGACCGGATTTGCGGTTTCCAGGAGCGGAGGCCACATCGTCAAGCAGTTTTTACTGGCCGGAGGTCATTCGGAAGCCTGGTTTACGATCCGCCCTTACAGCGGCGCCATCAACACCGTCATGTTCATGGTGGTCGCCTCGATCACCCTTTTCTTCGAACGGACCTGGAAAATCTATCAGGACATTTTGCGGGACCGCCAGGCGCTTCAATCGACCCATGCCGAATTGATCTACCTCAATCAGAACCTGGAAAGCCTCGTCCAGGAAAGAACCCGGGAGCTGGCGGCTTCCGAGCGCAAGCACCGCCGGATCTTCGAAGTTTCCCGGGACATGATCCTGGTGGCCACGCCAGACGGCGTCATCCTGGACATCAACCCGGCCGGACAGGCCATGCTGGGCTATCCAGACCAGGGAACCGCCCTTTTGGGAAGACCCCTGGGAGAGTTCATCGCCGCTCCGGCGCAGCTCGGCTCCATTCAAGAAACCCTCTCGGTCAAGGGGTTTGTCGCCAACCGGGAAATGGAGCTGAAGCACAAAGACGGGAGGCGGACCCGATGCCTGGTCAGCGCCAGCCTCGATACCCGATCCACCAACGCAAGGGAAACGGTCCACCTGCTGATCCGCGACATCGAACAGCGCCGGCAAATCGAAGAACAGATCGCCCAGGCGGACAAGCTGGCCTCCATCGGAGAGCTGTCGGCCGGCATCGCCCACGAGATCAACAACCCCCTGGGGGTCATCCTCGGCTACACCCAGCTTCTCATCCGCCACGAGGATCCTGCTTCGGAAAACTACCAGGACCTGAAAACCATCGAAAAGCACGTGCGAAACTGCAAATCGATCGTGGAAGACCTGCTTCACTTTGCCCGCACTTCGCCCCCCCAGGAGGACAAGATCCGCATCGACGAAGCCATCGACGACGTGCTCGATTTCGTGCGCCAGCACGCCGATGTGGACCGGATCGAAATTCAGCGGGACTACGACCCCTCGGTGCCGCAAATGCGGCTGGATGAAAAAAAGATGAAGCAGGTCTTCATGAACCTGGTCATGAACGCCCTTCACGCCGTCGGAGAACGGGGCCGAATCACCATAGAAACCGAGTACGCCCCCGACCGGGAGCAGGTGGACGTGCGGATCTCCGACACCGGCTACGGAATCGAAGAAAAGCATCTGGCGAAAATCTTCGATCCTTTCTTTACCACCAAACCGACCGGAGAGGGAACCGGGCTGGGGCTGTCGGTCAGCTATGGGATCGTCAAAAACCACGGCGGCGACATTGCGGTGGAAAGCCAAAAAGGGGCCGGCACCACTTTTACCATCACCCTTCCGGTTCTTTTCCGGGAAACGACCACTGATGACCGCTATGAACAAATCGATTCTGATCGTCGATGACGAACCGGACATGCTCCACCTGCTTAAACGGAGCCTGGCACCGGATCTGGACAGCCTCATCGAAACCGCCGAGTCCGGAAAAAAAGCTCTGTCCGCGCTGGAACAGGGCGACTTCGACCTGGTGCTGGCCGACATCAAGATGCCGGAAATGGACGGTCTCCAGCTCCTGGCGAAGATCAAGCGGCGGTATCCGGACCTGACCGTGGTGATGATGACCGCTTTCGGCCAGATCGACACCGCCGTGGAGGCGATGAAAAGAGGCGCCTATGATTTCATCACCAAACCCTTCGATCACGATGCCCTGATAATTCGCCTGGAAAAGGCGCTGGAAAGAAGCACGCTGCTCAGGGAAAATCTCCGGCTTCAGGAGGAATGCAAAGGGGGAGACGCCTTCGAGGCCCTCGTCGGCAAGAGTGCGGCCATGAAAAAGCTGTTCGAGACCATCCAGATGGTGGCCAAGTCGGACATGACCGTCCTGATCACAGGGGAATCGGGCACCGGCAAAGAGCTTGTCGCCCGGGCGGTTCACAACCTGAGCGGAAGGCGAAAGAACCGGTTCGTCGCCGTCAACTGCCCCACCGTTCCGGAAAACATCCTGGAGAGCGAACTTTTCGGATACCGCAAGGGGGCCTTCACCCACGCCTCCCAGGACCGGATCGGACTGTTTCAGGAGGCCCACCAGGGGTCGATCTTCCTGGACGAGATCGGGGACATCAGCCCCACCATTCAAACGAAGCTGCTCCGGGTTCTCCAGGAAAAGGAAATCAAACCCCTGGGCGACACCAAGTCGATTTCCGTGGAAGTGCGCATCATCGCATCCACCAACCAGAACCTGGAAGAAAAGATCAAGGCCGGAACGTTCCGGGAAGATTTCTACTACCGGCTCAACGTTCTTCCGGTCCGGGTGCCGCCGCTTCGCGAGCACCGGCAGGACATTCCGTTGATCGCCAACCATCTGCTGGAAAAGCACTGCACCAGCATGAAGCGGCCGCTGAAAACCATTTCCCCGGATCTGATGCAGCGCCTCAGCGAGCACCCATGGGAGGGAAACGTTCGGGAGCTGGAAAACATCATCGTCCAGGGGATCATGTTCTCCAAATCCGGGGAAATCACCACAGACGACATCGGCCTCAAACCCCAGAACGGCCCGCCGGAGCACTGGATCTCTCAGATACCGGAACAGCCGGATTACCGGGAGGCCAAAGAGGCCATGCTCCGCCGATTCAACCACGGCTACATCGGCCGCCTGCTGGCCGAGCATGACGGAAACGTGACCCAGGCGGCAAAAAGCTGCGGCCTGGAGCGTCAGGCCCTGCAGCAGATCATGCGCCGATACGGCGTCAAGGCCGACAACTACCGGAAATAAAATTGCTGGCGCAATTTTATTTCCATGAAAAACAGAAAAGAGGGGGATCCGTTTTTTAAGCCTCCTGGCACTTGTCCGGCGTAGCTGAAAGCGAAGACGGATCCCAGCTTCCCAGCGCTCGTCACGGCGAAGCTCGCAGAGCGAAGACGGATCCCAGCCTGCGAAAAGAATTCGCCAGAGGAAGAAAAGAAATGTCAGAAAAACGCATTTGCTATACACCCATCGGGGTGATCCGGTCGCCGTTTACCATCCGGGAGGACATGCCCATCCAGCCTTCCGGGGCCCGGGGCGTTTCCGGCAGAATCGAACTGAAGGAGGAATTCGCCGAAGGGCTTAATGATATCGATGGATTTTCCCACCTGTACCTGCTGTATCATTTCCATCAAAGTCAGGGGTTTTCGCTGACGGTCACGCCCTTTTTGGACAAGACACCCCGGGGGCTGTTCGCCACCCGGGCCCCGAAGCGGCCCAACCCCATCGGCCTGTCGGTGGTGCGCCTGGACAGGATCGAAGGCAGGGTGATTCACATCCTCGATGTGGACGTGCTCGACGGCACCCCGCTTCTGGACCTCAAGCCGTATGTGCCCGCCTTCGATGTACCGGCAGACAAAGACGTCCGCACCGGCTGGGTCGACAACAGCGCCATGAGGCCCGAGGACATCCGCGCCGACGACCGGTTCAAATAGTTCTTGAGCTTTGTCCGATTCTACCCTTCGGCGGACATTTCATGGCCCGCCGAAAAACTCCGGTAGCGAAGCCTTAAGTTGTCGGTAAGAATTTAGGAGAGAAAAACGCCGGCCGGGAAGGCGGTAGGACTCAATCTGGAATCGGTTGGAGCCAGTTTTCCACTTTCAAGCCGGCGATCCGCGCAAAGTGTCCAACAGCGGCATGTGTCGCGTTCGGTCTTCTACGATGCGATCGATGGCGACAAAAAAGGGGTCGTCTTCATCAAGCCAACCCTCGGCCTCTTTCAAATGCGGTACCGATTCGTCGACAGGAACCAGCCGCGCCATGGGCTTTCCCCGTTTTGTGATCAACAGGCGCTTTTTCCCGAAGGCCACCTGCCCGATCAGCTCCGAAAACCGTTTCTTTGCCTCTGCGATGTTGATCATTATCTCGTTCATACGGACCTCCCATTCCGACAATATGATCAAGATGACCTGTTTTTCATCGGATGCCAAGCAGGCAGATCGAAACGGGCATCGATGCGCCGGCATCGCTGTATGCCCGGATTTCTCCCGAGGTCCCATTTTCCCCGCGGGCTCTGAGCCGAACCGCATCGAGGCAGTGGCGGCTGCTTTCGGCCATGGCAACCGCAAACCGATACCACCGGGAGAGGCTTGAGCGACGCCGGGGAATCCGCAGCCTTAAAAATATTCATAACTTCGGACCGTATCTAAATCCACCGTTACGTCCCTCCAGTTCACTTTCTGCCTTGCCGCGTAAATCCGGGTGCGATGGCAGTCCCTTATCCTTTTTCCAGATTCGCACGGGCAAATTTCATGGCCTTTGGGGTGGCTTTTTCGGGCAAGGAGGCGCATGAACCCTATCAATCTTTTCTCGACAGGCCAATCAAGCAATTCCGCATAGAATTCATAGATCCCTGTAATGCCATGTGAGCGCTCCCCCCAGGGAGGCACTTTTCCGAAGACATCATAATACAACTGCCAAGCCAAAAATGGGGCAACGAGGCTGTCGATAAAATCAACAATTGAAGAACCGGGGGGCCAATGCTTTCCAATTTCTGCCCGGACCCCCAAGCAGGCCTCCCCATTTATGAGGATGTGACGGTCGATATCGCAGTCGGGGAGCTTCGGATCGCTGCAGTACATAATCGGCGGTTCTTTAGGATACCGCTCCCACAGCAGGAGGGCGATTCGGTAGTCGATTTCGGCTGCGCCTTTTGGCGCGCGGAGGCAATAAACCCCATGTGTCACAACACATTCTTTCTCAAGGCAGAAGGCATCATTTACCCTATAACCGGACGGCATCAATTGAAGCCGCAGAAGCTGATGCGCTTCGGCCAAAGCCTTTCTTTCTTTCCGAAACAGCTTTTTATTATTGATCCACCAACGGTATGCCATTGGGCGCCCAAGGCTTTGGAGGTTGTTTTCCGATATATGTAGCGGCAGAGGCCGCGACCGCTTGTCTGAACTCCTCTCTGATGAAATCTTTTTCTATGGCCGGGAAACGATCGCCGAATTGATTCCGCCAAAGTTTCGAAGCCTGTTCAGCGTCCTCCATGTCGATGGCCTGTTCGGCAATTGACGACAACTCGGACACGGCTTCCTGAAAACGGGCTTTTTGAATTTCCGAAAGCCGAGCCGTCAGCTCTTCTGTTTCATCAACGGGATTGGTCACACGGAAAATCGGCGATATCGCACGGCCAATGGCGTGAACGGTTTCAGAGAAACAGACATCGTCTGCATCATCATGACGAAAATTTTGCACCGCAAGAACTGTCAGAATCAGACCGCTGGGCATTTTCCCTCGTCGGCCGGACTGGAAATCCTCCCATGCTTTCAGCAGTCGCACTATGCGTCGAAGCTGGTCGCCGTATAGCTTGACGCCGGCAAGGAACCATGTTGACAGCGCGAGCGGGTCGCTGCGATGCCATCCCTTTTCACCTTTTTCTGCCAACAGGTATTCTCCTGTCTTTTCGCCGTATATAGGCAGATCCACGTGGTATTGGCCGGCATAGCGAACGCGGACACAGATCTTTTTGTCCACCGGTTTTTCCTTGGTGTGCCCCTCAGTCGCGCTGACGATCCAACGATGGACTGTTTCCGGCGTTGGCCAGTTGCTTGTATCCGAAGAATTCAGATCAAGAAGGTAAACGCCATCATCGATGTCGAATTCACCGTCCTGCGGATTCACCGTCGTACCCATCGAATAAGAGCCCTGCCCCCTGAATTTCGGCACTGGGATCTGCAATACATTCTTGCAGTAGCTCCGTATCCGGTCGCGAATGGCATCCCGGGATCTTCTCAGTTCTGCTTTCTTTGTCGAATACAGCGCGACAGCTTCATGAAACACTCTGAATTCTTTGTTTAAATCAGTCATTTTGATTCCCTCCGAGCGTGAATCGCATGCTCCGATCCCGAATCTGATGGGAGGCCTGGTACCGCTCTTGCAATTCCACAAGCATCACCTGAAGCTTTTGTCCCTCGTTCAGCTCCATCAGTATCATTCTGGCCGTCTTTCGTATTTATTATTCCAAGATATCCACAACTGTATTTTTTTATATCACTTATGTCAAGTTATTTTAGCAATTTTTGCTATCTTGCATAATTATTTGCACTATTTTTTAATATTTTATTGCAGTTATGCGTCTACCGTGGTAATTGTATGAGATCATGAAACTGAAAAAACTCGCTGCGATCAACAGCGGCTATATCAGCCGGACCAGAATCGAGCCTGACGAAACCGGCTCACTGTTTCTGTTCCAGGCAAAGGACGTGGATACAGAAAATCTGGGCTACGATACCGGCTCGTTGATCCGCTTCAGCCCGGCCCTGTCAGCCAAAGACTGGCTTTTAAAAAAAGGAGACATCCTTTTTATGGCCCGGGGGGCCAACAACTATTCGATTCTCATTAATAAACTTCCCGGAGACACCGTCGCCGCCGCCAGTTTTTTCATTATCCGCGTGCCGGATGGCCCGGCCCGAGCGAACTATCTGTGCTGGTATCTGAATCAGGGAGCGGTTGAGGAGTATTTGAAACGGTACAGCGGCAGGGGGGTTCACATGCCGGTGGTAAGAAGAAAGGTGCTGGAAGAAATCGACATACCGATCCCCTCGCCTGCCGTACAAAAAACGGTGGTGGAAACCGCACGCCTGGTAGAGAAAGAGCAGCGGCTCTATGCAATGCTGGCGGAAAAGCGTAAGGAATGGATCATGGAGTGCTGCCTCAAGGCAGCGCGAAAAGACCAGAAAAAAGGATAACCGATGCCTGATCGAGACAAACGGACCGATATTTTCAACGTGGTATGGCGGGCCTGCGACACCTTTCGGGGCGTCATCGACCCAGCCCAATACAAAGATTACATTCTCACGATGCTGTTCGTGAAGTACCTGAGCGATATCCGCAAATCGAAGATCGCCGAATTCGAAAAAAAATACGAAGGCAATCAGCTCCGGATCGAAAGGGCATTGAAGCTGGAAAGATTCGTCATTCCGGAAATCGAGATCAAGGATGCCAAGGGCAGCATGGAGGAAGCATTTCCGGCCACTTTCGACAGTCTCTATGAACGAAGAGACCGGCCCAATATCGGCGCACTGATCAACGTCCTGCTAGAACACCTGGAAGACGCAAACAAGGCCAAGCTGCACAATGTTTTCCGCAACATCGACTTCAACAGCGAGGCCAATCTGGGCCAGGCCAGACAGCGCAACACGCGCCTGAAGAATCTTCTGGAAGACCTGGTGGTGCTCGATCTCCGTCCCGAAAACAACGGAGATCGGGACCTCATCGGCGACGTCTATGAGTACCTCATTGCCCGCTTTGCCGCCACCGCCGGGAAAAAGGCCGGAGAATTCTACACCCCGGCCGAAGTCTCCGAAACCCTGGCCCGGCTCGTGTCCCCGAAGCCGGGCGACCGGATCTGCGATCCGGCCTGCGGATCGGGATCTTTGCTGATCCGGGCCGGCAAACAGGTCGGGTCCGACGATTATGCCCTGTACGGCCAGGAAATGAACGGCTCCACCTGGGCGCTTTGCAAGATGAACATGTTCCTGCACAATGTCGATTCGGCCAGGATCGAGTGGGAGGACACCATCCGCGCCCCCCAGCTTGTGGAAGACGATGCCCTGATGGCCTTTGACGTGGTGGTTGCCAACCCCCCCTTCAGCCTCGACAAGTGGGGCCAGGAGGTCGCCGCAGGCGACCGCTACAACCGCTTTTACCGGGGAATCCCGCCTAAGAGCAAAGGAGACTGGGCCTTTATCTCCCACATGCTGGCCACCGCCGTCGAAGCCAAGGGACGGGTCGGTGTGGTCGTACCGCACGGCGTCCTCTTCCGGGGGGGCCAGGAAGGAAAGATCCGGGAGGCAACGGTACGGGAGAACCTCCTCGATGCGGTCATCGGGCTTCCGGCCAACCTGTTTTACGGCACCGGTATCCCGGCCGCTCTGATGATCTTCGACAAGGCGAGAAAGTCCGCCAAAAAGGTTCTCTTCATCGACGCCAGCCGGGATTTCGAGCAGGGCACGAACCAGAACCGCCTGAGATCCGAAGACATCGAAAAGATCGTCTCCACCTTTAAAGCCCGGAAAGCCGTGGATAAATACGCCCATCCGGCCTCCTTTGAAGAAATCGAGGAAAACGAGTTCAACCTCAATATCCCCCGGTATGTGGACACCTTCGAACCGGAACCGGAGATCGATATCGCAGAAGTCCAGAAAGAGATCGATCAGATCGAAAATGAATTAGCCGAAACCCAGAAAAAAATGGCCGGCTATCTGAAGGAGCTCGGCTTTAATTAGAACCACGAAACACACGAAAATAAAAAAAGGGATAAAGGGCAATGACAGATCGAACTGAGCACACCGCCGAAAATCTGTTTTTAACACAATCAACATCTTTCGTGTATTTCGTGTGTTTCGTGGTTCACTGTCGTTAAAAAAATGAACCTGCAGACGATCAAAGGCCTGGTTTCCGGCGGCGAAAGCGAGCGGATCGAGTTCAAGGCCACCACCGGCCAGCGCACCAGCGCCGCCAAAACCGTTTGCGCCATGTTAAACGGGATGGGCGGCTATGTCCTCTTCGGCGTGAGGGACGACGGCAAGATCGTCGGCCAGGAGGTCACCGAGCGGACCCTCCGGGACATCACAGGGGAATTGCAGCGGCTCGACCCCCCGGCCTTTCCGGAAATCGAAACCGTGCCGTTGAAAAGCGGCAAAGAGATCATCGTGCTCACCATACCCGGCGGCAAGGGGATCTTTACCTATGACGGCCGCGCCTACATGCGCCACGGCCCGACGACCAAGCCAATGCCGAAAACCGAGTACGAGCGGAGGCTCGTGGAGCGGATCCATGCCACCAGGCGGTGGGAAAACGAGCCGGTTCCTGATGGGGTGAGCATCGCGGATCTCGACGAGGAGGAAATCCATCTCACCATCGAAAACGCCGTAAGGCTGGGCCGCCTGGAGTCTCCCCCGCGAAGCGACATCCAATCGATCTTGCGCGGCCTGGAGCTGATTCACGACGGCCGGCTGCTCAATGCCGCTGTCGCCCTCTACGGCAAAACCTCCCGGCTGAAGCCGATCTATCCCCAACTGGTCCTCCGGCTGGCCCGCTTTCGGGGCAGGAACCGTCTCGCCGATTTTTCCGACAACCGGGAGTACTGGGGCCATGCCTTTTCCCTGCTTCGGCGGGCGGAGTCCTTCTTGCTGGACCATGTGCCCATCGCCGGCCGTGTGGTTCCCGGCAAGATGGTGCGCGAAGACCAGCCCTCTTATCCGCCCCGGGCAACCCGGGAGGCGCTGGCAAACGCCCTCTGCCACAGGGATTACGCCGTCTTCGGCGGTGCGGTCACCGTGGCCATGTACGACGACCATCTCGAAGTGGCCAACCCCGGCGGCTTCCATTTCGGCATGACCCCGGAGAAGCTGACGAAAACCCATGAATCCAGGCCATGGAACCCGATCATCGCCGGCGTTTTTTACCGCGCCGGCATCATCGAAAAATGGGGCACCGGCACCCTGAACATCCTCGACTGGTGCGCGGAAAACGGTAATCCTGCCCCAGCGTGGACCGAAGAGGCCGGCTCGGTCGTCCTCAGCTTTACACCGGCAGTGACCGGCCATGTGTCCCCGCATGTTACCCCGCATGTTACCCCGCATGATACCCCGCAAGTTGCCCCGCAAGTCATTGCAGTTCTCGATGCCTGCAAGAAGGCATCGAGCCGCATGGA
The DNA here is from genome assembly GCA_021737185.1 of Desulfobacterales bacterium. GTDB lineage: Bacteria > Desulfobacterota > Desulfobacteria > Desulfobacterales > CAFBRK01 > JAIPEL01. The sequence goes on along the minus strand of JAIPEL010000047.1, from coordinate 2,126 downwards.
AATCCAGGATGCAATCGGTTTAGCGGACCGGGAGCATTTCCGAAAGCATTACCTGTTGCCTGCCCTTGATGCGGGGCTGATCGAACGAACGATACCGGAGAAGCCAAAAAGCAAAAATCAAAAGTACCGCCTGACAAAGAAGGGCGAAACCCTTTTGAAACAGATGGAGGAAAGGTCCGAATAAAATGGCGGTTTTGCGCTGCAGGAACAAGCTGCTGAAGGAACTGAAAAAGATTTCACCACGAAATACACCAAATACACGAAATATTTGGATGGAAACGTGAAAGATCGGAACGAAAATCGGCCGGGGTATAAGAAGACCAAATCTGGGTGGATACCGGAGGACTGGGGCTATCAACCAGCAGGCAAACTTTTTCAGATCCAACTTGGTAAAATGCTAAGTCAGCGTTCTCGAAATGGCATAAACCCTAAGCCGTATTTGGCTAATCACAATGTTCGCTGGGGGTATTTTGATCTGGATGAAATCCGTGAAATGGATTTTTCTGAAAAGGAAATAGAAAAATTCGTATTGAAAAAAGGAGATCTCCTCGTCTGTGAAGGCGGTGAAGCAGGGAGGTGTGCAGTTTGGGAGGAGCAGATAAAGCCATGCTTATATCAAAAGGCTCTTCACCGCCTTAGATCCAAAGATGAACAAATATCTACATCCTTTGCGATGTATTATCTTCACAGAGCAGTTACTTCACCAATTATTGTTCGTTTCACTGGCCGAACGAGCATTTCCCATTTAACTCGCGAACAGTTCATCAATTTTCCGATAGTTCTTCCCCCTTCCAGGGAACAGAACAAAATAGTCAAAATACTATACACCTGGGATCGGGCCATAGAAGGAACCCGCAAGCTGATCGATGCGAAAAAGCGCCTCAAAAAAGCACTCATGCAGCAACTGCTGACCGGAAAAAGCCGGTTGCCGAACAACAAGACCGGAAATTTTATTCCAACTTGGCAAAAGGCTGAACTGAGGGAGGTTTTCCAAAGGGTACAAAGAGCATCATTTTCGGCAATTGATGCTGTGCTGAGCATTACTGCAACCATAGGCTTTGTCCATCAGAGGGATAAGTTCAGCAAGGTAATCGCCGGGAAAAATCTGGATCGATATACTTTATTAAAAAAGGGCGAATTTGCTTATAATAAAGGCAACTCAAAAGCCTACCCGCAAGGGTGTGTCCATCTATTGGAAGATTATGAAAAAGCGTTGGTTCCTAATGTTTATATCTGTTTTCAGCCCCCCAACGCCGAAATAGATTCCAGATTTTACAAGTACTATTTTGAAAACGGAATGTTAAACCATCAGTTGCATAGAGTCATTAACACAGGGGTACGAAATGATGGACTCCTGAATCTGAACCCGCATGATTTTTTCAAGGTAAAAATCCATGTCCCGCCCGCACATGAGCAAAGACAAATTTCAGCAATTCTCACTGAAGTCGATAAAGAAATCACAATCCTCAAAAAGAAACTCGCCGCCCTCGAAAAACAAAAACGCGGCCTGATGCAGAAGCTGCTCACCGGTGAGGTGCGCGTGAAGGTGTAGGAGCGTCCCATGGAGCACGTAACCCCATTTGAAACCGAACCCCACGAACTGCCAAGCTACCTGGAGAAGGTCCAGTCCCAGCTTCCGGCGCTTCACCTGCTGATGCAGACGGGGTGGACATACCTGCCTCCGGAAAAGACAGTCAGGCTTCGCGGCGGTCGGCTGGGGCGGACCATCCTGGAGCCGGTGCTGGCAGACCACATCCGTCACCGGTGCCGGTATGAGTTCAAGGGGGAGCTCCGGCCGTTTACCGAAAATGCGGTGCAAAACGCGGTGCAGACCTTGAAAAACATTCGCGCCACCGGGGCCCTGTACCAAAACGAGCAGGCTTACGATTTGCTGTGCCTCGGCACCAGCGTGCCCCAGACCGTGGAAGGAGACACCAAGAGCTTCACCATCGATTACATCGACTGGCAGCATCCGGAAAACAACACCTTCCACTGCACGGGCGAATACAAGGTGGAGCGCATAGGGTATGACAAGCACTATATCCCGGACATCGTTCTTTTCGTCAACGGCATCCCGCTGGTGGTCGTCGAGTGCAAACGCTCGGCCTACAAGCAACTCAGAAAAA
>JAIPEL010000046.1 GCA_021737185.1 Desulfobacterales bacterium | reverse complement strand
TGCCGGTGATCCGCGCCCCCTTCAGCGGCTTTTGCGGACCGTATTTTTCCCGGGTTCTCATGAGGCCGGGCATCTCCTTTTCGGCGATCTCGATCTCCCGGCGGCCGTATTCGGCCAATTCGATATCCTTGATTTTGTACTTCTTTTCAGATGAAAACGCTTTTTCCGCCATTGGTGCTGCGACTTGCATGAATCCTCCCTTTTTCCCGTTGCATAAAATTTCTAAGGCTCGATCGGGGCTGCGCCTGTCAAAAAAACGAGGCCTCAGGTTCAGCCAACCGCCTTTTTGCGGTCCAGATCGTCTGCTGAAGCGGCAGCCGAGGGGGGCGCTTCGGTTTCCGGCGCCGCAGGGGCCGAAGCCGTCTTGGGACCATCTTCCTTCCGGTGCCGATAGAACCCGATGTCCAGGGCCGGCAGGGGCGTGTTTCCCAGGATCTCGTCTGCGGCCTTTTCGGCAATCATCATCACCGGGGCGTAAATGTTTCCGTTGGTGATGGTCGGCATGGCCGAAGCATCCACGACCCGGAGGCCTTTTACTCCGCGAACCTTGAGTCTGCTGTCTACGACGGCCGTTTCGTCGTTTTCTCCCATCTTGCAGGTGCAGGACGGGTGGTAGGCGCTTTCGCCTTCCCTGGCGATAAAGTCCAGTATTTCTTCGTCACTTTGCGCCTCTGTTCCGGGGGCCAGCTCGGGGCCGCGGAACGAATCGAAGGCCGGCCGGGTCATGATGTCTCTGGTGCAGCGAATCGCCTCCACCCATTCGCGCCTCTCCTGCTCGGTGGAAAGGTAGTTGAAGCGGATGCTGGGGTAGACCGTCGGATCGGTCGACCGAATTTTTACCCGGCCCCTGACATCGGTGTTCATGGGTCCCACATGCACCTGGTAGCCGTGGGATTGATTGGCCACCTTTCCGTCGTACCGGATCGCGATCGGCAGGAAATGGTACTGGAGGTTGGGGTATGCCACAGAATCGTTGCTCCGGATAAAGCCCCCCGCCTCGAAGTGATTGGTGGCGCCCAGCCCTTTTCGCTTAAAAAGCCATTCATAGCCGATGCGAAGCTGATTCCAGGGCTTGAGGGCCGGATAGATGCTGACCGGTTTTTTGCAGGCATACTGGACGTATACTTCCAGGTGGTCCTGGAGGTTTTCGCCCACGCCGGGAAGGTCTTCGATGACCCGAATGCCCAACTTCTCCAGTTCGGCGGCGTTTCCGATCCCGGAAAGCTGGAGAAGGTGAGGGGAGTTGATCGCCCCGCCGCAGCAGAGGATTTCCCTACCGTAGACCCGCTCCCGGCGTTTGCCTCTGAAATACTCCACACCCACGGCCCGCTTTCCTTCGAACAGGATTCGACTCGCCAGGGAGCGGGTTTTGAGGGTGAGGTTGGCGCGGTGTTTCACCGGGTGGTAATAGGCCCGCGAGGCGCTCCAGCGGCGTCCCCGATAGGTGGTTCGGTCGAAGATGCCGAACCCTTCCTGGCGGTATCCGTTGACGTCCCGGGTCAGCGGATAGCCCGCCTCCTGAACCGCCTTGAGAAAGGCGCCGAACAAGGGATTGTCGCATTCTCCGCTGGTTAGATACAGGGGGCCGCCGGCGCCGTGGAACGCATCGGCTCCCTTGAGCCGGGACTCGAACCGGATGAAGTACGGAAGGCAGTGGGCATAGTCCCAGTTTTCCAGCCCCGGGCTGCCGGCCCACTTCTGGTAATCGAGCGCATTGCCGCGGATATAGATCATGCCGTTGATGCAGCTTGAGCCTCCGAGAACCTTGCCCCTGGGCTGGTAGACGCGTCGGTTGTTCATGTACGGCTCAGGATCGGACTCATACCACCAGTTGTAGAGCCGGCTGGCCAGGGGGTAGGTCAGAGCGGCCGGCATGTGAAGCCGGAAATCGAATCGATAGTCGGGGCGGCCGGCCTCCAGCACCAGAACCTCGTTTTGCGGGTTCAAGCTCAGGCGGTTGGCCAGCACGCATCCTGCGGATCCGCCTCCGACGATGATAAAATCATAGTGTTTTTTCAACAAGAACCTCCAAGCCAGGATAAAGAAGTAAGTGGACTACCGTTTTTCCTGAGAAAAATCGGTTGGGTAGACAAAAGTCGGGGCGTCGATCAGATTCAGCCTCTTTAGGGTCTCCTTCCTGGGCCGTCCTTGTTCGTCCCATCCCCGAATGCGATAATAGTCGGCCAGCATATAGGCGGCGTCTTTGCCGCTGATCTTCTTTCCTTTCAGGGGGCCTCCGGGAAGCGGATCTTCAACTCGTTTGGGCAGCCGCTCGTCTTCGGTCTTCATGCCTTCGCGCAGGTTGAACAGGCGGGTCAGGTTCCAGATCCGCTCTCCGATCAGCCAAAAGGAGGCGGGATCGGCATTGCGACCGGTGGCGGCCGACAGCATCCGGGCATAGGAGTCTGCTGAGATCCCCATGGCGCCGAAGTCGCATTTGACCAGGGTATCGGTGCCCGAAAGATAATCCTGCCGGTTCCGGAGAATTTCCGCTTTTCCCGCCAGCGTTTCGGCCTGCACCGGTTTGCCTTCGAAGGGCTCCCCGGCCAGTTCGTAGGAAATCATGAACCCCCGTTGGTGGCAGGCGCCACGGTCTGAAGTCATATACGCCAGCCCCATTCCCGGGGTGCCGCGCGGCCCCCAGGCCGGGACCTCCATTCCCTTGACGTGCATGGCATAGTCAGAGGCCTTTTTGCCGATCTTATCGCCGGCACGCTTTACGCCGCCGGCCAGGAGTCTTCCCAGGGGCCCCTTTCTGGCGGCGATGGCTTCGAGAAGGTACTCGGCGCCGTCGATGCTTCCGAACCTGAGGTCGACTCCCGCCGGCGCGGCGATGATTCCCCTCTCAGCGGCCTCGAAGGCAAACCCGATGACGTTTCCCGCGCTGATGGTGTCCAGGCCGTATTCGTCACAGAGCCGGGTCAGGTGGGCCACGGCGCGAATGTCGTGTATGTCCAGGTTGGCGCCCATCATGGCGGCAGACTCGTATTCCACCGTATCGGTGACGAACGTGGCAAACTTGCCGGTCCGTACGGCGCCCATCTGACTGCAGTGAATGGGGCATCCGAAGCAGGCCGCCTTTGCCAGAAAGAGGTGGCGGCCCTGGGCCGTGTCTCCGAGCTTCTCTGCGGCTTCGTCCGCCTGGTTTTGAAAGTTTCGAAAAGGAATGCTGCCGATGGCCGCGGAAAAAGAAACGGCGGCGCTGGTTCCGAATTGGGAAAGGGCGGCTACCTCCTGGCTGGCGCTGAGCTCGCTGCGGCTTCGGCGGCAGGCCTCGGAAAAAGATTCGGGGTGGTGCACCTTGACCAGGTGCTTTCCTTTGACGGCCACGGCCTTGAGGTTCTTTGCCCCCATGACCGCTCCTGCTCCTCCTCGTCCGGCCTGGCGGTTGTATTCGCAGGTGACCAGCGAAAAAAGAACTCTGTTTTCGCCTGCCTGGCCGATGGTGACCACTTGGGCCTCGGGTTCGTGCAGATCCTGCTTTACGCTTCGATTCGCCTCCAGGGCGTTCTGCCCCCAGATGGCTGCCGCGTCCCGAAACGCCACCCGCCCCTCGGGCCCGATCCAGAGATAGGTCGGGGTGTCGGCACATCCCACGATGACGATGCCGTCGTAGCCGGCGTATTTGATTTCCGGGCCGAACCGCCCGCCGAAGAACGAATCCAGGTACAGGCCGGTCAGGGGCGATTTCGTGACCATGCAGGCGCGCATACTGGGCGCTGCGGTGCTCGTCAGCGGGCCTGTGAAAAACATCAGCGGATTGTCGGGGCCCATAGGGTCTGCACCGGTTGGGCACAGGTCGGTAAGCAGCCTGGCCCCGAATCCCTTGCCGCCGATATAGTCGGTTTTCAGCCACTCCGGTACCGGCGGCCGCGAAACACTGCGGTTGGTCAAGTCGATGAACAAAAAGCGGCCCATATATCCGTCGTTCATCGGACACCTTCCGTTTCGGCTGCATTTTTTACCGTGACCTTGATCAGGGCGCCCGTCGGGCAGGCCGAGACGCACCGGGGTTCTTCTCCTGCGCAAAGGTCGCACTTCACGGCCGCTTTCCGATCCGGATCGACCCGGATCATGCCGATGGGACAAAACCGCTGGCACAGCCCGCATGCGGTGCAGGCCTCGGAATCGACTTTCACCGCGCCGGTTGCCGCGTCCCGAAAGATCGCCCCTGCCGGACAGACATTGGCGCAGAACGGGTTCCGGCAGTGGTTGCACACTACCGGGAAGTGGTAGAGATTTTCCGACAGGTGCCGGATCCGGATTGCGGCCCGATGGGGATTGTATCCCCCCAGAAGGCGCTCCGAGCAGGCCAGCTGGCACAGTCCGCATCCCGTGCACAGGTCGAAATTCGTCTTGATGAAGTATGTCTCAGTCATAGAATCGATAGTTGGGTCCGTAATTTTTCATAAAGCCGTAAAATCGGGCTTATTCGAAAATGGCGCTTTTCGTTTCCGGCGCCCCGTTTTTTTCCTCCAGACATGCCTGGAGCATCAGGTAATGATAGCTGATGTAGGCCAGCGCCTTGGTGGGCTCGCCCCGGGCGATGTACAGCGCCGTTTTGCGCCAGTTGCCCGCAGTCCGGTTTCGGTAGTCCTCGTCGTCATAAAGCGCGTGGTCGTATGAACTCAGGCCGATCTGCATTGCGTGCATGATCAGTTCCAGAATGGGGTTTCGGGTCATCCTGGCAAGCCGCAGATTCAGCTCCCGGTCCATCTCCCAGACCGCCACAAGGTCCGGGTTCGACTCCTTCAGAGCGGCTTCGAGTTTTTCGGTCGCCTCCAAAAGCTGCCGTTTTTCGTCCTCGTCGGCACGTCCGATGGCCAGCAGGGTGATGGCGCGATCGATGCTTTCCCGAAATTCGATGAGGTGCTCGGCCTGGATCTCGTTCAGCTTCAAAAACAGGGCCAGGGCATCGCTCACCTCCGTTGCCTTCACCTTCCGGACGAACGATCCTCCCCGGGCCCCTTTTTTCACTTCGATGAGACCCTTCTGTTTCAGGACGTGCAGCGCTTCCCGGATCACCCCGCGGCCGGTTCCGAAGGCCGCCTGCAGTTCCCGTTCGCTGGGAAGGCGATCGCCGGGGTTGAATTTTTCATCCACGATGGCTGCTTCGATCTGCAGCGCCACATCTTCGCTGGCCCTGCCCGCAGTGGGGGGCGTGAAAATGGAGTCAACGTTCATTTTTATCCCTATTGGCCCTACCAAAAATAGAGTTTTGTAGTGTTGTGTTTAAACCAAATTTATATAACATATTGTAAAAATGAGTTAAAATTTTTTATTACGCACTGGACCTTCTTCCAATCGCCTTCTTTATTCTTATCAATGGTAGTACCAAACGAGGGTCTCCCTTAGGCACATCTTCGAAAGGATGTCAACCCACTATCCAATTTTTCTGGGTGGGGAAGGTGTCCGTGTCGCTGTCGTTCGCTGGCGGCGCCCCTCTCGGAGTCGGAAAAGGTCGACATTCGTAAAGTCCGTATCGTGTCCGGAATATGTCCGCCGGGCCTGATTTCCCGGATGTTTGCCAAAAAGAACCCGGCTGTCCGCCAAGGATGTCTTTGACGGTTCCTTCCAACTTGATTTATGATGAATCGAAGCGGCAGGGAAGGGACGTCACCGTGGTCACCTGGTCCAAGATGCTCGGGGTGGCCATGAAGGCGGCCGAGGCGCTTGCCCGGGAAGGCATCGAGATGGAGGTTGTCGATCTGCGCACCCTGGTGCCTTTGGACAAAGAAACGCTTCTTTTTTCCGTCGGCAAGACCGGCCGCCTGGTCGTATTGCACGAGGCGACGCGCACCGGCGGCTTTGCCGGCGAAGTGGCGGCCGTGACAATGGAAGAGGCCTTTGCCAGCCTGAAGGCGCCCCTTCGGCGCGTGACCGGTCCGGATATCCCTGTGCCGGCCAGCCCGCCCCTGGAGCGATTTTATATCCCCAACGAGGAGAAGCTGATCGCCGCGGTGAAGGAAATTCTATAATATGGCAGCGGTTTGGAACTGTGTCTTGCAGGGAAAATTTCCAATGGCCGCTGACTTGCCGGTGCCGACGCCCGGTGCCCAGGGGGTCAAGAAGTTGACAAAGCAAACGAAGCGCCTAATTTTGACATTGTGAGGGCATTGCCCTTGCCCTCCCTCCTCCAAACAGCAGGCGGGGGTTTCGGCCCCCGCCTGCTTGCTGATTTATCCGCCTTCGCAGAAGACCCCGGGCTTACCCGTGGATGAATGCACAAAGGGTCTTGTGCTACGGCGCGATGTCGCCCGAACGCAAAGGCGGATAACCGCGCCGTAGCCGAAGGCGAAGGCGGGTCAGGTTAATGGGACCACGGGTTTATCCGGGGGGCTCCATTTCTCTTCCTGACTTCTTCGTCTTGCTGCCGAATCCGGTCGGAATTTATAACGAACGTCCCGGATCGTTCCAAATCGGCTCGAAGCCGGAAAGGCCCGTCACCCGGTATACGGACACGGGATTGATGACGTTTTTGAGGTTTTTTTCCCCGACCGGCTCGAACCGGCAGCAGTCGGCGACGCGGCGGTGGGTTTCTGCGCCCACGAGCAGCCGGCTGCCGGTGGAAAGCTGCCCGATCCTTGCGGCGACCACGGTGGTCAAGCCCGACGCTGTGTAAGTGTAGCGTTCTCCGGCGATGCCCCGCATTTTCGTGCACCCGATCCATGCGGTACCGGTGTTGATCCCCAGATGGAGACGGAGATCCCCCCAAGGATAGCTTCCGTGGCGGTTCAGCGCCTCGGTGGCGGCGATGATTTCAAGGGCGGCCTTGATCGCCGCGGCGGGGTGATCGGCCGCGCCGCCCTCTTTGAACAGTACCATGAGACCGTCTCCGCTGGTCTCGTTGACCTCTCCTCCGTATTTCTCGATGCAGTTCAAACAGCCGCTCCATGCTCATTTCGGAGGTGATGATCTGGCCGACGGCGAGCAGCTTCTCGACCCTGGACAGCGCTTCGCGGACGGCATGGTCGTCTTGCCTCCGGCCGATGGTTCGGCTCTGGGCGGGGTTTTCTGCGGTTTTCATACCGACGCTCCTCGAAGGATTCCGAGGCTCAGGAGGGAGAAGACAGAGGCCGCATTGAACAGATCGGAGGGGGGAAGATAAAGAAGGCTTCTCCCGGAGCCAGTGCACCAATTGCCGATGGATACGCAGCGAACCAGACGTATCAACACCGGATCGCCGAAGAAGCGTGCCATTTATTGAAATATAGCACCTCCGGCAACAAGATGCAGGTGTTGTTTTTCCTTCACAATCCGGCAAGCATGTCCCGATGCCACCGGCGGGTCTCCTTGTCCCACCGGGGGCAGACGGCCGGCTTGCCCTTCATGACCATCTCCATGCAGGCGTTGCATTTGGGGCTGCACTTGCGGATCGAACGGTCGAGGCCCTGACGGGCCAGCTTCGGCCAGCGGGGATCGACCCACAGCACGCGCGCCAGCCCGATCAGGTCCGCCTCCTTGTTCTTTAAAATCCCTTCGGCCCGGGCCGGGGTCGATATCCGCCCGGCGGTGATCACCGGCACCTTGACCGCTTTTTTGATTCGGCGGGCAAGAGGGACCATGTATCCCGGCTTTTTGGACATCGCCACCACATCCGGCAGGAAAAAGGATTCGTAGGTGCCGCCCATCACGGACAGGTAGGCGATGCCGTCTTCTTCCAGCGCCCTGGACAGGGCGGCGGCCTCTTCCAGATCGAAGCCGCCGGGAAGCCATTCATCTGCCAGGAGGCGATAGCCTACCGGAAAGTCGCCTACCGCATCCTTGACCCTGCGAAGCACCTCCAGGGGAAATCGGATCCGGTTGTCGAAGCTGCCGCCGTAAAAGTCCCCGCGCCGGTTGGTGTGTGGAGATGCGAACTGTGCCAGAAGGTAGCCTGTGCCGCCGTGCAGCTCCACCAGATCGAAGCCGGCTTCCTTGACCCGTTTCGCGGCAGCGGCATACTGTTTTTCGATGGTGAGAATCTCTTTTTGCGTCAGTGCCCGGGGGGTTCGGCCGAACGTTTCCACGGCCGACGGAGCCACCGGTTCCGACGTGTGGGCAAACCGCCCGGCGTGGTTGATCTGGAGGGCGGCTTTGGCGTTTTTTTCCTGGATGGCGCCGGCCAGCTTCTGCAGGCCGGGGATGTAGCGGCTGTGGTCGCATCGAATCACCCGCGAGGCGCCGCTTCCCGCCGGAGTGATGCCGGCGTTTTCCACCACGATCATGGCCGCGCCGCTTGCCGCCATCCGCCGGTAATGTGCCAGAAGCAGAGGGGAGATTTTGCCGCCTTCACCGGCGTAGCCGAGGTACAGGGGCGCCATCGTGATCCGGTTCTTGAGTCGAAGGCCGTCGACGTTCAGCGGTTTGAAAAGAAATGGATAGGCGGGTTTATTCATGGCGGACCTCCTTTGAAACCATCAACCTTGGATGCGGAGCATGAATAGAATGACTATCTACAATCCGAGATCCTGGTTGATCAGGACAATCTTGATTCTCCCCTTGGGAAACGATTTTTCAGTGATCGTCCAGGTGTTGCAGATCCGATCCGGACTGCTGCAGTCTTCGCAGAAGCCGGTTTTCACGCATGGCACTTTCTTGTCAAGCCGCATGGCGTTGACCGGGGCCGCGTAGTTTTTGATCCTTTCCATGGCATCTTCCAGGTCGGGGACGACCTTGTTTCTGCCGGCCAGGACGACGGCATGGCGAGGCCCGAAGGTCAGCCCGCCGATGCGGTTTCCCATCATGTCCAGGTTGACCAGCAGGCCGGTTTCGGTGATCGCATTGGTGCCGGTAAAAAACAGGTCTGACAGAAGGGACCGGCGCCGCCGGTCGAGGTTCTCTTCGGCGGATAGATTCTTTTCGAAAGGATCGAAGAGCTCGTATTTGTCGGAACGGGTGAACTCTTCATACAGGCCGGACGCCATGAACGTCATGGAGCCGCCCCAGGCGACGCTCTGGGGATTGACTTCCGGAAGGATTCGCTCCTTGACCAGCCGGGCCGCGTCCTGCAGCGTGTCGGCGAGAAATACGGCAAAATTGTTCTGCTCGAAGGTGGTCTTCACCTCTGCCAGTCGGAGGCGCCAGTAGTTGTCTTTGGGGTTTTCCATTCAGTCTCCTCCAAAAAGAAACAGGTTATCGGGATTGTCAGAATTCCGTATTTTGCCAAGCGCTCTAATGTATGAACGTACGGCCACCATTGCAGAAAAGCTTTTTCGGAGCAAGGCCTTCCTGCACCGGGGCGCCGATGTTGCGGTCTTGACATCGCATGGACAGGGGGGGTAGCTTCAACAGGCCGCATCGGGGAAGAGCCCGGCGTCCGAATTCGACAGGCCGCTTCATTTTCCCCCGAGCCCAGGAGGAATCGATGATTGAAAAGACCGCAAAAATCCCGCTGCAACTGGAAATTTTTTCCGATTACATCTGACCGTGGTGCTATTTCATCACCGGGCGTGTTGACAGGCTTCAAAAGCGGTTCGAACTCTCCCTCCAGTGGACCTCATTTCCCCTGCATCCGGAAACCCCCAATGAGGGGAGGACCCTTACGGACCTGTTTGCGGGGCAGCCGGTGGACATCGAGGCGATGTTGGTCCGATTGCGGGGTGTGGCCCGGGCAGAAGGGTTGGCCTTCGGAGACAGGAAAATGACTTACAACAGCCGACTGGCCCAAGAGCTGGGCAAGTGGGCCGAAGCCAAAGGTCGGGGAGAAGCGTTTCACAAGGCGGTTTTTGCCGCCTACTTTGCAGAAGGGCAAAACATCGCCTTGCCGGAGGTGCTGGCCCAGGCTGCCGTCGCGGCAGGGCTGGCGGCCGAAGAGGCCATGAAGGTCGTCAACAGCAGGCAATTCAAAGAAGCTGTGGACAAAGACTGGATGCGAAGCCGGCAGCTCGGGGTGAACGCGGTGCCGACCTTCATGATCGACGGCGCCCGGCTGGTCGGTGCCCAGCCTTACGAATCCCTGGAGAAGTTCATCAAAGATGCCGGCGGCGTCAGACGCCGACAGTAAAATCGCTGAAGAAGGACCTACAAAGGTTGCTCCTTTTCAGCCGAGGCGCAAGACAAATGGCAGGCGGATCCGAAAGCCGAATCAACGTGGCAGAGGCGGCAAACCGGCTGCTCAACATTTCGGTCAACCAGAACGAAACCCGGGCCGACATCGCCGCCCTTCCCCCCGAGGAGGCGTGCAGCCTGATCGCCGTGGAATATGAACTGCAGCTTTTGCGGATCGTGGCCACGGGCTGGACGATTTCCTATACCGTAGAAGAAGAGCGCCTGCGCAAGACCCTTTCCGAAGCCTTCTGGGAAGGCATCCGCATCTATTGCAGCGCGGTTTCCGCCATGACCGGCCCCGTGCTGGGAAAGGACTGCGACTACTTTTCAATGATCCGCCAGCGGGTGGACCAATACGTCCAGGCCATGTCGCACTTTGCCGACGCGGGCGACCCCGCCCGGGTCATCGGACCGACCTTTGCCGCGCTCTGCGGGTGCGGCCAGAGCGCGGCGGTCATCTCCCTGGGCCGCCGGGTGTTCACCCGCTGCCTGGCAAGGGCGCAGCGGTTTCTGCACGAAGTCGACATTGATGCGCCTTAATTGCGATGCGAGCTTCTTTACTCTGCAACCCACGACGATCTGATTTTGGCCTATGACCGAACACTCCTCATCTCCGTATCGCCGCATCCTCATCATCGCCGACATCGAGGGAAGCTCCGGGTGCGGCAGCTATCTCGCCTCGGCTTTTCTCACAGACGAGTGGGCCAGGGCATGTCTTGCCATGAGCCTGGATGTGGACGCCGTGGTCCGGGCCTTGTTTAAAGCCGGGGCCGAGCAGGTGACGGTCAAGGATTTTCACCGCACCGGCTACAACCTCCTGCCCGAACTCATCGATCCCAGGGCGGCGCTGGTGTCGGGCTACCGCCGCGGACCGGTGCCGGGTCTAGGCGATCCCGGCCCAGCCGAGGCCCTGATGATGACGGGCCTGCACGCAGCCTCCGGAACCGAGGGATTTTTGCCCCACACGTTCAGCTCCCGCATCGCCAGCCTCCGGGTCAACGGCGTTCTGATACCGGAAGCGGCTCTTTTTTCCGCGTCTCTTGCCCCGTACGGGATCCGGCCCGTTTTTTTCTCCGGATGCCCCGAGGCGTGTCGACAGGCATCGGCGGTGCTCCCCCATATTCAGACATTTGCCATCGACAAATCCGTTCCGGTCCATCGATTCGAAGCCGCAGCCTGGCGGGAGGGATTGGCAGCGGCCGCGGTCCGGTCGCTTTCAAACCGTTCTGCGGGCCCATGCCGCATGGAAGGGCCTTTCAATGCAGAGGTGCGGATGCGAAAAGGCCCGGAGGCGGCGCACCGGATCGGCTCGCGGTGGGGAATTTCCGCGGACGGGGACACCCTCCGGTTTCACGCGCCCGATTTTGACAGGTTGTACATGACGCTGATCCGGATCTGCTACCTGACCCCGGCAGTCGAAAAAATCCTTCCAGTAGGGCTTTTCTTGTTCAATCTGAGGGGGTTGCTTGGACGGATGTGGGTTCGTCGGCGGCTGAAAGCCGAGGGCCTGGGGGGTTGAATGGTTGATTGGTCAAATGGGCGAGCCGGATTCCTAAAGGAAAGATTCCAGCAAAAGGCTTGCAACGATGCCGGAATAAAGGAATGTGCTTATCCAGAATCCTCCAGCCTTGAGCCGCCGGAGGCCGACGAGTATCAGCTCTCCAGCCGGCCAAAACTCGCCATCAAGGCCGCGTAAAGACAGCCGCTGGTTAGGGCGCAAACAAGTGACAGGGGATAGTGGGAATTGCACGATAGATCCCGCTTTTGCGTTCCGGCCGTCTTAACGCGGCCTAAATGGCTCAAACAGTTGCCCTGCTTCCGATCTGACACCCGTTGGCCTCCGGCGAAGGTCACCTGGAGCTTTCTGGAGAACCGCATAAAGGAAAACAGGGGCGGATGCATGGATCTCCGCCCCTGTTCTTTTTTCGTTCGGGCATGGGAGGCCCCGCAGCGAGGGCTCCGCTTCGGTACGCGTCGGCTTATGGTTTCCCTTTTGCTTGATCCTGCGGCGAAGCCGCCTAAGTCTAAAAGCGCTCCGCGCTTTTAGACTGCGAATAGCTTTCGGTCCCTGAACTCGGCCTGTTTGCCGTCGTTCCACTGGGCCACCGGCCGAAGGTATCCCACTACCCGGCTGTAAACCTCGCAGTCCTGGAAGTTGTGAAGGGCCGGGTCCTTTGCAAAGCACGCCTCGCACTTCAGAAAGAACCGGTTTTCCTGCGGCTCGTACAAGCTGCCACCGCTGATGTGGATGCCGTCGGCGCGGGGAATCGCCGAAACAGTGACCGGACGCCCGCAGTCGTGGCAGGCCCCCTGCCAGATCAGGTCCGCGTGCTCGGGTTGTTCATCGAATAACTGGTGCAGCCGTTCTACGGTCATCTGGGACATGGTCCGTTCCTTTCCTGGTCTGGGTTGCATGGATCCCGGAGTTTACTGCAGCGCTCTCTGCAAGGGGGAAGGTATCATCGAGGATTGTCCGGCAAACGACCGGATCGATCCTTCATTTATAATAAATCAGTATATAATGGGGGTCAAGAGAAAATTAACACTATATATGGTGCTTTGCACCGGCGGGAGGCTGGGAAGCTGGGAAGCTGGGAGGCTGGGCGGCTGGAATGCCAAGAAACTGAGGCCGACTCGAGCAGGTAACGACCAAATCCCGGCCACGACGGAGCGTGGCCCTCCAAGCCCAAAGCCATCGGACTCCGGCGGCCCCACGCTGGAGGATTCCGGATAAACGCAGACCTGAATTCTGGATCCTGTGTTCTCAGGCTTCCAAGCGTCCTGGCCTCCAAGCTTTCCAGCGGGTTGGTTGCGTTATTTGCCTATCGACCCTCCAAGGGTACCAAAATAATTTCGATGCGGCGGTTTCGGCTTCTTCCCTCGGCGGTGTCATTGGAGGCGACCGGCTGGTAGGGACCGAAGGCGGCGGCGGACAGCTTCGTCGGATCTACCCCTTCTTGCTGGAGAAAACGGACCACCGAAATCGCGCGGGCGGCGGAAAGCTCCCAGTTGGAAGCGAAACGATTTTTGAGCCCGGAACCGATGGGCACATTGTCGGTGTGGCCCTCCACCACCACCGCGTGGCTGGTCTGGGCCGTAAGAGAGTCGGCCACCTTGGCCAAGACCTCCCGCCCCCGGGGATTGACCTGGTCCTGGCCGGTGTTGAACAGGATCTTGTCGACGAGGGTCACCTTCAGGCGGTTTTCCATCTCTTCGATCTGGATCTCCTTGGCCTCGATCTGCTCCTTGAGGCTTTCTTCGATCTCCTTTTTGGTGTTGTCAAGCCGATGGATCACGGTGGACTGCATGGCCATGATCGATTTTTGCTTTTCCAGTTCGAAGCTCATTTCCCGCATCTGTTCGTTGCAGGACTCATTGATCTCGGCAAGGGCAAGGTTCAGATCGTCCAGGTTGCGATCGAGATTTTCGTTTCGGGTTTCCAGGACCGACACCTGGTTGCGGCAGTCCAGCAGGGCCTTTTGGGTATCCGCCAGTTGGGCGGCGATGTCTTCGGCGCTCGCTTTTTCGGTGGACAGGGCCTCCCTGGTTTGCACCAGGTCAGCCTGAAGCGCATCATGCACTTTTTGGGACACACATCCGGCGAGCAGAAAAGAGGCGACCAGGCATGGCAACCAATTGCGGCATTTCATGGTTCCTTCTCCTGTTTTCTCCAGAGACCTCGTTCAAAAGCATTCCAAAACCCGAGGTGTTTCCCACTTTCTCGGGTCGCTGCATAGCATGTCATCTTTCAAGGGCCAATATCGAAAAACCTTCGATGATCGCCGCCGTCAGGCGGCGATCATTCCTGGATCTTGCTGTTCCGGGATTGGACATAGCCGTCCCGGAAAGCGGCATAGGGGTCCAGGGAGGCTTCCTTCAGCGCTTCGTAGTCGCCGATGCGGAAGCTCACATCGTTTACGGTGCGGCCGGTTGTAATGGCTGCCGCGGCGCCGAAATCCTCCACGGTCCAGGTCACCGGGCTCAGATACCGGTCTCCGATCCACGACAGGCCGTCTCGAAAGGTCGTCGGCCCCATGAAGGGCACCACCAGGTAGAATCCGTCTCCTACACCGTAGACGGCCAGGGTTTGCCCCAGATCCTCGTCGCTGCTTTTCAGTTCAGGATAGCGGGCGGCCACGTCGGCCAACCCCCCGACGCCGGCGGTGGTGTTGATCGTCAGGCGCAGGAGCTCGTTTCCCGCCTCGGAGCCCTTGCCCTGCAGCAGGCAGTTCGCGATCCGGATCGGGGCAAACAGATTGTAGAAGAAATTTTTGATGCAGCTCCGGATTTCGGTCGGCACCACGCTCCGGTAGCCGGTGGCCGCCGGCTTGAGAACCCAGAAGTACAGCCGGTCGTTTACCTGGAAAAGCACCCGGTTGACCGGCTCCAACGGATCGTAGACCTGCACGGCGCCTTTTTCCGCCTCATCGTACAGGTCGTCGAAAAACGGATCCTGGCCCTCCGCGTCAGTGGGAGATGGCGCTTTCATCGTTCCCGCCGCCGGTCCGGCGGGTTGGGCATAGGCTCTGCCCGGCAAGGCGGCCGTCCCGGCAAGGATCAGAATCGCGGTCCACCGGGCGAGGAAAACGGCTCCGGTTTTCCTCATTTTCCGTTCTTTCCGGTTTTCAGGGCCTCGGTCTTTTCCTTCAGGAGGGCAATCAAATGATCCGGGGACTCTTTTTGAAGGACCCGTTCGAATTCGTTTCGGTAGTTGCCCAGTAGGCTGGCGCCCTCGATGGTTACGTTGTAGACGCGCCAGGTGCCGCCGCGGGTCCACATGCTGTAGTCGACGGGGATCTCCACGGTATCCCTGAGGATGTTGGTCTCCACCAGCGCCTTGATATCGGATTTCATCGTCTCCTCGACAAAAACGACCTTTTCATTTTTGTATTTGCCCTGAATCTGGTTGAAGTAGTTGTTGCCGAGAAACTGGGTGAACGATTCGGTGAACTCCTCCCGCTGCTCAGGGGTGAAGCTTTCCCATCGGTGCCGCTTGAGGGTGCCCCGGGCGATGGCTTCGAAGTCGAAAATATCCCGGGCAATGGCCCACAAGCGCTCCAGCTGCTCCTCCTCGTGGGCCCCGTCGTTGTACCGGGGATCCTGCAAAATCTCGATGACCTGTTCAATGGGGCCTCTGAGCGCCTCCATCGGACCGGTGGACGGCTGGGATGCCGCCGTCGAAAACGGTACAAAAAGGATCCAGAAAACAGCCGCTGTAACCACCCAGTGTCGCCGCATGAGACCTCCACTGCCGGCAGCCGCTCTAGTCCATACTGCCGAACACGTATTTGCTGATCAGCGCTTCGATGTCGATGGCCGATTCGGTTTCGATGATCTTTCCTCCGGGTTCTAGAAACGCCATTCCACTTCCCGGGGTGAGCATGATGTACTTATCGCCGATGAGACCCGACGTCTTCACCGACGCGATGACGTCGTCTGAAAGTTCGACTCCTTTTTCGATCTTCAACTCGACCCGGGCTTCCTGCCGTTCGTGATCGAGGGCGATGGTTTCCACCCGGCCGATGGGTACGCCCGCCATCTCCACCTGCGCGCCGGATTTCAGACCGGTGACGGACTGAAAGCCGGCATAGACCGAGTAGTAGTTTCCGCCCATCAGCTCCATCTGCCCGAGCTTGATCGTCAGATATCCCACGCAGGCAATTCCGATGACCATGAAAATGCCGACTGCGGTCTCAATGGATGCTTTTTTCATCTTTCCCCCGTTGGGCGCTTCACCGATTTGGGATCTATTGGCAAAGGAAAAATTCTGCAAACCGACGGTGCCGGGCCTCGGCTTCAGCCACACACTGGTCCAGCGACTCCCCTTTTTTCCCTTCTACGATCCCCGCCTGAACCGAAAGGCAAAAGCCGTCCTTTCTTGGCTTGTCCGCGAGCCCCGCCTGCCGGACCTCGTCCGCCAGGTCGGTCAGGAGCGTTTCGGCTGCGCCGGGCTCCGTGCCGGCCAGGATTAACACGATCCGGTCCGCGCTGAAACGAAAACAGGTGTCGGTGATCCGGAGCCTTCCGTGGATCAGCTCCACGAAGCGGGTCAACAGATTCTGCCCGGCCTCATGTCCGAATCGCTCCACCAGTTCTTCCAGGTTTTCGAAGGTGAACACCAGGATCGTAAAGGGGATGTCGAAACGCTCGCCCCTGGCCAGTTCCTCCTTGAATCGCCTTTTGCCCTCCCGTCGGGACGCCATGCCGGCCAGCTCCACCTTCGGCTCGGCCAGCCCGTGGATGAACCCCTGAACCACCTGATCTTCACTGCTCTGGATTTCCTCCGGGGTTCCTTCCACGAAAATCCTGCCCTCGTCGATCATGGCCACCCGCTGGGAGATGTAAAAAATGTCCGGAATCTCGTGGCTTACGATCACCCCGGTGAATCCGAACCGTTTCTGGTATTCGGCGATCATGCCGTGAACCGAATTTTTCCGGATCGGGTCCAGGCCGGTGGTCGGCTCGTCGAACAGCACGATTTCCGGCTCGGTGACCAGGGCCCGGGCCAGGGCGACCCGCTTTTTCATCCCGCCGGAAAGCTGGGATGGATAATTTTCGTCGATGCCATGAAGATCCAGCGCCTCCATCTTGTCCTGCACCTTCCGGGTGATTTCCTTGTCCCGAAGGCGGGTCCTTTCCTTCAGGGGCAGGGCCACGTTTTCGTAGACGGTCATCGAGTCAAACAGCGCCGAGCCCTGGAACATATAGGAAAATTTTCGCTTCAGTTCCCGGCGTTCGGTCTTTTTCATGGAGGAAAGCGGCCGCCCCGAAAACAGAATGCTGCCGGAATCCGGGGTCATCAGACCGATGATGTGCTTGAGCAGCACGCTTTTTCCCACGCCGCTTTTGCCGATGATGGAGGTGACCTCTCCGGCGTAGATATGCAGGTTGACGCCGTCGAGGACAACATTGTCCCCGAAGCGCTTGTGAACGTCGACTAACTCTATCAGAGGCGGCTCGGTCATCGCTACAGCAAAAAGGAGGTCAGCACGTAATCGACAATCAGCACAAGTACGCAGGAGATGACGACAGCCGAGGTGGTGGCCTGGCTGACGCCCTTTGCGCCGAATCCCTCTTTCCGGGTATGGGTCATGTATCCTTGGTAGCAGCAGATGGTCACCACCACGGCGCCAAAGACGATCGCCTTGATGAACCCGCCGTTGATGTCCTGCATCAGCACACTCGATTCGACCCTCGAAAAATAGATGCCCTGACTGACGTTGAGCAGCAAAGAACCGCTCAGAAATCCGCCGAAAATGCCGATGACGTCGAACACCGCCGTCAGCAGCGGAAAGCTGATCAACGCTGCAGCCAGCCGGGGGCTGAACAAAAAGCGGATCGGGTTGATGTCCATGGTTTCCAGGGCGTCGATCTGCTCGGAAATCCGCATGATCCCGATCTCGGCGGCCATGGCCGATCCGGCACGGGCGACGATCATGATCGCCGTGAGCACCGGCCCCAGCTCCCGAATCAGCGACAGGGCCACGGCCGAACCGAGAAATCCCTCGGCGCCGAATTTGGTCAGGGTGTAGTATCCCTGAAGGCCGAGCACCATCCCGGTAAAGGCGCCGGTAAGGCAGATCACCAGCATCGATTTCATCCCGATGAAATAGACCTGCTGGACGATTTTCCCCAACTGTACCGGAAGGCTGAAAATCAGCAAAAATCCCCTGAAGAAAAAGATTCCCGCACGGCCCAGTTCCTGAACCAGGAAAATGGTGAACCGGCCGATCAAGGCCAGCGGATTGTTTTCGAGGGTGTATGCCGGCATCGTCACGTTACAATAGATGGATGGTTTTTCATCAGAGTGGATGAAGGTAGATGGTTCCGAAGAGTCTGTCAAGAATTTGAAGATCTTGGCGCCACACCATTGAAAGGATTAAAGGCCTTTGACGTTGCCGCCGCCGGTCTGGTATAGCACCGGTGCTGAATTTCAAGGAGAACGACCATGGCCGAAATCGATTCATGCTATCTTCAGCCTACGCCGATATTGGATGCGCAGCACCCGTCGGTGCAGAGCTTCGCCCGGGAGGCTGTTGCGGGATTATCCGACCCGGTCGAAAAGGCGGTGCACCTTTTTTACGCGGTCCGTGACGGAATTTGGTACGATCCCTACACTCCCTTTTACCGCCCGGAGCATTACCGGGCGAGCCGAACCCTTGCCGCCGGCCGCGGCTTTTGCATCCCCAAGGCCGCCCTGCTGTGCACCCTGGGCCGGGCCTGCGGCATTGCCAGCCGCATCGGGTTTGCCACGGTGCGTAACCACGTGACCTCCCGGCAGCTTTTCGAATTCATGGGGACGGATTTGTTCGTCTACCACGGCTATACGGAATTTTTCCTCCGGGACCGGTGGGTCAAGGCAACCCCCACCTTCAATATCGAGCTCTGCCGCAGGTACAAGGTGGCCCCTCTCGACTTTGACGGGGTTCACGACGCCATGCTCCAGGAGTACAACCGTGAAAAAAAGCGGTTTATGGAGTACGTGGACACCCATGGAGCGCATGCGGACGTGCCGGTGGAGGCTATCGTGGCGGCATGGAAAAGCGCTTACGGGGTCGAGCGTGTCGCCGCCTGGACCGCCGCTCTGGAAAAAGGCGGGATGACCGGGCGCCGGTTTGAGGAGGAAACGCCGCAATAGGCGCCATTGACGCATTCCCTGCGATGAGATATCTTTTTTTATTTATCGCCAAGAGAGAGTGCCGAACCCAACGCTCCGCTCCGGGAATTGGATTCGCAGGCGAGGAGTTTGTTGAAAAAGATGACTTTCCGGGACGGAGTCTTATGTTAGGAACCTATGTCAACACCGCGGCGATCATTGCCGGAAGCCTCCTGGGGCTGCTGCTCAAAGGGGGCATTGCCAAAAACACCGCCGCCTCTGTGATGCACGCCATCGGGTTGGCCGTGGTTCTTATCGGCCTGCGGGGCGCGTTCAAAACCGAAGCGCTGCTGGTGGTCATCGGCAGCCTGGCTGTCGGCACGCTGCTCGGCGAATACCTGCGAATCGAGCAGCGCCTGGAAGGGCTGGGCACGAAACTGGGGTCGCTGGTTCGGGGCAGCGAAGAGGGCTTTTCCGCCGGCTTCGTGACGGCCAGCCTCGTTTACTGCGTCGGGGCCATGGCCATCGTCGGCTCCTTGGAAAGCGGCCTGTCCGGCAACCATCAGACCCTGTTTGCCAAGTCGGCCTTAGACGGCGTGGCCTCCATCATCTTTGCATCCACATTAGGGGTCGGGGTTCTTTTTTCGAGCATTTCGGTGCTCATCTACCAGGGCGGCATCACCCTCGGCGCATCGTTGATTCGGCAGTTTCTCACTCCGGAGGTGGTCAATGAGATGTCGGCCGTGGGCGGGCTGCTGATCTTTGCCATCGGCATCAACCTGCTGGAAATCCGAAAACTGAAGATCGGAAACATGCTGCCGGCCCTTTTTATTCCGCTGGTCTATTACACCATTGTCAGCCTGCTGATGTGAGCGGCGTCCTGATACGGCGGCGGCTGCTTCGCCTAATAGGCTCCATAGCCTGCAACTGAACCACGCGGCGCCGGCGGCTTTTTCACGGCGGCCGAAAGGAAGGAACGATACCGATTCGATGAAAAAACTGATCGAAAGTGTGTTGAAACGAATACCCGGGCGCGCCAAGAGTGCTGCGCGACCGAAGGACAGGGCAGACAGTGCGCCTCTGCCTGTCGAAGCAAAAGAGAAGAAAAGAACCCGGCCGCAGCGCAGAAAACGATCGGATGAGGGGAGCGGCCAAAAGGACAAAGGCCGGGCCCCGGCAGGCGGCCCCGGAAAAAAGGGCCCCGCCGCGTCGGCAGAGGAAAATGCCTCGGCCGCGAAGGGTCAATGGGATGTGTCGCAATTTCAGGTGCCGGAATCCGAAGGCAGGGTCCGGTTTCACGACCTGGACATTCCCGACCCGGTGATGCGGGCGATTTACGACCTCGGGTTTCAATACTGCACGCCGATCCAGGCCGAGATCCTTCCCAGCACCCTCAAGGGAGTGGACGCCACCGGCCGCGCCCAGACCGGCACCGGGAAAACAGCCGCCTTTCTGATCACGGTGCTCACCCACATGCTTCGCACCCCCTCTGCGGAAGACCGAAAACCGGGAACGCCCCGGGTGTTGGTCCTGGCGCCCACCCGTGAGCTCGTTTTGCAGATCTCCTCGGAGGCCGAGGCGCTGTCTCGATATTGCCCGTTTCAGATCGTTTCCGTCTTCGGCGGCGTGGACCTGGAACGGCAGCGGAAAAAACTGACGGCAAAGCCCGTGGACATCGTTGTGGCAACCCCCGGCCGCCTTATGGACTTTCAGAGAAGAAAGGCACTGTTCCTCGGCCGGGTCGAGATTCTCATCATCGACGAGGCCGACCGGATGCTGGACATGGGGTTTATCCCCGACGTTCGAAAGATCGTCTATAGCACGCCGCCCAAGGACAACCGGCAGACGATGTTTTTTTCCGCCACCTTGGACGACGCGGTGGAGCGGCTGGCCCGGTCCTGGACCCGGGGGGCGTTGAAGGTGGAGATCGAACCCGAGCAGGTGGCCGTCGATTCCGTCGACCAGGTGATCTACATCGTGACCCGGGAGCAGAAGTTTGCCCTCCTGTACAACATCATCGAAAAAAAGCGCCTGGAGCGGGTGCTGGTGTTCTGCAACCGAAAGGACGAGACCCGAAGGCTGGCCGACAATCTCTGGCGCCACGGCATCGACTGCGCGATCCTCTCCGGTGACGTGCCCCAGAATCAGCGGACCCGTAGGCTGAAAGATTTCAAGGCCGGAAAGATCCGGGTGCTGGTGGCCACGGACGTCGCCGGCCGCGGGATCCACATCGAAGACATGGATCACGTGGTCAATTATACGCTGCCCCAGGATCCGGAGGACTATGTGCATCGAATCGGACGCACCGGCCGGGCCGGCGCCGTCGGCACCTCCATCAGCTTTGCCGACGAGGAGGATTCTTTCCAGATACCGGCCATCGAAGCGTTCATCGGCCGGGAAATCGGCTGCACCATGCCCGAGGAGTCCTGGCTTGCGCCGCCTGAGCAGGTTCCGGGCCGAAGCAAAAAGCGTGCGCCAAACGGCGCCAAGAAACCCGTCTCTTCCCGGAGCGGCGCCGGGGGCGGTCGAAAACGCTCCTCCGGTCCCCGCGGTGGAAGAGGGCGCAGTCCCCGGCCGCCGCGGCCCAGGTCCCGAAGCCCGAAGAAGGGATGATGCGCCACAAAAAAACACCGGCTTCGGGCGAAGTTTCATATGAGCCTTGCCGCTGGCGCGGCGTTCAAGGGTTCGGGGTTCCAGGTTCAAGGTTTGCCGGAAGGAATTTATAGGAGTTTTTCGGTCTTCAGCGGCTAGTTTGATCAAACGTGAAACCGTGCCATTTTTGGTATAGTTTCCTACGAGCGGATATTTTCCGCTGCCCGCCCATCATTATTTTTCGGAATTATGTACCAGTGTAAGGCTGCCCTCATATCAACCTTATCATCGTGCATAGGCCCGGTATTTTTTACCAACGGGAGAAAACCGGAGGTGGGAAATGAGTGTCATTGTCGATTTTGCCGTATTTCCGACGGACCAGGGGGGCAGCGTCGGCCGCCACGTCGCCCGGGCGGTCAAGATGGTGCGCGACAGCGGGTTGGCGTGCCGGACGCATGCCATGGGCACCGAGATCGAAGGTGAATTCGAGGAGGTCATGGCCCTGGTGGCCCGCTGCTTCGAGGCCGTCTGCCGGGACAGCGATCGGGTCTACATGACCCTTACGGCCGACTATCGAAGGGGATGTGCCGGGGGGCTGGAAGGGAAGGTGAAGTCGGTGGAGGAAAAGCTTTAGGGCGCTTCGCGCCGATTCTGGATCCAGGATCTGGCGGCTGTGGAAAATGTGTTTCATACGGATTCCGCTGGTTTTTCCGGGAAGGATCGCCGATGATCAAACGGTTGAGCCGCCAGGAACTGAGCTGGGTGCTGTACGATGTGGGAAACTCCGCCTTCGTGCTGATCGTGGTCACCACGGTCATGCCGATTTTCTTCAAAGACGTCTCCGCCCGCCATCTTCCCCCCGCTTCCTCCACCGCCGCCTGGGGGATGGCCAATGCCGCCGCCTCCCTTGTGGTGGCCGTGCTCGCCCCGATTTTAGGCGCCCTGGCCGATTACCAATATCTGAAAAAGCGCTTTTTCGGGGGGTTTGCAGCGGCCGGGATCGCTTTCACTCTTTTGCTCGTCTTTGCCGGTGCGGGAAGCTGGGGCTTTGCCCTGGCCGTATTTGTCCTGGCCAGAATCGGGTTTGCCGGGGCAAATGTGTTTTACGATGCCTTTTTGACCGATGTCACCGATCCGGATCGGATGAACCGGATATCGGCCGCCGGCTACGGCTGGGGATACATCGGCAGCACGATTCCGTTCATCGCCGTGATCGGGGTCATTCTTTGGAGCGCCTCAGACGGCGCGCCTCCCGGTATCTCGACGGGGGCCTCCCGGATCGCCTTCGGTATCGTCTCAGTTTGGTGGCTGGCATTCAGCCTGCCCATGCTTCGATACGTACACCAGCGCCATTATCTGCCTGCAGAACCGAAGCCGATACGGGCAAGCCTTCGCCGTCTGGCGCGAACGTTCCGGCAGATCCGGGCGCATCGCAGTGCGTTTCTGTTTCTGGCGGCCTACTTTTTCTATATCGACGGCGTCGACACCATCATCACCATGGCTGCGGTATACGGAAGAGACATCGGGCTTTCTGTGAAAATGCTGATCATCGTGGTGTTGGCCATCCAGATCGTGGCCTTTCCCTTTGCGCTGCTGTACGGCCGTCTGGCGGACCACTTTTCCGCTCGCACCATGATTTATGCCGGGATTGGGGTCTACACGATCATCGTTTTTCTTGGATTTTTTCTCCCTGCACTTTCTCCCGGCATGAAAATCGCGGCGTTCTGGCTGCTGGCCATGCTAGTGGCCACTTCCCAGGGAGGGATCCAGGCATTGAGCCGCAGCTACTTCGGCCGGCTGATTCCGGCCCGCCAGAGCGCCAAGTTTTTCGGGTTTTATAATATCTTCGGAAAGTTTGCGACCATCATCGGCCCGTTTTTGATGGGGTTCGTCAGCCATGCCGCCGGAGACTCGCGCTACGGGATCCTGAGCATACTGGTGCTGTTCATCATCGGCGGGCTGATTCTGCGCAAGGTGGAAGAGCCGGGATAGGCGGTGAAGGTTCCGGGTTCAGAGGTTCGGGGTTCAGAGGTTCGGGGTTCAGAGGTTCAGAGTTTTAGAGGTTCAGGGTTTTAGAGGTTCAAAGTTCAAAGGCTCGGTTTCATGCAGGGTTTATTTCCTCTTTCGTGCGGCGCAGCCGCACTTTTATAAAAACGCGGAGCGGTTTTATATGCCGAAGCTTCCCACCCACTGGATTTTCGCCGAAGATGTTTTGCACCGGATGCCCCCCGGATGGGCGGTTCGCCGGGCAGTGGACCGGTATCCGAACCTGTATCGGTATGGGGCGGTGGCGCCCGACACCCCGTTTTACCTTTTCCGGGGGCCGGGAAGCCGGATTTTGAACCGGCAGGCGGAAGGCTTCCATGAGACGGGCGGGGGCCTGGAGAGTTTTCTGGCCTCGGCGCTGGGGCGGCGGACAGCGGCGCCCAAGCAGCAAATGGCCCTTGCGGCAGGCATCTTGACCCATGCGGCGGCCGATGCCGTGTTCCACCCGATGATCTATTACTTTTCCGGTTCGGGAACGGATGAGGCCGAGTGCCGGCATCATCGCCTGGAAAGCTTCATCGATCTTTACTTCAGCCGCAATTTTTTGCGGCCCGAAGTCAGTCTGCTCGAACCGATCCTTCAGGGATTGGAAGTCGGCAGCGACACCTTGCTTGGCTGGCTGGCCGATCTGTTTGAACTCGACCGCCGTCGTCACCGGCCTCACCTTCGCCTGGCGCTCGGCTGCAACGGGCTTTTCCTGAGGCTGTTTAGAAACCGCGGGGCAAGGCTGCTGGCCGGGAGGCTTGCCCCGGTCTCACCAGCCGGGCTCAAGGCCTACCTGGTCCATTTCTACCCCTGCCGGCTTCCGCCGTGGGAGCGGTTGTTTCCGGAGCCGATAACCTACCGGAATCCGGCCACCGGTCTTTCTTACCGACCGGGCATGGCGGAGCTGGGAAAAACCGCGGTCGACACCGCTCTCGATGTTCTGGAAAGGTTCGAAGCCGGTAAATGGAGGCTGTCGGTCCTTTTTCCCAACGGATGGAACCTGCACACCGGCATCGCCAGCCGCCCCAAGTCCGCCATGCGCTTTTTCGACACCAGCCGTCCCCTCCGGGAAATCATCGGGGTGGATTTCGGCCCGGGAGATGGTGCTGCAATTCCAAAAGTTGTCAATCCGGACGAGCGGAGCAAGATTCGGAATCCATGAAATTATGAAACAGTGCCGCCTTGCATGAGCAAGGGAAAGGAACAGCGCTTTCGGAGCATTATTTTTACCCGCGCACTATACGGTAGTTCTGCGGCCGGGCATGAAAAATCGCGGGTCGTCCAGTTCATCGCCAAGAAACGCCCATACCACTTCGCTGACATTTCCGGCGACTCCTTTGATCAGGCGAATTTGTAGATCGACGAGCAGTTGGTTCAGAATTTCGCTGATTCCGCCGCAGATCACGACGGCGGCGTTCAGCCGCCGGATAATGGAGATTCGCTCTGCCAATGTCAGGTTGTCGAGATAGATTTCTTTGCGGTCGACCTCCTTGTCATCTTCGACGTCGATCACCAGGAGTCTTCTGCAGGAATCGAAAACCGGTGACACCCGCTGCTGAAAGACGGGAACAAGGATTCTTTTCATACCCCATGACTTTCCAGTGAACAGCCGCATGCAGATGCCAAATGGGACCGGTGCCGCGCCCCGGCGATAGACCACCATGTTTCGTTGAGCCGGATTTTAGGTACTGCGCCATCACCCGGATGGTGAAAATGGCCGCACGGATAGGTTTGCTCATATATCCGCCATTGCGGCGCCTGCAGCGGCGGTTTTCCTCTGTATCGGCAATTTTGATCCGTTGGTGAGTCATCTTTGCCGGGATACCAGAGGGAGACGCAATAGCCGGTGATGTCATCCGACGGTTCGCAAGTTACCACGTCTTGGTTCAGATGGAACTCGAACCCCGGCGATCCGGCAATCCTGACCCGGATCGGTGCTTGCCGAAGGGTGAAAGAGCACAAACAAAGCAGGGCGTCAAACAGCGGATAGCCGGCCTCCATCCCTGAAAGATTGCGCGAAACCGTCCCTGAAGAACCGTTGCCGTTGTAGTCGACGGTTCGAAGCGGCTCCATCGATTCCAGGCTGACGCGCACGATTTGACCGGAGCGGTCGGTCGAAACGGTGAGAAAGGCGACGGTGAACAAATCCGGGGAAATCCTGTCCTGCGCTTCAAAGGTCGGCGTATGGGTGTGATCGAAAAGGCGGCTCTGGGTCAGTTCCTGTTCGCTTCGGGAGAACAGCTTGAACATCGGATGCTGCCGATACGGGTAGAGCTTGATCGAAAACAGGGCACACGGCCCTCCGTCTGCGTCGTTCTGCCGGGCCTCGTCCGTCACCATCTCCAGTCGATATGCACCGGGGCCTTGTTCCAGCCAAAGGTACCAGGCAGGAGGACCGGTCCAGATTTGGCTGGCGCCCTTCAGGCCGATTTCCCGCTGAAGATCTTCACTCCAGGAGGCAACGATCAGCAGCTCTTCGATTCTGCTTCTGAAATAACTTTCAAGATCGATATCACAGCCCTCCTTTAAGCAGAAACAGCTCCTTGACCACTTCCAGCTTCGCCCGTCCTTCTGTTTCGATGCCGTAATGCTTGGCTGTTTCCATCAAGATGTCGTCAGGATACGCCAGGGTCAGGGCATAGCTGCTTTCATACGAGGAAAAGAATCGATCGAACTCCTCTTTGCGCCTGGCTTCTTGGATGCCGGCTTCGAAATCGGCCAGGCATCGGCCGACCTGCCGGGGCAGATACCGGGTGAAAAAGCTTCTTTTTGTTTCGTCCACCATACTCAACCTACCGTGTTCGCCCTACCGCTCGTCTTTGCGCCGCATGGGCCAGCCCTCGAAAAACTCACTATGAACCAAGACGATGCTCAAAAACAGCAGGGTCCATACCAGCGGCGTATCTCCGGGCTGCGCAAATCCCTGGACCTTGGCCAAAAAGAAGGTCGCCAGCGGAGAGTAGTAGAACCAGTAGGCCAGCATGCCTACGGCGACTGCGAAGAGGCTGCGCAAAACGCACCGGATCCAGACGTTTTTCAGGTTCGGGAAATTGTTGAAGTAGTTTTTCCAGATAAAGGCGGCCAGGATGAAAAAACCGGCGACCTCCCCTGCGTGAATGAACCGCCAGTCCGTTCCGTCCGTGTACTGCCCGCCAACAAAAGGTTCGTACCAGACCAGGATAAAGATCTGCAGCAGCAGCCACAGCAAAATGATCCCCAGCGTCACGGTGCCGATAAACACGATAAAGCCCCGAGCGAAGCTTCCCTGTCCATTGTCTTCGAAGACATGCCACGGGCGGCCCTCCCAGAGAAGCTCGGAGAAGACGACCCAGACCAGGGTACAGAGGATCAACCCCAGACTGAAGAAGGCGCTGCCGGTTCCGGCCAGTGCCTCCCACCATGGTGCCACCCCGGCCTTGGTCTGCGCCGGGTAAAACAGATAACAGACGTGGGGATGAAACAGGAGCACATAGAACAGGTTCACAAAAAAGATGATGGCAAACACCTTCGATGCGACCTGAACGGCATGACTGTCGTTTTGCCAGGGCCAGCGCCCGAACCCGAGGTCCCAGAAAAGGGCCATCCATAAAAAGGCGGCAAAATAGTAGACGATGGCCGTCGAGGAATTTTCACGGGCCACGTAAGGCTCGGCGCCGATACCGCCACCGGCCACGATCGAGTCCGGACTGAAATAGGCGATGCCAAAGCCGCCGAGAAGGCCCCGGAAGACCACATAATATAGAATGATCATCACAAAAAAGGCGATGACGGTCAGAATGATGCCCTTAACCGCCGGATGTTGATATTTGGCATGCCGATCATAGACGGCGGGGTAATCGGCCACTTTCGTCATCAGAATGATGCTGGAGAGGAAGACCACCACCAGAGAAAAGCCGTACATCGGCGTGTATAGTTTCATCACCGCATCCTGGTTCATGAAGACGTACCAGAGAAACCAGACAATGACGAATACGACAACGAAGTTGATCAGTCCGAAAACATAGTTGAACTTTCGGTCTGGGTTTTCAGCGGTCATATGTGACCTCCCTTGAAAGGGGGAAGAAGTCAGCCGGTCGGTCAAAAACCAGCCGCTTCTCCCCTTTTTCCCCATTGCATCGGCTTGGCTGGGGTTTATCTGATATTCTGCACTAGAAAACGACGGTATCTCCGTTGGTCAGGAACACGTTGCTGGCCTTGGCTACCGTTGAGTATTTTTTGTAGGTTTTATATTTGTCCGTCCCCTTGACCACGGGGACTCCTTCTGCGGCCGCCTTTTCCGCCCAGATCCAGCCGGTGCAGTGGTTGCAGCCCAGCTTTTGAATGCGGAATCCTTTGACGCCTTTGATGATGTCGTCGAACTTAGGCTCCCAGGTCTCGAAAAGGCTGATGTGAAGTCCTCCATAACACCCGTAGGGTTTGTAGCCTTCGAAATTTCTACGGGCATAGGAAAACAGAGACAGGATGCCAGGGTGGCAGCAGCCGGTCACCGTCACGATCCCCTTGTCCTTGATGTTGAAATACAGAACGTTTTCCCCGCGGACCCGCAGCAGAATCGGAACGTCGAAGTTTCGAATGGCGACCCCCGGCATAAGCCGATAGATGCCTTCGCCGTTTTCCCCGTCCGGGTCGCAAAGAACGAGTTTCCCCTGGTGGGGATAATCGTTTTTGCAGATGTGCATCATCTCCCCGGTATTTTTGTCCTTGGCCTTGTGGTGGGCCTTGTCCTTGAGCAGGGCCATGTCTTCCGGGTAGTAGGTTTTTGGGGCGTACATCGTGATGTCCTGCTTGCGCTTCAAGGTGGTTTCGATGCCCCAGTAATGATCCAAATGCCAATGGGACAGCACGGAGAATTCGATCTCTCCGCTTTCGAGCATCGACCCGACGTTGCTCTTTTCGTTGTAGATGTATTCCATCCAATCGTTGTTCCACCCGTAGTCGAGCATGAATTTGCGCTCATCGCCTTCAAGGGTGGTGACCGTCAACAGGACCGAGTAGCCGCCGGCATTGTCCCAGGCCCAGGGGATGGTGTACTGGTTGGTCATGGCCCCGCCGTAGTCCATGATGTCTTTTTTGAACTGGTCGTTGTCAAACCAGCTGGTTTCGGTGAGCACATCGATCTTGAGGCTTTTGATCTCCCCGATGTCGATCTTGCCGGCCGCTTCGGCCTTGTTCGAAGATACGAGCCCGCCGGCCCCGGCAATCGATGCGGCAAGCCCACTGGCCGCCATCGACTTGAGAAAACTTCTTCGTTTCATGACGCCTCCTTTTTCATGGTTTGGCTGGTTTACCACCGTGAACGCAGCGCTGATTTGCGCCGCGATCATTGTTTGTCTGCGGGATTAGCCCGGTTCCCGTTCCATTCCCCGGCGGAGCGAATAGAGCAGATCCACGATCATCGCGCTTTCCTGGTCGGTCAGGTCCATGCCATAGCCGTGCATGATATTGACCACCAGGTGCCAGTCGTCCCTCGTCCTGCCGGGTCTTTCAGGATCGGCCACAGAAACATGGCAGCCGAGGCATTTTTGCACAAAGACGGCATGCGCTTTTTGCTGCGCGGAAGCGGCTTTCTGCTGTCCGGCGCCTCCCGGCCCGCCCAGTAACAGGATGCCGGCGGCGGCAAAACCCAACACGATCAAAACGGCCAGCGCCTGTTTTCCTCTCGATTTTGCTCTCATAGGCCCATCTCCTTTTTCACGGGTTGGCATCCGAAAAGGAATCCGGAAAAGCGTCAAATAAAAAAATGCAGCAAATAATGTACCATCCAGTAAAAAGAAAAGACTTTATTCTATAAATATTTGATATCGAATGAAATAGATTCATTTTTCCAGCCACTGTCAAAACTCGGACTTTGGGCCAAGTGAACCATTTTGAATCTTTTTAGAAAATGATTTTGCTACAAAATGAAGCATTTTCAAAAACGATTGAGTAAATATTGATCCAAGATGATTGACCCGGCATCTTTTTTCATCTACTGATGAAACAGGGTGTATTTAGGCGGATCAGCGTGGATTTTTTCACGCTAAAAGACCAGGGAGGGGGAGGCCCCTTCAGGGGAAGGAAAAACGTCGTCATGGACGAAGCCGCCACATACAATCTTTGTCAAACCATCCTCGACAGCATTGCCGACGGCGTATACATGGTCGATTTGAATTGGCGATTGATGGCCTTTAACCAGGCTGCTGAAACGATTACCGGCATTCGCCGGGCGGAAGCCATCGGGCGGTCCTGCTTCGAGGTGCTCCGCAGCACTGTCTGCGAAGAGGGGTGCTTGCTCAAGCAGACACTTCAAACCGGCCAGCCGGTCGTCAACACGCCGCTATACATCTTCCGGGCCGATAATAAGAAAATCCCCATCAGCGTCACGACCGCCATCTTAAAAGACGGCGCCGACCAGATCATAGGCGGCGTGATGACCTTTCGCGACCTTTCCACGGTCGCCAGCCTTCAAAAAGAGCTGCGCAAGCAGCATTCATTTGAGGATATCGTCAGCAAAAGCAGCGCGATGAAGCGAATCTTCTCCATTTTGCCCCAAATTGCCAGAAGCCATTGCACGGTATTGATCGAAGGCGGAAGCGGCACCGGCAAGGAGCTCATCGCTCGGGCCATCCATAACAACAGCCTTCACGCCAAAGGGCCTTTTGTCGCCGTCAATTGCGGGGCCCTGCCGGATACGCTGGTCGAGTCGGAGTTGTTTGGGTACAAGGCCGGTGCGTTCACGGACGCCAAGAAAGACAAGCCGGGGCGATTTGCACTGGCCCAGAACGGAACACTCCTGCTGGATGAAATCGGCGATATCTCTCCGGCGGTCCAGGTCAAACTGCTGCGGGTGCTTGAAAGAAAAGAGTATGAACCTTTAGGCGGCGTTGAACCGGTTTCCACCAACGCCCGGGTCATTGCCGCTACCCATCGTAATCTGTCAGGAGCCGTCGGAGAGGAAAAATTTCGGGAAGATCTGTTTTACCGGATCAACGTCGTGTCGCTTCGGATTCCGGAGCTTGTCGAAAGACAGGAAGATATTCCGCTGCTGGTGGACCATTTCGTGGATCGATTCAATCAAACCACAGGCAGGCACATTATCGGTGTTTCAAAAGAGGCGATGGCCATCCTGCTGCTCTACGATTGGCCGGGCAATGTTCGAGAGCTGGAAAACGTGATCGAACACGCCTTTGTCCTCTGCCGGGGGGATTTGATTCAGATAGAAGAGCTTCCCGAGCGGATTCGACCCAAAAACGAGCGGATTTTCCCGGATGCAGGCCTGACCCTTGCCGAGATCGAAAAGGGGGCGATTCGCCGGGCCCTGGAGCGCAACCGGTGGCAAAAAGGTAAAACAGCCCAGGAACTCGGCATCAATCGAAACACTTTGCGCCGCAAAATTGAACACCTGCAGATTGAGCGTATCCAGCACTGACCGGATCTGTTTGCTCCGGCCGCGCCTCTTTCCGAATCGAACAGCACTCCCCTCTGCGAACGAATTTGTTTCGGAGTTCGCGTTTCAAATTTAGCTGGCAGCACTTTTGCTGCCCCTCCCAGGGG
The DNA here is from genome assembly GCA_021737185.1 of Desulfobacterales bacterium. Lineage (GTDB taxonomy): Bacteria > Desulfobacterota > Desulfobacteria > Desulfobacterales > CAFBRK01 > JAIPEL01. Next base: position 1,841 of record JAIPEL010000046.1, on the reverse strand, counting down.
CTTGCTGACGCCTTCGCTATGCAGGAGCAGTGGTTACTGTGAAAAATCCTTCGGGTCTGCCGCGGGGCCCTGATCCAAAACTTTGCGTATTTTCCTGGAGAGCCGGGAAATTGAAAATGGCTTTTGAATGAATCCCCGGCAGCCCCGTTGAAGAATGGCTTCGGCTTCTCCGTCTACGCTGTAGCCGCTCGACAACAGGACACGAACTCCCGGGTCGATGGCATACAGGGCATCGAACGTTTCTCCGCCCGAAAAGCCGGGCATGATCAAGTCCAGAATGACGAGGTCGATATCTTCGGACGCGGATTTGAAACGCCGGAGGGCCTCTTTTCCGCTTGCCGCCGTCAGCACCCGGTAGCCGAGTTTGGCCAGCAGCTGTTCGCCGATTTCAAGAATCATCGCCTCGTCGTCGACCAGAAGAATCGTCTCGTCACCGGACTGGTTCTGCTCGTCATCGGCTTCCTTTCCGTTCGGGCAGGTGTCCGAGACCGGCAGGTAAATCGAAAAGCTTGTCCCCTTTCCCGGCCGGCTTTGAACATCGATGCCTCCGCTGTGGCTTTTGATGATGCCGTAAGCAGAAGCCAACCCAAGTCCGGTACCCCGGCCGATGTCTTTGGTGGTGAAGAAGGGATCGAAAATCCGGCCGATGGTTTGCCGCTCCATGCCCAGCCCTGTATCGGAAACGGTGGCCTGAACATGGTTCCCCGGCTTGAGCCGAAGGGCCGAAGCGTCCAGATCGGTTACGGGGCGGTTTTCGGTCCGGATCAAAAGCGTTCCCCCTTGCGGCATGGCCTCGCAGGCATTGACGAACAGGTTCAAAAACACCTGCCGGATCTGGCCCTGGTCCACGGCCACCGGCCACAGCCCAGGCAGCAGATCTTTTTCGACCAGGACTTCTTTGCGCGTGCGCCAGAACAGGGTGAGGGTTTCTTCGATCAGTTCGTTGAGGTCTGTCGCCTGGATGGAATATTTGCCGCCTCTGGCTACGCCCAGCAGCTGACGGGTCAACTCCGAGGCGCTTTGTACGGTGGCTTCGATGCCTCGCAGGTGCCTGCTAAATGGATGGTCCGCCGGCAGATCCGTGAGCATCAGGCTCGTTCGCCCCTGGATTCCCATCAATAGATTGTTGAAATCGTGGGCCACGCCCCCGGCGAGTCGTCCGATGCTGTCCATCCGTTCGGCCCGGCGAAGCCGGGCTTCCATCTGGGTCTGGCGCGTGAGGTCCCGGACGAATTCGACCACGCCGGTGATTCGTCCGGACTGGCGGTCGAGAATGGGAAAGCTGAAAAGCTCGAGCCTTTGGACGGACGATCCGGGCAGCCCGGGGACGATTTCCCGCTCGGTTCGGCGGTTTTCCAGGCTGCGAAGCGTCGGGCAGGAATCGCAGGGCTTGTCGGCATCGTGATAGGCGGCGAAGCATTTTTTCCCCACCAGGGGCTGATTCCTGGCATACCATCGCTTCATCACGCCGTTGACATGGCGGATGTTCAGGTCTTTATCCAGAACGCTGATGCCGTCCTGGATGCTCTCGATGACATCGTCTAAAAATTGCTCGTTGTTTTTCAGGGCCTCTTGGGTCCGCTCTCTCTCCGCGATTTCGGCATGCAGGTCTTCGTTTGCCCGGACAAGCTCGGCCGTCCGATCCCGAACCCGCCCTTCCAGGTCGCTTTTGGCTTCAGCCAGTTCCTGCCGGGTTTGTTCCGCTAGTGTGCCGAGTCATTAATTCGCTTACAATATCGAGCTACGCTTTCCAAGATCTGGTCAGCGGACTTTGTCCAGACAAACGGCTTAGGGTCCTGGTTGCGATTTTCAATATATTCCATGATCGCTTGGACGAGCTG
>JAIPEL010000166.1 GCA_021737185.1 Desulfobacterales bacterium | reverse complement strand
ATCGAACTGTCAAAGAACTATTTTACGGGATTTTTCGTTCTTTATCCCAATGGAGCAGCATAAAACCAGCAGCAAAAGCATTTGCTCATTACGGACCTTGAACGCTGCTCCGACTTTTTACCAGCGAGTCAACCTTGAACCTTGAACCTGGAACCTGGAACCTGGAACGCCGCGCCAGCGGCAAGGCGTCCTCTGTCATCTATTCTTTTCCCCAAGCCCCTAATCCGTCCTGTGTCTCGGCGGGAGATCGAAATACAAGGTCTCTCCGGAGGACAGCTCGTAGATTTCTTCGTCGAATCCGATGCGGATCGGCTTTTTCAGCTCGACCGGGCCGATCACCTTCAGGGTATCGGAATCGACCTCGATCTCCAAAAAACGGTGCCGGTAACGGATCCTGAGCCGCAGGCACTGCACCTCCCGGGGCAGGCAGGGATTGAGCCAGAGCACGTCCTCCCGGGTGACGATACCGGTGTAGCCCCGCTGGAGCTGGTCCACCGTGCCGGCCATGGCGCCCAGATGGATTCCTTCCGGCGTCGTGCCGCCCTGGATGTCGGACACATCGCTTTTCAGTGCCTCGGAAAACAGGTGCCAGGAACCGGTCCTGTCGCTCCTGGCCAGCACCCAGGAATGGACGACCCGGCTGAGGGTCGAGCCGTGGGACGTTCGCTCGATGTAATAGTCGATGTTCTTTGGAATCGTGTCGTATTGGAAGTCATAGCCGAGATTTTCAAAGATCTCTTTTAGCTCTTCTGCTGAAAGAAGATAAAAGAGCATCAGCACGTCGGCCTGCTTGGACGCCTTGTACCGGTTGGGTGTATCGTTTTCGGCCTCCAGGATCCGGTCCAGCCGCTGGATGTCGCCGTATTTTTTGCGGTATCCCTCCCAGTCGAACTCCTCCAGCTTCTCGTAGCCTTCGAATTGGCTGATGATGCCGTCTCCGTGGAACACCACCCGCATCCTTTTTCCGATCTCCTCCCAAAGGGCCAGCTCCTGGTCGGTCAGGTCGAGCTTGTCGCGAAGCTCCTCGCGGACGTCCTCGGGCAGGGCGTCGAGCAGTTCCCGGGCCCGTTTCAACACCCACACGGCCATGACGTTGGTGTAGGCGTTGTTGTCCAGGCCGCCTTCTTCTGCGTCCGGGTACCCGTCGTGGTACTCGTCCGGTCCCATGACCCCGAGGATCTCGTAGCGCTCCCGCTGGGGATTGTAGGTGGCGATGCTGGCCCAGAAACGGGCGATCTCCAGCATCATCTCCGCTCCGTAGAAGCTGAGAAATTCCATGTCCATGGAAACCTGGAAATACTGGTACAGGTTGTAGGCGATGGCGGCGTTGACGTGGCGCTGTCGGTGCGAGCGGTCCGGTATCCATCGGCCCGACCGGGGATTGAGATGAAGCTCCTGGCTTTCCTCCCGGCCTTTGCTTCCGCTCTGCCAGGGATACATGGCGCCCCGGTATCCGGCCGTTCTGGCCAGCCGCCGGGCGGCGTCCAGCCGCCGGTACCGGTACATGAGCATGGCTTTGGTGATTTCCGGGAGGCGAAGGTTGATCATGGGAAAAACGAACAGCTCGTCCCAGAAGATGTGCCCCCGGTAGGCCTCGCCATGCCATCCCCGGGCCGGGGCCCCGGCATCCAGCGCCATGCTCATGGTGTTGGTGGACGTCGTCTGCAGGACATGAAATACATACAGGTGAACGACCATGCCGATGTGTCCCACATTTTCCAGGGAATTTTCCGCTTCGAGGGTGATTTCGAACCGCCGCCAGAGGTGGTACCAGGCCCTGCGATGATTACTTAAAAGACTGTCGAAGGAATCGGCCCTGCGAACCGCGTTCAAGGCTTCCAGGCCGCATTCGGAAATGGCGGTGTCCTTCGAGCTGTACAGGCTTACGATCTTTTCGATCCGGATCGGACTGCCGGATTCGATGTCAACCGAAAACATACTGGCCGCATAGCTGTTCTGGGCCAGGGTCCGGCGCTTGACAAAGCACCGGCGTCCGTTTTTGTACACCCGGGTCCGGGCGCCCATCGCCACCTGCAGCTTGGACTGGTTTGTCTCCACCTTGAGAAAGATCGTGTCTCCTCCAGGTTCTTCGACTTCCAGGGGGTGGAGATGCCGGTTGTTTAGGCCCTTGTAGCGCTCCACGCCGTCGTTGACCACCCGGCCGTCGATCGCCGTTCGAAACTCGACGGTTCCGGTCCAATTCTCGGAAGTGAGAGTCGTTTCCAGGCCCGCCAGGTGGACATCGTCCATGCTGACCATTCGCCGTTCGGTGAGCCGGGTGATGCGATCCTGCTTGTCCTGGAAGCGAATTCGGCGGTAGAGAATCCCGTGTCGAATGTCGAGCACCTGCCGGTATTCCAGCACCTGAACGTCGGAAAGAGAGAACCAATCTCCTCCGTCGATCCGAAAACTCAGGGCCAGCCAGTTGGGCATGTTCACCAGGTCTTCGTTTTCGATGATCCGGCCGGCGATTTCGGTTTTCAGACGGTTGTATCCTCCGGCCAGGTAAGTGCCCGGGTAGTGGATGTCGTCCGCCTCAGATTCGGGCGATGCCCCGCGGGTGCAGAAGTAACCGTTTCCAAGGGTGCACAGGGCTTCCCGCAGCCCCTCGTTTTCCGGGTCGAATCCTTCGTAGACCAGACGCCAGGCGCGATGGGTGCGGTGCTCGTGAACCGCGGCAAACAGCGCTTCCAAAAACCGGTAGACCTCGTCCGGGTCCCGCAGCCGGTATCGGGCCTCGCTCGCTCCGATGTCGACGTCGTCGACCCGGATGCCGACCCCGTCCTGCTTCAGCTCCCGGAAGGCGTCCTCGTCGGTGACATCGTCGCCGATGTAGATGGGAAGTACGTCTTCGGCGTCCATGTCCAGGGCGTTTTCCATGAGCCAGCGAACCGCCTTGCCCTTGTCCCAGTCCAGGTCCGGTTGAATCTCGAACACCTTCTTGCCGGCGGATTTTTTCAGGTTCGGTACCTTTTGTTGAACCTCTTCCACCACCGAGGCCACGGTATCGACGTCTTCTTCGGCAACCTCACGGTAGTGCACCGCAATGGAGAACTTCTTCCGCTCCAAAAAGGCTCCTTCGATATTTTCCAGCCGCTGTCGGAGCTCCTCTTCGGCAGTGTCCACCGCATCCAGAAATTCCGATCCAGCCTCGTGGGAGATCTGTCGGTCGCCGGGGCCGGCGATGTCGAAGCCGTGGCTTCCGGCATAGTAGAGTCGGTCCACCGCCACCCGCTGTTTCACATCCTTGAGGTCCCGGCCGCTGATGACGGCCACCGGCACTTCATGGGCAAGATCCCGTACGATCCGGCGGGCGTGGATGGGCAAATCGGCATCTTCCGGTCTTCGGACAATAGGGGTCAAGGTGCCGTCATAATCGAGAAAGACCACCGGAGACCGGCCGTTCATCTGCTCAAGGATCTGGTCGATATTCTTTAAAGCCCCTGGAAGCGGCGGCGTTCCGCCATCGCCGAATACGGGTTCACCGCTCACGGTAACTTCTGCCATATCCGAGATGACCACATCCGCCCCGTGGCTGCGAAGCGCATCGGCCTGCCCGGTCCGGTCCACGCCGATCACGCAACCGAAGCCGCCGTTTTTCCCGGCCGCCACCCCGGCCTGGGCATCTTCCACGACCACTGCATTTTTCGGCTCTACTGAAAGCTGCTTTGCCGCCTGGAGAAAAATGTCCGGCGCCGGTTTGCCCGAAAGCGAAAGCTCTTCCGAGTCGATGCCGTCCACCCGCTCATCGAACAGGTCCGAGATTCCGGCCGCCTCCAAGACATTCCGACAGTTTTTGCTCGAGGAGACAATGGCGGTCTTGACCTGCTCGATGCGCAGCCGCCGGATCAGGGCAACGGTGGCCTCGTAGACATTGACGTCTCCCTGGGAAAGCAGGTCCTGAAATATCTGGTTTTTCCGATTTCCGAGGCCGCACACGGTCTCTTTTTCCGGCGGATCTTCCGGATCGCCCCGCTCCAGTTCGATGCCCCGGGATTTGAGAAAATCGGCGACGCCGTCGTAGCGGGGCTTACCGTCGACATACCGCAGGTATTCGTCCTGCTCGTCGAACGGCGCATAGGAAGCGCTTTCTTTCTGATTTTTGTCGGCAAGGTAGGCGTCGAACATCCGCTTCCAGGCCCGTGCGTGAAGGGCAGCGGTATCGGTAACCACGCCGTCTAGATCGAAGATTACTGCACTGAAGGCATCCGGAGTTATGTCGATGCATTCGGATTCTTTCACGATGGCAATTCCCCTTTCCTGGGTCGCGACTTTCGGCGCTGCTGAAAGACGTGACTGGTTAACTGCTGAAACCGGTTAATATTAAGGCCCCTTTAAGGCAGCCCCACCTAAGATTGTCTTCACAGCATAAAAGCCGGCGTGCTGTCAAAACTTACTCTTTTAGGCTTTTTCGCGGAACTCGAAATCCTTTTAAAATCGCGACAGCGATTTTATTACGATAGGGAAAAAAGCCCGCTGTAAAAATAGGGTGGTCCCCGTATTTTAGGGCGCTGAGACCCCTAAACCGAGGGGTAAAGCGCCTCGCACGGGCAGGCCGGGGACCCTTTTGCTCTTTGTTGTCCGTTTCGTCCCGTTTCCCGACTTTTTCAAGATACCTTCAACGCCCCCCGAATATAGGTGGCCCACCCCATATGCCGCGCCCGCATATCCGATTATTGAACTAGGAAAGCGCCGCACCCTGAGGTCCGCAGTGGGCGGCAAGGGTGTCCGATGCAGAGAGACAGGCCGTGGGCAATGGCTCCTTGTCTGCCGCCCCAGGATATAGATGAAATTCACCGCAGCAAGCTGCAGGATATTCGTCACCGGGAAAAAATCGCCATGACCAGCAAGGAAAAGCGCATCCTCATCGTGGAAGCAAACCCTGTCATGAGGGAGGGATTAAAGTCCGTGATTAACCGCGACGCTCGCTTCGTGGTGGCGGCTGATACCGCCAATCCGGAAAAGGTGCACCAGCTGGTCGACCGGATCGATCCGGACCTGATTCTGATTGCCGTTCAGCTTCCAGGGACCGATGGGATTGCTCTGACCCGTCAGATTCTGGCCCAAAAACCGCAGGTTCCAATCATGATCGTCAACATCCATCCTGACATCGATCAGATCCGCGATGCGCTGTGGGCCGGAGCCATGGGCTACGCGGTGAAAGAAAGCACCGCAGACAGGCTGCTGGAGGGTATCGAGCGGATACTCGAAGGCGAATACTACCTGGACGGCTACGCCACTCGCAGCGTGGTGGAACGGCTGATCGACTCGCCTTCCGAGCGGGTCGACACCGACGATCCCGCCTATGCTTCGTTGACCGAACGGGAGCGGGAAATATTCCGCCTGCTGGCAGAAGGATTCAGCAACGAGGAGGTGGCCCGGCACCTGAACCTCCAAGCCAAGACCGTGTGCAACCATAGAACCAACCTGACGAGAAAGCTCTCTATCAAGGGATACACGGACCTGGTTCGCTACGCCTGCCGCATGGGAGTCATCGATCCTGCCAAGTGGCTTAAATAATCGCCTATCCGGGAAAAAATCCCGGCCTTCGACACCGAATACATTGCCTTCGGTATCGACCTCGAACGATTCGTCTGAGAAATTAAAATCAGTCGTCTTAAATCGTAAATTCGAAACTCGCAGCCGAGGCGGCCGACAGTCAGAAGGGGAAAAAAATAAACCCATGAACGCAAAAAACGGCGCGACTCATGCTCAGGTTCCCCCGAATTGCGATCGTCAAGACTGCCCCTGGCGGCCTCGCTGTCTGTTTCCATGCACACCCTGCCGGTCGAAAGTCGTTGAATCGAGCCGGAGCGACCCGGAGGTTTCCTATGAAAAGCGCAGGATATGACAAACAAGACACCATCGTGGAGATTTCCCACTTCAACTCGGATCCGTTCGATGACAGCCGCTGCACGGCAAAGATGAACGGATGCAGTTCCAGCGGGATTCATTTCATCGCCGACAGGCACTTTTCAAAAGACACGCCGGTCTACATTCGCTTGAAGAACGGAAACGGTATGTGCGCGGGCGGTGCACATGCCGAAGAAATTCGCACGGCCGCCGTCGCCTGGGTGAAATGGTCGCGTCCCATGAAAGAAGGAAAATCCCCTCGGTTCGAAATCGGCATCCAATATTGCTGGTAGCAGAGCGATCCATGAGCGCCTTTCGCTCACATAGAAAAAAGCCACGGATCCTCGTGGTCACCCCGGAATGCGCAAGCCTGCCCGTTTCCATGGGCAGAATCTGTGCTCATCCTTTTTCCAGTGGCAGCGGCACCGGCGAGGGGATGGCGGGCATCGTTTCTGGCCTGTATGACGAAAACGTGGACGTACATCTGGCGTTTCCGGATTACTGCGCCATGCTTCGCCGGCGAATCGACCCCGAATTTATCCAGGGATACGATTCCTCCCGGATCGAAATCAGCCAGAGGGTTCACCGGGCCCAGGATCGGATCTTTTATTACGCAGGAGCGATCTGCTACAGCAATCCCGCAGAAAACGCAAGGCGGGCCCTGGCCTTCCAGCGGGAGGTCATTCATGAATTTCTGCCGCGGATTCGTCCCGACCTGGTGCACTGCGTCGGGGCAATGACCGGGCTCGTTCCTGCCGTAGCCCGCTCGCTGCGCATTCCGAGCATTTTCACCCTGGACGGCATCGACACCGCACCGTGCACCCTGGAAGAGATGGAAAACCGGGGCATCGATCCGGGCGATTTCTGGAAAAGGCTTTATTACGCCGGCTACCCCGGCACCTACGAACAGTGCCGGAGCGGCAACCCCGTGGATTTGAAAACTTCCGGGGTATTTTCCGCCTCGTGGGTCCATGCCTTTTCGTCCAGCCAATTGGGAGCGATTCTGGACGGCGCCCTTCCCTCCGCCGGCCCGGCGCTTCGGCAGCAGCTGGCTGACAAAATCCGCAGCCGGCGGGTGGCTGCAATTCCCCCGCCCAGCGGTCCGAACCTGAACGAGGCAGGAGAAACCTCCCCTGCTCGGCAGTTCACCCCCTTTTACGACATGGTCCGCCTCTATGAAACGGCCCTGGGACGGCCCCTTTTCTCCGAGAAGCAGCCTTTCCCGGCCGAACCTGTCGAGATGATGCGCAGTGCGTAAGGGCGAGAAATCGATGTCAGATGTCCGATGTCCGATGTCGGAAGTCAGCCCTGCCGTCCCGTTCTCCAATCGGATTTGATCAAGGATGAAACTTCCCAAGTTCGTCATTCCGGGCTTGACAAGCCTGCCCCGGACTTGATCCGGGGGAATCCAGGTATTTCTGGATGCCGGATCAAAAAAGCTTGCCCTGGACTCGATCCAGGGTCCGGCATGACGAACCTTATATGTCGAAGTTTCATACGAGCGCCGCCGCTGACCGCCGAGGCGTTCAGTTTGATCAAACCTGAAACTTGTGTCGAAGCCTCTGCCGGTGGAGGGACGCGCTCTGTCGCGTCCGTGTTGCCAGCAATGACCCAATACCGGCCACG
>JAIPEL010000045.1 GCA_021737185.1 Desulfobacterales bacterium | reverse complement strand
CACGGGCTCCCGCTACGACTATCTCCTCAACCAGAAAATGGTCACCACCGATCAGCTCAAAAAAGCGCTCCAGATGTCCAAAAAGATGAACAAGAGCGTGGAGTCCATCTTGATCGAGCAGTTCCACATCAAAAAAGAGGATATGGGCGAGTCCCTTTCCCTGTATTACGGGTGCCCCTTCAAGACCTTCAGCAAAGAGGCGCAGACGCCGGTGGAGTTGATCTCCAAACTCAAGAAGCCGTTTCTTCTCCAGGAGCACTGGGTTCCGCTGAGCTGGGATAAAAGCAGCGTCGAAGTCCTGATCGACGATCCCAGGGATCTGAACAAGACGGACAACATCCGTGGCCTTCTCAACTCGAGGATCTCTTTTTCCATCGGCATCAGGGAAGACATCGACGCGTATATCCGCCACTTTTTCGACGGCAGGAAAGCAGCGGAAGGCGAGTCCGCCGATGGAGGGATGGACACCAACTTCGAGATGATTCCCGATATCGCCTTCGAAGAAGAAGAGGACAGCGGCGACGACTACGAAGAATACGACGAGGCCTCCGGTCAGGTGGTCCGCCTCGTGGACCAGGTGCTCGTGGCGGCCTACCGCATGGGCGCATCGGACATCCATGTCGAGCCGTCGCCGGTGACCAAGGCCACTTCCATCCGCTTCAGACTGGACGGTGTCTGCCAGGAGTATGTCCAGGTGCCCAACACGCTCTGCCGGGGCATACTGTCGCGGATCAAGATCATGTCCGGCCTGGACATCGCCGAGAAGCGGCTGCCCCAGGACGGCAAGATCAAGTTCAAACGAAAAGGGGTGGAATCGTTCGAGCTGCGGGTGGCGACGCTGCCCACGGCGGGCGGATTCGAAGATGCCGTACTCCGAATCCTGGCCAAGGCCGGCGCTATGAAGATGGACGACATGGGACTGGCCGAACGCAACCTCAGGATCCTGAAAAGGATCATCAGCCAACCCTACGGCCTGGTGCTGGTGGTGGGACCCACCGGCTCCGGTAAAACCACTTCGCTTCATGCCTGCTTAGGATACATCAACAAGCCCGGCGTGAAGATCTGGACGGCGGAAGACCCCGTGGAAATCACCCAAATCGGTCTACGACAGGTGGAGGCAAGGCCGAAAATCGGGCTCGACTTTGCCCGGATCATGCGGGCCTTTCTCCGGGCGGACCCGGACGTGATCATGATCGGCGAAATGCGGGACCAGGAAACGGCCTCCATCGGCGTGGAGGCATCCCTCACCGGCCACATGGTGTTTTCCACCCTGCACACCAACAGCGCCCCGGAGACGGTCACCCGGCTGCTCGACATGGGGCTCAACCCGCTGAACTTTTCAGACGCCTTTCTCGGGGTCATGGCCCAGCGGCTGGCCAGGCGTCTGTGCAAGAACTGCAAGGAAGCCTACCATCCTTCCCAGGAGGAATTCGATGAAATAGTCCACGATTTCGGAGAGGCGTACTGGGAGAAAACCGGCATCGAGTACAGCTCGGATCTGACCCTGTACCGGCCGGTCGGCTGCGAGCAGTGTTCCAACACCGGATACAGGGGACGGCTCGGGATTCACGAGCTCATGGAAGGGACCAAGGAGATCAAGGCGCTCATCAAAAAGGCGGAAGAAACCGAGAAGTTGTTCGCCACCGCCATCGACCAGGGAATGAATACCCTGAAGCAGGATGGGATTTTAAAGTCTTTTCAGGGGCTTACCGACGTAAGCGAGATCCGCCGGATCTGCATCGGCTGATAAAATCGCTGACGCGATTTTATCAGCCCAGGGCGGCCTGCAGGGAAGGCATGATCTTTTTCAGGGCGATTTTTGCCAGGGCCCGGTTGCCGTTGGCACCGAGCAGCACCAGGGCATGAAACTCCTGCCGAGCCGGAGAAACGCACAGCAGAATGCCGCCGTCTGCAGACAATAGAACCTCCAGGCATTCTCCAAGCCCGGTTTCTTTTGCGACCCTGCTCCCCGCCCGAACCAGATCCAAGGCGACAGCGCCGATCAGCTCCAGATCGAGATCCGGCTCCACCGTGTCTTGAATCAGCACCTCGCCGCTGAGGTCCGCCACGGCGGATCCCCGATAGCCGGTGACCGCTTGAAGACCAGCCAGCGCAGACGCCGCCTCGGCCGGTGTCGACCGTGCCCCCGAGGCGTAGGCAGAAGGAGGGGATGTCTCCGGTCCTGTCTGCGCCGCTTCCGGCGCAGTTTCTGGTTCGGTGGCCTCTGGAGGCGGCGATTCGTCATCAGAATCGGGGAAAATGAAGCCCGTTTCCACCGCAGCGGCCTGCATATCCTCGGGGTCGACCCACTCACTTTCGACCATGAAGCCGCCGCCTTCGTCCTCTTGCTCTTCGATGCCGGCCTTATGTGAAAAGTTCGATTCATCCTTGAGGCGCATCGCATCCATGAGAAGGGGCATCAGGTCTTTTCCGATCCGGCGGGTCACCTTTTTCGTTCCTTTGGCCAGGTTCTTGAACCGGATTTTGGCCCTTTCGTTCGGTATCAAGGCCAAGGCGGCCTCTTCTCCCTGGAGGTTGTCGAAGACCGCATCGAAGAGCACCCCTTCTTCGAAATAAAAGTACCCTGTTCGACCGTCCGGAATTTCGATCTCCAGCAGGCAGGTCTTCTGCTCCATGTGGACCATCTGAAGAAAGTTGGCGATGGAAATGCCGTTCAGGGTGCCGCCGGGCTGGTCGTTTTCCAGCGCCGGCAGGATGGTTTCGACCAGTTCCTCGATTTCAAAAGGCTTTTCAATGAACCGGAGCACGTCCCGGGCGATTTTTTCCTTGATCTGAGGGGTCCCGTGGGCCGACATGACCACACAAGGGATTTCCGGATGGTGTTCGTTCATGTAGGCAAGGAGGGTTAACCCGTCCACCTTGGGCATCTGAAGGTCGGTTACCAGGAGGGAAATCGGCTCGTTTTGCAGGATTTCGATGGCTTCTTCACCGTCTTTTGCCGTGAGCGTGACAAACCGGTTTTCGTATTTTCTCATCCCGGATTGTAAAATTTTCAATAAGACCGGATTGTCCTCGACGATCATGATCCTGTCCATGGCCGGCCCATCCTCCCGGCGCCCGCAAACGGCGCGCCGCCTTTTGGTTGGCGAAAAAGACACGGAAAAATAACAAAAACAATCAGCAAAAGCAATCTTTTGCCAAACGATCTATCAGGAAAAGGTTTTGAAGTCTTCTTCAATGTGTTCGATGGAGATGCGAATCTGGTCCATTTGCGACTGGATGCTGTCGAGGCTCCGCCGCCTGGCGTCCTCTTCGATGATTTTGGCAATTTCATACACCCGTTCAAAGCGCATGTTGCCCGAAGCTCCCTTGATGGAATGGGCGGTCTCCGATACGCCTCTGGCATCTTCGGCTGCCAATGCGGCCGACATCTGCTCCAGATCCTTCCTGCAGCTATCCACAAACAGGGCCACCAGCTCTGCCATCTCCTCTGCGCTCAGGCCCAGTTTTTCCATCAACTCATTGGGATTCATGAACCCCCCTTCCGGCGCTCCCTTGAAAAGCAGAGATTGCTTTGCCGGCAGGAGTCGAGCTTCGATTCCCTGCCCAGGCATGCATGGCAGCGATCGTCGCTGCAGTGCTGGCAAAAAAAACAATCCGGACACGCGTGCTTTCGAGATTCGTCCTGCGTGCACTCCGGCACATATACTTTTCCTTGGATTCCCGGATGCCGTTTGAATGCCATGGCGGCCCCCCCGTCTTGGAAAACGCCTATAATATACATCAGGGCGCCGCGCTGTCTACCACCCGAACGAAATCGCGTTTGGCATCGGCTTATCACTCAACTTTCCCGGTTTTTTCTCCGACGAAGCGAAATGATATTCATTTCTCGGGATCATGAATCCTGAAATTCGGTCTACAGAGCCGCCAGGCCCGTTTCCATACGGTCTAGAGCGAGGTCCAGCTGCCGGCGCCGGCACCCGAAATTCAGGCGCACAAAACCGTCCCCGTCGAAATCCCGTCCGTCGGAGAGCCCGACGCCGGCTTTTTCGAAAAACTCGGCCGGGTTCTCGATCCCTGTCTGGCGGGTGTCGATCCACGTCAGGTAGCTGGCCTCCACGGGCGCTGCAGAAAGGCCGGAAATCCGGTCGATTCTTTCCGCTACCCGGTTGCGGTTGGCCCGCAGGTAGTCGATCAACGCCTCCAGCCACTCCCATCCATCGGAAAAGGCGGCCAGGGCGGCCTCGTAGCCGAGGGCATTGACATGGGGAACGATGCCCTCCATGGCCTTGGTAAATCGCCGGCGCAGCGCGGGCCGGGATATCACGGCAAACGCGCAGGAAAGCCCGGGAATATTGAAGGTCTTGCTCGGCGCCATGAGCGTGATCGTCTGCCCTGCCACTTCCGGGGCCAGGGATGCCGTCGGAATATGCCATTTTTCGGGATCGAGGACAAGATCGCAGTGAATTTCATCCGAACAGATGATCACGTCGTGCGCCAAACAGATTTCGGCCAGGCGTTCGAGCTCCGGCTGGGAAAACACGCGGCCGACAGGGTTGTGGGGGCTGCACCATAAAAGAAGGCGGGTCTCCGGCGTTATCTCCGCCTCCATCCGGTCGAAATCCGGCTCCCACCGGTGCTCGGTCTCACTCATCGGCACGCGGATCAGCGTTTTTTGAAAATGCCCCGGTGCGGTCAAAAACGGGGGATACACGGGAGTGGCCGACATGACCGCTTCACCGGGGGCGCCCACCGACCGGCAGGCGACATTGAGGCCGGTGACCAGGCCGGGGAGCCACACGAGCCAGTCCGGTTCGATTTTCCAGCCGTATCTTTTTTTCATCAAGTCGACGAGGCACTCGACAAGCGGCTCGGGTGCCGACGTATACCCAAACACCCCGTGGTCGACCCGGCGGTGCAGGGCGTCGATCACCGCAGGGGGGGAGCAAAAGTCCATGTCCGCCACCCACATGGGCAGGACATCGCGGTCTTTGTAGCGATCCCACTTCACGCTGGCCGTTTGGCCACGGTCTACGAATGTGTCGAAATCAAACAATGCCATTTCCATTGCAGTGCTGTCGGTTTCGGCGGACCCTGGCAAAAAAAATCGCCCTGACACCTTCCTTGCTGTAGAATTGTTTTGGGGGTAAGGGCCCTTCAGGCGGGAAATGTCAGAAATGCATTTTCCCTCCGGCCTTCGATTTCCGGGACGTTTTCACGCCATTCGGATATTTTGCAGCCATCGGAGCTAGTCGATGGAATCGCACATTCGATGAACGGCAGGATCGGGTCGCCCGCATAGGACTTGAAATTGAACATAAACGCTTCGCTCCGGGGCAGGCGGTCAAACTCCATCAATTTGACAAAAAAGATGCTGCAGGCGCCTTCGAAAAATTTCCCCTTTTCTTTGTAGGACGAGAGCCTTTTCCGGAACAGGCCGATGGCTTCGTCACTCGTGTCCGCTTCGACGAGCAAAGCAAAATCGCCGTGGCGTCTTTCCGACTCGGCGGTTTCCTGCTGGTTGGAGACGTAGAGAAAGTTGCCGATGTAGATCATGGATGCCCCTCTCGATGGATTCAATTCGACTTTTTTCGGCCAGGCCCCCATATTCAGGCCAGCCCTGTTCATACAGAAAATGTCATCGTCTGTTCAAGAATAAAAAACGGAATCGTTCATCTTCACCGGAATAAATGCGCTATCGCAGCCTGGATGATTGGTTCGATATGTCTTGGCGGCGTTCTGTTGGAAACCACTTGTAAACTGTGGTAAGAACAAAAAAAACCGGTGCGATGTGCGAAATTCAGGTTCACGGGCGGGCCGTGGAATGGTTCATTTTCCCGAAAAAAAATAACAAGACGGAAAGGAAGGCTGAAATCATGAAAATTCTCGTAGGATACGACGGATCGAACGTGGCTGCTTCCGGGCTTCGCCTCGCCGCCAGGCACGCCAAAGCCTTCGACGCCGAAGTGCACATCGTGACATCCCTGGTCAAGGGAAGCGATCGCGAGCAGGAACAAATCACCGCGAGTGAAAAGGGGCTGGAGGATGCCCGCACCCTGTGCGAACAGGAAGGGGTCCGCTGCGACACCCACCTGTTGATCCGCGGCCTGACAAGCGGAGAAGACCTGGTCCAGTTTGCCAAGGAAAACGATGTCGATGAAATCATCGTCGGGGTCAAGCGCCGCTCCAAGGTCGGAAAGCTGCTCATGGGGTCGACGGCCCAGTATGTCATCTTGAAGTCCCCCTGCCCGGTGGTGTCCATCAAATAAAATCGCTTGCGCGATTTTATTGAAGTTTCGCTCCGCGAAACGAATACGACGGAATGAATCCCGAAAAACGCCGACCCTGGCGGGACGGTACGCAACGTTCGACGCCTGGCGCATGCTGCCGGGCAGGCGGATATCCGAAAGAGTGAGGGAGAATGAGACGCTTTCATCGCAGGCTTCTGTGGGCGGCGGCGTTGTTGGTGAGCTTCCTTGTTTTTTGCGGCGCTGCTGCGGGCAAGGAGGAATATGCCCGTCGCACCGGCAAGGGGTGCATTTTTTGCCATGTGGAAACCACCGGAGGGCAGCTCAAGAGCGTGGGGCTGGCCTATATCCGAAACGGGCACCAGTACCCCATTCCCGAGCGGATCCTCGAACGGTCGGAACAGCTCCAGCGTCCCCTTCACCGGATCCTGCGGTTCGTGCTCGGCTATCTGCATCTGCTTGCCGCGGTGATCTTCTTCGGGGCGATTTTCTACATCCACATTTTCATCAAACCCGGACGCTTGACCGGCGGCATTCCCCGTCCGGAGCGGATGCTCGGCCTCTCCTGCATGGCCGCGCTGACCGTGACCGGAATCTACCTGACATGGGTCCGCATCGACCGGTGGGAGCAGTTTTTCAGCAGCACCTTCGGGATCATGCTCTTTGTCAAGATCCTTCTCTTTGCCCTGATGGTCGGCATCGGTCTGACCGCCGTCACGGTGGTCCACCGGCGCATGAAAAAAGAGGCCAAAGGCGGGGGGGCGCCGGATTCTTCCGAGACCTCTTTTCACCGCTTCGACGGCCAGGACGGAAGACCTGCCCGGATCGTCTATGAAAACCGAATTTACGATGTGACCGACAGCGCCAAGTGGAAAGACGGCCGCCACTTCGGCAAGCATTCCGCAGGACAGGATCTGACCGAGGCCATGGCCGGTGCGCCGCACGGTCCGGAGGTTCTGGAAAAGGCCTCTTTTGTCGGAGAAGCCGGCCAAGGCGCTTCCGGCGAAAAAGGGCCGGGTCCCGGCCAGCGGGCCTTCGTGGTGATGGCCTACACCAACCTGGTGATCATTTTCCTGATCCTGGCCTGCATCAGCGTTTGGCGATGGGATTTTCCGGTCCGGTTCGCGGTCCAAGCGCAGGAAGACGCTGTCACGGGTAAAAGCTGCGTAGAATGCCATCGGCAAAAGACCGCCGGTATTCACGAAGACTGGAAAAACAGCATACATGCCCGGGTCGACGTCGACTGCTATAAATGCCACCGGGCAGTTTCAGACGACATGGTGCTCAAGACCCACCTGACCCATCATTCAAAGCCGATTTCGGCGGTGGTGACCCCCACAGTATGCGCGGGCTGCCATCCGAAGCAGGCCGAGCAGTATGCCGGGAGCAAGCACGCCCATACCCACGAGATCATGTGGAAGATCGACTACTGGCTCAACGACGGGATGAACAACGCCGTGGAGCGCACCACCGGATGCTATTCCTGCCACGGGACGGTGGTCGAACTCACCGACGGAAAACCGGATCCGGGAAGCTGGCCCAATGTCGGGGTAGGGCGGATCAACCCGGATGGAAGCCGGGGAAGCTGCAGCAGCTGCCACACCCGGCATCGCTTCTCCATCGAAGAGGCCCGCAAACCGGAGGCCTGCGACCAGTGCCATCTGGGGCCGGACCATCCACAGATCGAGATTTATGAGGAATCCAAGCACGGAACCATCTACCATGCCGAAAAGGACCGGTGGAAGTGGCGGGCGGAAAACCGGCCCTGGCGCGCCGGCAAAGACTTCAGGGCTCCCACCTGCGCCGCATGCCATATGTCCTCCGCCCCCGAGGTGCCTGAAACCCACGACGTGACCGAGCGCCTTTCCTGGGAGACCCAGGCCCCGCTGACGGTGCGACCCTCCGAGTTTGCCGCGTTTCCGGCCGCCACGGACTGGAAGACGGAGCGGGAAAAGATGCGCAAGGTTTGTCTTCAGTGCCATTCGTCCACCTGGACCGACGACCACTTCCACAACCTGGACGCGGCGGTTCAACACTACAACGAGTCGTATTACAAGCCGGCCAAACAAATCGTGGACGACCTTTACGAAAAGGGCCTGCTCTCTTCTGACCGGTACTTTGACGAGCCCCTGGAATGGGAATTTTACGAGCTATGGCATCACGAGGGACGCCGGGCCCGGATGGGCGCTGCGATGATGGCGCCGGACTATGCCTGGTGGCACGGATTTTACGAACTCAAACACCGCTATGCCGAGATCGAGAAAATGGCCGATTCCTTGAAGGAAGCCGGAAAAGGGGAGAAGTACCGGAAGGTGCCGGGACAGTTTGAGAAGGATAAACAGTAAATTCGAATCTCGATATTCGGATTTCGAATTTTCTCTTTCACCGTCTGCCTGTAAACAGGAAGACGGATGTCTTATTTCATCTTGCGATTCTCTAGTTCGTTAGACTCTGAATCGGTGCCGGCACCAAACCGCCGAGGCGCAGAAAGCGGTCTTTTCCCCGTCCGTTGTTGACGCCGATGATGGTGGCCTGACCCAGGAGGCCGCCGAAAAACGCGCTGTCTCCGGCCGATTTGCCGGGCACCGGGATCAGCCGGCAGGCAGTGGTCTTCCGGTTGATCACACCGATGGCCATCTCGTCTGCAATGATGCCGGCCAGGGTCTCCTCGGTGGTGTCTCCCGGAATCGCCACCATGTCGAGCCCCACCGAACAAACTGCGGTCAACGCTTCGAGCTTCTCCAAGGAAAGATGCCCCGATGCGGCGGCTTCTGCGATGTTCAGATCCTCGCTGACGGGAATGAACGCTCCGCTGAGCCCACCGACATGGGAACTGGCAAATGCCCCGCCCTTTTTCACCGCATCGTTGAGCAGGGCCAAGGCGGCGGTGCTGCCGGGCACGCCGATGCTGGTCAAGCCCAGGCTCTGAAAGATCTCCCCGACACTGTCTCCGACATTCGGCGTCGGCGCTAAAGACAGATCGGCCACGCCGAAGCGGATCTGAAGATTTTCCGCCACCTCGCGTCCGATCAACTCTCCCACTCGGGTCACCTTATAGGCGGTTCTTTTGATGATTTCCGAAATACGGCCCAAATCGAGGCGCGGATCGGCTTCCAGGGCCCGGTCGATGGCCTTTTTCACCACGCCCGGGCCGCTGACTCCCACGTTGATCACCGCATCGGCCTCGCCGATTCCCAGGTATGCGCCGGCCATGAACGGGATGTCCTGGGGGATGTTGGCAAACACGCAAAGCTTGGCGCAGGCGATACCGTCTCGATCGGCGGACAGGGAAGCCGCCTGGCGGATCGTTTTTCCCATGAGCATGACGGCGTCCATGTTGATGCCGGCCCGGGTGGAGGCGACGTTGACCGAAGCGCAGACGCGCTCTGTCTCTGCCAGGGCCTGGGGAATGGCATCGATCAAGGATCGATCCCCCCTGGCGGTCCCTTTTTCCACCAGGGCCGAAAAACCGCCGATGAAATCGACGCCCACCTCTGCGGCCACCTCGTCGAGGGTCTTGGCGACGCGGACCATTTCGTCGGGCTTGAACGGGGCGGCCACCACGGCGATGGGACTGACCGAAATCCGCTTGTTGACCACCGGGATGCCGTACTTGTCTCCGATCCTGTCGCAGACCGAAACCAGGTTTTCGGCAAGATGCTTGACCCGGAAGCGGATATTGCGCTGCAGCCGGTCCAGGTCGTGGCTGGCGCAGTCGACCAGGTTGATGCCCAAGGTAATCGTCCGGACGTCCAGGTGCTCGTTTTTGAGCATTTCCAGGGTGGCGATGATTTCTCTGTCGGTCAGCATGGCGCCTCAAAAAAAGTTTGACGGTTTGTTAGAATTCAACTTTCGGGATTCATGGTGCCGCGAAATGGATAATTTGCTGCCGGTATACGAACTCGCTCCAAAGGATACCTAACATCAGCGCAGACCAAAATACTTTCAAAATCAATGAGGTGTTTAAATTGATTTTTCCATAAATTGTACACTCCCCGCAGCCTGCTGCGGGGAGTGTACAATTTATATGCGGTTCATTTCCTCGAAGATCTGGCGGTGCTGGATGTTCAGGGTCAGGTTCAGTTCCTCTGCCTTTTGGCGCAAATCATTGTTCAATGCCTGGCGATCTATGCTGCGGGGGATGTCCACCTCGTAGATCATGATGTTGTTTTCCGGATCGTCGCCCCCCTTGAAAATCGCCTGGAGGTTGGTGACGTTGACGCCGTGGCGGGCGATGATGGCGGTGATCCGGGCCACCAGGCCCTTTTGGTCCGGGCCCTGGGTGGTGATGACGAACGGTTCGGCATCCAGAAGCGACGGAAGCGGCTCTTTTTTTTCGATCCGCCGAATGAGGACATCGAGGCCCAGAAGATGAAGACCGGCTTCGAGCTTTTCGGCAAGCGACTCTACGGCCATCGAATCCGGGACGCTGACAATGAACGTGCCGGAAAACTGTGTCTGAAGAATCGTCTGGCTGACTGCCTCGATGTTTCCGCCGGTCTCGAAAAGGATGCCGGAAACCGCGGCGATGATGCCCGGCCGGTCATGGCCCAGAACCGATAAGATCAACTTGGTCATGTTCTTCCCGCCTTAAAAGAGAATGGCGGCATCCACCGATGCCGCATCGGAAGTGCCGGTCAAAATCATCGCCTGGATCAACTCGGAGCGAAGCTGCTCCAGGTATTGGGTCACCCCCTGCTTGAGGCCGCCTACGGCAGCCACGGAAAACGGGCGGCCGATCATCACGGCATCTGCTCCCAATGCCAGCATTTTGAGGACATCGGCGCCGGTTCGCACCCCGCCGTCTGCCAGGACGGTGATCCGACCGCCGACCGCCGCCGCCACGGCTTTTAGAACCTCCGCGGTTCCGGGGGTGTGATCCAGCACCCGTCCGCCGTGGTTGGAGACGACGATTGCGTCCGCGCCGAGTTCGACAGCCTTTTCGGCGTCCTCGGGGGTCATGATTCCTTTCAGAACCCATTTCATGTCCGATTTTCCGATGATCTCGGCCAGCGCTTCGGCCGGGCGCGGGAATACGGGCCGGCCCATGAGCCGGAGGGTGAACAGGCCGGCTGCATCCAGGTCCATTCCCACGATCGTGGCGCCGGCATCGGCGGCTTTTTGGACCTTTTCGCCGAGTTCCTTGTCCTCCCAGGGTTTGATGAAAGGAATCCCCGCTCCGTCCAGGGCCCGGATCGCGGAAAATGCGGTTTCGTGGATGAATTCCGGGACCCCGTCACCGGTGCATCCCAGGGTGCCCATTTCCCTGCAGCCTCCGAGCACGGCTTGGACATACTCCTCTTCTTCGATCTTGCCGCCCATGTTGAACGAAACCCCGCCGATGGGGGCGGCGAGCACCGGCAAAGACAAGGTGCGGCCGAGAAAGGAGATTTCGGTTTTCGGATCGGTCACATCGTGAATCACCCGCATGTTGAATCGAACCGATGCCAGGGCCGCCACATTGGCGGTGAAGGCAGCACCGGTGCCGATGCCTCCCATTCCCGGCACCTGTCCGGCACAGGCCCGGCCATCGCAGACCGGACAGACCCGGCAATATCCCTTCATCCGCTGCCTTGCCTTCTGTCGGAGTTCTTTCATCGGTTCCTTTCCCTTTCCAGAGCCTTGCAGAGGGCTTGTCAGCGCCGGTTTGCATGTGCTAAATTTTCATGAAAACAGAATGCATCGACTGACGCCGTGAAGCATACCTGCCCGAAGCCGGCATCGAATCTTTCGGGCCGCTGCAGAGGCAGGCAAATCACAAGGAACCGAAAATGTCAAAGCAAAGAAGCCTCGCCAGCCTGATTCGCGGTCTTGAAATGAGGACCGGGGGCGAAGTCATGGCGTCCTGGCAGGAAATCGAAAACAGAGGCTCTCAGCGGGAGGAAACCAAACGGTGACCGATCTTGACAGCTCCGCGGGGGCCGAGCCTCTTCAGGTCGCCACCACCCACAAAAATACCGATTTTGACGCCCTGGCTTCGGTTTTTGCAGCCACCATCCTGTATCCGGGCGCCGTCGTGGTGCTTCCCAAGAGCATCAATCCCAATGTCCGCGCATTCCTGTCGATTCACAAAGACCTCTTTCCTTTCTCCCGTTTCGACGAGGTGCCGCTCGACCGGGTCGAGCGCCTCATCGTGGTGGACGTCAACCGCTGGTCCCGGCTCGGCAGAATCAAGACCCTCAAGCACCGCAAAGACCTCGAGATCGTTTTATGGGACCACCATGCCGGCGACGGGGATATCGACGCCGCCTGGAGATGCCAGGAGGAAATGGGCGCCAACATCACCCTCATGATGCGGCGCCTGAAGGCGGAAAACCGGCCCATTTCGCCGATTCAGGCCACCCTGTTTCTGGCCGGGCTCTACGAGGACACCGGCCATCTCACCTTTCCCTCCTGCCGGGCCGAGGACGCCTATGCCGCAGCGTTTCTGCTGGAAAACCAGGCGGATCTGAACATCATGAATTCCTTTCTGCGGCCCGCCTACGGAGAGAAGCAGAAAAACGTCCTGTTCAAAATGCTTCAAAAGGCCGGCCGTACCCACATCAACGGGTATTCGGTGAGCTTCAACAAGGTGGATGTAAAGGGCCATGTGGACAGCCTGGCCCTGGTGGTTCGAATGTACCGGGACATCGTCAACGTCGATGCGGCCTTCGGCATATTCGCCCTCAAGGAGCGGGGGCACTGCATGGTCATCGGAAGAAGCGCCGCCAGCGGGTTGGACGTGGGCGGTATCATGCGAAGTCTTGGCGGGGGCGGGCACCCGGGGGCGGGATCGGCCATGCTCAAAAACGCCGATCCCGACGATGTGGAAGACAGGATCCGTTCCCTGATCCAGGGAAACCAGCAGGCCTCCGTGCAGATCCACGACTTGATGTCTTTTCCGGTGTTTACCGTCGCACCGGATGCCACCATGCAGGAGGTGGCCAATGTCCTGCGGGAAAAAGGGTGCACGGGACTTCCGGTGGTCGACGACGGGCGGCTGGTGGGAATGATCTCCCGGCGGGATTTTTCCAAGGTCAAGCGCGAAAACCAGCTTTCAGCGCCGGTCAAGGCGTTCATGAGCACGAACGTCAAAACCATCGAGCCGGGCATGAGCCCCATGGCTGCCGCCCGGCTCATGGTCAAGCACGACGTGGGCCGACTGCCGGTGATCGAAGACAGCAGAATCATCGGCATCGTGACCCGCTCCGACGCCATGCTCTACTTCTATGACCTGATGCCGGAATAAAATCGTGAAACGATTTTATATGACGCGACGATGTCGCTCTTGAGCGAAAGGCTAAAATTTCTATCCCTGCAGCAAGCAGCGGGGAATAACCAAATGCGGTTCTTCAAAAAACTCCAGGAAGACTGAGCTGGAGGCCGATGGGTGTCAGATCGTAAACCGGGCAACTGTTTGAGCCGGTTAGGTCTCGTTAAGACGGCCGTAACGCAAACTCTTGGATTTCTGTGGCGATTCTGATTTGCCGCGGACATTTTTCTGCATCCGGATCAACGGCCGTCTTTACGCGGCCTTTCCGGCGAGTTTTGGCCGGCTGGAGAGCTGATATCCATCGGTCTCCGGCGGTCCAACGCTGGAGGTTTCTGGATAAGCGCTATTCGATATTCGGATTTCGTGCTTCAGCCTGCAGCCACTCCGCCAGCCGCCTCAACCCTTCTTCAGTACTCACCTCGGGCCGGTATCCCAGGTCCCGTTTGGCCGCCGAGATGTCGAACCAGTGGTCGGTGGCCAGCTCCCGGGCCACGAACCGGGTCATGGGCGGCTCCCCTTTGAGCAGGAACAATCGGTAGACCGTCTCCAGCACCAGTCCGGCGGTCCAGGCAGCACGAAAGGAGACGGCGCCCTTTACCGGGGGCTTGCCGGCAGCTGCCAGGATCCGGTTCACCATGTCCCATACCGGGATCGGCTCGTCCTGGCTGACGAAGTAGACCCTTCCGGACAATTCGGGGGCTTCGGCAAGGCGGTCTGCGGCCAGCACGTGGGCGAGGGCGGCGTTGTCGATATAGATGGTGTCCACCCGGTTGTCTCCTGGCCCGATTCGTTTCAGCCGGTGTGCCCGCTCGATGATCCGCGGAACCAGGTGGTTGTCCCGGGGGCCCCAGATCAGATGGGGCCGAATCGTGATGGTCATCGGCGCCGCCTGCCTGCCGGCGGCGGTCACCTCTTTTTCGGCGGCGGCCTTGGTCTCCGGGTAGGCGGCATGAAACCGGGCCGGGTAGGGGGCAGATTCGTTCACCCCGGCCATATCATTTCCGTTGAACACGACGCTGGGGGAGCTGGTGTGGATCAGCCGTGGGATTTTGTTTTTCCGGCAGGCCGCCAGCACGTTCCGGGTGCCGGTGACGTTGACCGAAAAATAGTCTTCATATCGCCCCCAGACCCCTGCCTTGGCCGCGGTGTGAAAGACCGCGTCTACGTCCCGGCAGGCACGGGCCACTTCTTCTTCGTCCCGAAGGTCTCCTTCGATCTGGGAAACTCCGATCTGGTCGAGCTCAGGATACCGGCTGCGGGAAAAGCTGGCCACCCGGTCCCCCCGCGCCCGGAGCCGTTCGCACAGGGCATAGCCGAGAAAACCGCCGCCGCCGGTGACCAATACCCGTTCGGGGTGCTGGGGCCTGTTGAGACTGCCTTTTATGCTTTCATGATTCTGCAGCATTTTAGGCATTCTTCTTAGGCATTCTTCTGATCTTCTTCTCCGCCCACACCGCCAGCTTCTCCCGGAAGATCTTGGAGTTGTGTCGGATGTCCACCGGAAAGGCCGGGTGAAACAGCACGGTTTCGATCCGGGCGGTGACCGAGGCGCCGCGGGCCAGGTCGAGGAGTTCGGCCCGCAGGGCGGCACGGCGCTTCGAGGCCAGCTTCTTTTCCGGCTCGATGCAGATCACCGGCGTCTGGCTTCCGGGGCGTCCTACGCCGACCAGCGCGCTTCGCAAGACGTCCGGATGCCGGTTGAAAATCGCCTCGCAGGGAATCGTGAACAGGGGGCCGGTCTCGGTCTGCACCCGGTGTCCTTTTCGTCCGCAGAACCAGATCCGCCCCTTTTCGTCCCGCCAGCCCACGTCTCCCATCCGGTGCCAGGACGATCCTTTGTCCCGGATCTTGGAAAGCGCGTCGTCTCTTGGCCGCTCGAAATACCCCCGGCTGACCACGGCCCCTTTGACCGCGATTTCGCCGATTTTTCCATCGGGCAGGCAGAGCGCTTCAGACCATTCGGGAATCGGATCGTCGGAAATTTCGATGATTCGAACCTCCATCCCTGAAAGCGGCGTTCCCACGCAGGTGCCCCGGCCCTGCTCGCTCATTTTCCCGGTTTCAGAAAGGATTTCCCGGCTCCCGATGGAGGATACCGGCATCGCCTCGGTGGCGCCGTATCCGGAATGAATCTGGGCGTCGCCGGTGAGCATGGCGGCAAACTGGGCCACGTTGGCCGGGAGGGTGGGCGCTCCGGCGGAAATCACCCGCCGGACAGAGGCCAGCTTGATCTTCCTTTGTTTGCCGTCAGCCCCGACCCGATGGAGCAGGGCAGGGGAGGCGAACATGTTCGTCACCCCGTGATTCTCCACCGCCTCGACGATCTTGGCCGGATCGACCCGGGCCGGGCGGGTCGGGTCCATGTCGGGAATCACGGCCGTCATTCCGAGCGCCGGGGCGAACAGGGCAAAGAGGGGAAAGGTGGGAAGATCGATCTCGCCGGGTTCGATGCCGAAGCGGTCGCCAATGGCGCGGACCTGGGCGTCGAACATGCCATGGGTGTATACCACGCCCTTGGCAGGGCCGGTGCTTCCGGTGGTGAACAGGATCGCCGCAGTCTCGTTGCGGGCGGTGGGGGCGGCGGGGTACGGCTTCCACGGGCGGTGCTGAAATTCGGTCAGGGTGTAACCGCCCCAAAACCAGCGGCGGCCTACGGTGATCCAGGTGTTGACGGAGCGAAAATATCGGGGCCTGAGGGACCGGAGGACGTGGGCCTTGGGGATTCCGACAAAGCCCTCGGGCCGGCTCTCCTGCAGGCAGGAAAGCATCCGGCCGACGCCCATTCCCGGATCGACCATCACCGGCACCGCCCCGACCTTGAACATGGCAAAGGTCAGGGCGAAAAAATCGAGGCTGGGGCCGACCATCACGATCGTTCGGGTGCCCCGGCCGATACCGACATCAGACAGACCGTGGGCGATCCGGTCCGCGGCCCTGTCGAGCTGTCGAAACGTGTAATGGACGTACAGGACCCGGTTTGCACGGTCCCTGCCGGCGGGCATCACCACGGCCCGTCTCCAGGGGTGCTTTTCGGCCATTTCGGTCAGGTGGACCGATACGTTGACCCCACCCGTTTGGTCTCCGTGCTTTGAATCCATCGACGATAAAATCGCTCCGCGCTTTTATTATGGGCGGCTGCGCCGCCAAGTCTGAAAAGTTTCGGTATAACGATCTACCCTAATTACAACCCATCGTGTTTACGGTGTAAAGTTACTTCATCGACTTCGTTTTTTGTAAAAAATCCCGAATCGTTTCCAGCACACAGGCCGGCTCGTCTTCGAGAAGATAATGGCCGGCCTGTTCGAAGCGATGCACCTGGGCCTCTGGGAACCGTCTCCGCCATTCCTCCAGGTAGTCGGCGTCGAAGACAAAGTCGTGCATGCCCCAGCAGATCAGCATCGGCTTGTCGGCCAGGAGGGAAAGCCGGTCCGCGGTGGCGGTCAGGATGGTAAAGCCGGGGTCGTTTTCAGAAAGCGGAATGTCCTGGACGAACCGAAGCGTGGCGATCCGGTTTTTCCAGGAATTGTAAGGCGCCAGAAGACCCGCCCGGACATCGGCTGAAAGCTTCTTTTTCGGCGCCATGCAGACAGCGCCGCGGGCAAACGCGTTGAAACCGAGCACCAGCACCGCTGCCAGAGGGGCCAGGTTCCGGACCACCGAAAGCCTCAGGGGAATCGCTTTTCCGGCCGGCGGCGGAAACGCCGCCGTGTTGGTCACCACGATTCGGCCGATCCGATTCGGGTGGTTTACCGCCCACGCCATGCCGATCATGCCGCCCCAGTCGTGGACGATCAAGGTGAGCTTGCGTTCCGGCTCGAGGCGGTCGATCAGCTCGCCCAGGTCGTCGATCCGGTTTTTCAGTCGGTAGTCGTACCGGCCGGGGCCGGGTTTGTCCGAAAGGCCGCAGCCGATGTGGTCCGGCACGATTGTCCGGAAAGCGGCGGAAAGCCCCTTCACCAAGACACGGTAGTAAAATGACCAGGTGGGGTTGCCATGAACCATGAGCACCGGCTCGCCGGCGCCCTCGTCCAGGTAGTGGAGCCGGTGGCCGCCCACGTCCATGAAATGGGAAGAAAACGGGTAAAGGTGTCGGAAAGGAGAAATATCTAAACTTGGTTTTAGCATTATAATAAAGAGTTATTTATCTTTATCTAAGGTATTGATTGAAGTTTCTCCAACCTTCTGTCAGCCACACATTCGGAGCACGAATTTCGTGCTTGATGCACCCTTCATTTCGGAGAGCAGAGGCCGCCTTTGAATCCAATGAAAAAAAGCGGCCTACTCGCTTATTATCCGGATTCCGAAATTTTCCATTTTGTATATCGCCACTCCGTCGACCCGGAGCAGCCCATCTGCCTGAACGAGGGGTTCGGGACCTTCCTCGATCCGAGTGACGGCCGCTTCCACGGTGACCTCCCGGTTGGATGGAAGAATCTGGCCCCGGTAGCTCCACCGATGCTTCTCGTCCAGCATCGGTGCAAACCGGCAGTTTTCCGTCCGATCCGGAAAACGCCGGATGGCATCAAACTTGAGCAGCTGCAGCAGCGATTCGAGTCCCAAGGAGCCGGGCCAGACCGGGTCCTGGTAAAAATGGGCCGCAAAAAACCACTCCTGCGGGTCGACAGACTTTTGTCCCCGCACGAATCCGAGACCGTGGGGACCTCCGTCCGGGAGGTATGAATCGATGCTGTCGATCATGAGAAGGGCCTTGGCCGGAAGCGCCGGCCGCTGTACCGGAGCGGCGTTCGAATCCCCCGGAAATAGTGGGGGAGGCATTTCCAGGTCAATGCGTTCCTCCTGGTGCCGCTGCGTGGAACCGGACCAATGGGAGAATTCTTCTGCATGGCGGATGCCTGCCTGCTGAGCCAGGGCCTCGGGGGTAAAAAACCCGAAATTCGTCGTTCCCTCGTATATCGGCGCACCGTCTTCGCCGATGACGGCCATTTCAAAATCCTGGAGGATCATGTCGGCTGCCGTACTGACCCGCACCAGGCGGCACCGGGTGGTCAGTACCCGGCGGTCGGGGGATACATCCCGGTGCTGGACGGCCTCTCCGCCCAGGTTCCGGAATCGACTATCCTTTTTAGAGGTCAAAGAGGAGCCGACGTAGGCCGCGGTAAATCCGCAGGCCTGCAATGCAGCCTCCTGCAGCACGCAAAAGGGCATGGACCCGTTCCGGTTGGCCGAAAAATACCAGGCGTCGGGATCGACCTCGAATTCGGCCGTCACCCATCCGCCGGGCGCCATGACCTGCGGCGGGGGTTCGATGTGGACCACCCGGTCGATGAATGAATAGGGTGGAGAAGGAAGCCGGGCGATGAAACGGTCCTCGTCGAAGGCGGTAAACCGCGGGCCGAACGCCTCCGAAGGCTTTCCTTGGGCAAAGGCCAAGATCTGCTCCCGGCTGAACGACGGTTTCTGCGGCGTCTGCGCCGCCGAGGGGCCGGGATCTTCCCCGGAGACCGCCGCTGAAGTGCGCCCGGGGGCGGGTCGCATAGGCACGGATCCGGTCAAGGGCTTTTTCCGCCAGAAGGCATCGATCTCCTCTTCGGCGATGCCGGAAACCTGCATGGACATGTCCCGGAACATCACGATCCGCCGGCCGTCGGCGAACATATGGGCATCGGCCAGGGCGTAGGGAAAGGGGGCCAGCCCCAGCTCTTTTACCTCGATTTCGTAGACCACGTGCCGGGTGGCGGGCGTCACCGGACCCCGGCATTTGAGCACGCTTCTGATGCCGGGTTTTGGTTCATAGGCTGCGGCGGTGCTGTCGGTGAACCATCCCATGCGCTGGAGAAATACCCGGAGGGTGTGGGCGCAGCATTCGTACATGAGGGTGCCGGGCATGACCATGTCGTCGACGAAGTGGCAGGACAGAAACCAGTCGTCCGGGTGGATGTCCGCCTCTGCCCGGATCGAGCCGATGCCGTATCGCCCCCCTTTTGGATCGATGGCGAGGATCCGGTCGATGAGGTGCATCCGGCCGCCGGGCAGCCGGAGAGGCTCTGGGATGAACACGCCCGCGAACCGCTCGCCGAAACAAGCCCGGGCGTCGCCGCGGCGAAGGGCCGACAGGGCCTCGGCCGGATAACTTTCCCGCTTCATGGGCACCGGAGGCGCCCAATCCGGCGGAAGCCTGCCCGCATTGGCACGGCGCTTTTCCTCCCCAAACAGGATGCCGCCGGAGTTTTCCACCTCCTGGGGGGTGAAAAAACCGGCGCAGCCGTCGATCATCGTAATCAGGGGGGCATCGTCGACGTATCCGTCGAAGTGGAAGAAAAACAGCCAGGTGTCGCCCTGCCGGACGAACTTTTCGATTTCGATTTCGTAGCGGATCGTGTCGCCCGGCGCGGGCAGCCCCCTGTGGAAAAAGACGGTGGCATCCAGAAGTCGGTAGGCCCGCCGGCCCTTGACCCGAAAATCGATCCCCAGGTAGCTGCACAGAAACAGGTCTGCCTGCCCGGCCTCGACTGAAATGCAGACCGGCGCCCTGCCGGCATCCAGGTACCAGGCCCCGGGAAGCACGTCGTGTTCGGTTGTCACCCGGCCCGAAGAAAGCGACCTTTTTTCGCCTTCCACCGAAAGGATCCGATCCACCAGCATCAGCGGCTCGTCCGGAAGCCTCACCCGGACCGGGTAGCGGTCCACCTCGGCAAACTCCGGGCCCAGCACCTTTTCCACAGACCCAATGGCAAACTCCATGCAAAGATCCCGGTCATAGGCGGGCGCAGGCCGGCGAAGCGGAGTCGGAGGGGCAGCAGACAGGCCGTTTTGCCCGGCGGCGTCGATCAGCTTCACCTGGAATCCGACCGCGTCCGCGTAGGCCCGATGCAGTTCCTTTGAAAACTCGAGGAATTTTTCATGGGCTCGGCCGGCGGCCTCCCCCGAGCGGACCATCAGGTCGCCGAGGCCGGAAACCGGATTTTGGATGCTGGATGCTGGATGCTGGATGCTGGATCCGTCTTCGCTGTGCGAGCTTGGGTCTTCGCTCTGCGAGCTTCGCCCCGCAAGTCGCCGGACAGGTGCTGGATCCGAGGCAAAGTTTTCGGGCTCCGGTGTCATCGGTGCGGCAGTGGGATGCGTTTCTTGATGTTCCTGTGATAAAGAGGGGCTTGCGGGCGGTGCAGGCACGGAAATGATGTCTCCGCCGACGGTCAGCACGATGGCGCGGTTCGCCGGCTGCGGCACCGACTGCTTTTCGGGTTTCGACATCGGCTCGGCCGTTCCGGCTTCCTCCAGGATGGCGTGGATGCAGCCTCCCTCTGCTGTCGTGGCAGCCACACAGGCACGGCGGGGGGTTCCGTCTTTTTCCTCCCTCCAGGGGGAAGATCCAATGCCCGGGGCTTCCGCTGGAAGCCGTTTCCGGGCAAGGCATGTCGCGGCCCGGGCCAGCGCCGCGGCTCCGGAAGCGGCGCCGGCATTGCCGAAGACCCTTTCCACCCGGACGCTTCGGCTGTTTTCCAGGACAGGCGATCTCCTATGGGTATTTTGCTCGGCGTTTTGTTCAGGCGGGCCGGCGATCTCCAATAAACCGATGGGCAGATGGTTTCCGCCTTCCCCTGTCAAGGCCTGA
This sequence comes from Desulfobacterales bacterium, assembly GCA_021737185.1. GTDB lineage: Bacteria > Desulfobacterota > Desulfobacteria > Desulfobacterales > CAFBRK01 > JAIPEL01. The sequence continues at coordinate 11,811 of JAIPEL010000045.1, read as the reverse complement.
TGCAATGATCTGTCCCAGGCCTCCGAATCCAGCCGATGCGGCCCGATTTCGCCCCCGGAGGCGCTGCCCACCCCTCGAACCACGGCATAGATCCGGTCTTCGTCTATCAAGGCTTGGTCGAGACGCTTCAAAACAAATGCGGCCGCCCCTTCGCCCGGCGGCGCCGCCCCTGCCTGCGCGGCTGAAGCCCAGCAGGCGCGAACGTCTCCGGCAAGGTCGACGGCCCCGACCAGCATCAGGTCGGCTTCGGATCTTTCCAGCATCCCCACCGCGATGTGAAGAGCCCGGAGGCAGGAGCCGGGACCGTCCGATACGGTAAAGCTCGGTCCCCCCAGCTTGAACTCCCGGGCGATTCGGCTGCCGATCACTCCGGCCAGGGCACCGAGGGTCCGATTGGCGTTCAGCGGCGGTGAACAGGCGTTTTGAAGCGCCGCGATCCATTTTCGGCCGGCATCGCTGTCCAACGGGATGTCCTGGATTTGCGGCCATAGCCGGGATTCTGCGTCCAGGCGCCAGCGCAGATGAAAGTTGGTGGCCTCATGGTCGAAGTCGATCCCCACCACGGCGCCCCAACGGGGGTGCTCCGAGGATCTTTCCAGGCCGGCGTCGGCAAACGCCCGGCAAGCGGTACGCAGCATGACCAGGTGCTGGGGCAGAATGTCCGGAAGCTCGCTGGGAGGAATCCGGAACTCGCCAAGACCGACGGCCAACTCTTTTAGATACGCGCCCCGGTCCATGCCGCGGACCAGTTCATCGGGCAGAGAGTCTTCGATTCCCTTCCAGCGGTGGGCAGGCCTCTTTCGCTTCAGGTCGACGCCGTCGAATACCGCCTGTTCGAACGCTTCAAGCGTCATCGCACTGCCGAAGGCGGCGTCCATCCCGACGATGGCGATGGGCGCCTGGATGCTGGATGCTGGATGCTGGATCCTGGGTACCGGCTCCAGGTGGCTGCCTGCACTTTCTGACATCTGACATCTGACATCTGACATCTGATGCTGCCCCTTGCCGCCCATCCATTCTTCGAGGAGCACGTGTGCATTGATGCCGCCGAATCCAAAGGCGCTGACCGCGGCGCGGCGGGGGGTGTCCGGCGCTCGCCTGGGCCAAGGCGCCGCTTCTGTCTGGACATGAAAGGGGCTGGCAGGCAAAGGGCTTCCTTCCGCTGCCCCATCGAAGTGGAGAGAGGGCGGAAGGGTTTCTCTGTCCATGGCGATGAGGCTTTTGATGATTCCTGCAGCGCCGGCCGCCACCAGCAAGTGACCGACCGTGGACTTGATCGAACCGATGGCGCAGCCGTCGCTGGCGGCATCGGAGTCCTCCCAAAGGCGAACGAGGCTTTCGATTTCCGTTCGGTCTCCCACCGGGGTTCCGGTGCCGTGACATTCGATCAGGTCGACGTCGGACGGTTTCCAGCCGGCCTGGGCATAGGCGGCCGTCATGGCGCGAATCTGCCCGCCGCTGTCCGGGGCCAGCAGATTGCCTCTCATGTCGTTGGAAAGGCCGATGCCGCGGACGACCCCCCAGATCCAGTCCCCGTGGGCCAGGGCGTCTTTGAGGCGTTTGAGCACGAGAATGCCGCAGCCTTCTCCCACGACGAGACCGTCGGCAGATGCGTCAAACGGCGCGCATCGTCCGGACGGGGAAAGGGCCTTGAGCTGGGAAAAACCGACCTGGGTATAGAGGCAGTCGGGGCGGGACACGCCCCCGGCCAGCATGACGTCTGCGCGGCGGCTCTGAAGCTCTTCTGCGGCCAGTTTCAAGGCATACAGGGAAGAGGCGCATGCCGCGTCGAGGGTGAAGCTGATCCCCCCCAAATCGAGTTCGCGGGCGACAAGGGCGGCCGGCAGTCCGGTCACCTGTGCGGCACGGGCCGCGTCGGGACGGAAGCCTGAAATTTCCGATGTTTTGTGAATTCGGCGCTTTAGAAACCCGAAGATGAGGTCCCTGCAAAGCCGCGATGCCGAGTCCGTGGGCAGGGCGATGGCGGCCAGGATGACGCCGGCTCTTTTTTTGTCGACCGGGCCTGCGGCAAAGGACTCCCAGGCACGATGGCCGACGCACAGAGATAGCTGATGGAGCGGATCGAGTCTTTTCACCAGCGCGCCGCCGAGACGGCAGGCTTCCGGATCGAAATCAAAATGACCGATCAGGCCGGCCCGCCTGGAAACCGCTTGGTCCGGTGCAGCGGCATCGGACCAGATGCTTTCTGCGGCGCCGTTTCGGCGCTCCGGTGGAATTTCGCAGATTCCATCTGATTTTTCGATGATCCGCTGCCAAAGGCGGTCAGGATCCGATGCACCGGGGAAAACTCCGGAAAATCCGACAATCGCTATGGGTGATGCGTTATCCATAATGCGTCATTGCCTGAATCACGGGAAGTTGTCAACGTTCAAAAGTATCGACAATTCCTTGACAGCGTCATCGATATTCCCTACTAAAAAAATTCTCATCGAATCGATACATTTCGTGCGGTGGAAGGAACCGTGCGGGAAAACGTCGAACTGATCCGGAACGGAAAGCTGCCGGAGTTTACCCTGATGCACACCTGCGCCGGACACGAATCCGGCGGGCATTGCGCGCACTGAACAGAAAGGATTGACACCGATGAGCGACCCCATCGAAATCGACGAGCAGGACAAGGAAAGTCTGCGGGAAATGCTCCGCGGATCGGGCTATGCGGACAAGGCCATCGACTACTATATGGAGCGGAAAAACATGGGGGTTCTCGAGGGTGCAGATCAGGTTTCCGAACTCACCGGTCATTGCGGGGACACCATGAAAGTCTACTTGAAGGTGAAGGACGGTCGGGTGGAAGAGCTTCGCTATCAGGTGCTCGGCTGTCCGGGCGCCATCGCCTCGGCCATGGCCGCCGTGGAGCTGGTTCGGGGGAAAACCCTCGAGGAGGCCAAAAAGCTTAAAGACGCGGACATCTTCAGAGAAATCGAAGACCTCCCGGACCAGAAGCAGCACTGCATCCGGCTTTCGATCAAGGCGCTCCAGAAGGTCATCGACGAATATTCGGGCAACAATGGAGGAAACTCCTGAGTAGACCCTTTCGGGGACCTCCACCCAAGGTGGAGAGTTTAGATCGTAACCATAGGAGGTCCGGCATGCCGCTTTTTGATTTTCTTTGTCTCGACTGCAGCGAGCTGAGCGAAATCCTGGTGACCGGAGACGACGCCCCACCGGTGTGCGCAAAATGCGGGAGCACCAACCTGAAAAAAATGCTTTCGGCCCATTCGAGCCTGTCCGGGCCTCGGTCGGGCCGGATGCCCGGGGCCGGGGACACCGCCTGCTGCGGTTCGGCTCCCGGGGAGACCTCAGGATGCGCCGGTCCCGGCTCCTGCTGCGGCCGGCGGTAGAAACCTTGCCCAACTGGCAGATTTGCTGAACGTTCGATTCGGTATCGGCCATGCATTTCTGCGGGTTCGGCAAGTCAACTGATGATGAAATCGTAAAAAGTCCCCGAAGCGTCATGCCGGACCCCGGATCAGGGTCCGGGGGCATCCAGAAGTTTTTGAAATTACTGGATTCCCGCTGCAGTTTACCCCGGACTCGATCCGGGGCGGGAATGACGGAAAAAGGGAAATTCGGACTTTTTACGAGACCATCAAGCGATTTGCTCGCCAATTTGACCATTCACCCAGTTCGACCATCAACCCGCCCATGACTTCATACAACCGCGAACAGCTCGAAGCCCTTCGCATGGTCCGGAGGCAGCTTGCCTCCATGGGTGAAGAAGGTCTGGCGGCCCTGCGCAAACGCATCGACCGATACCTCGCTTTTCGAAACGATCTCGAAGAATTCCTCCGGGTCCGATTCGGCGACATCTGCAACGAGAAATGTTTTTGCAGCCGGCTGAGCGCCTGCTGCACCCGGGAGGGAATCATCGTGTTTTTCGCCGACGTGGTGGTCAATGCCCTGGCATCTTCTCCGCAGCAGCTGGACGCCGTCGAACAGGTTTTTGAGTACGGGCATTGCGGCCGGGATCAAGGATTCAAGTGCGTCTTTCTGACGCAAAGCGGGTGTCTGTGGCAGGTTCGTCCCATCGTTTGCGCCATGTTCCTCTGCGATTCGGCAAAGGAGAAGGTGTTCGGCCAAGACCCGGAGGCTGCCCGGCAGTGGGCGGAGTTCGAGAACAGACGCAAAGCGTTCACCTGGCCGGACAAGCCGGTCTTGTTCGACGATCTGGAAACCGTCTTCATGGAAGCCGGATGCCGCTCCCCTCTCATGCACCTTCACTTCAGTCCCGGCCTGCGGATGGTCAAGAAAAAGCAGAAACATTGACGGCCGGTCTGAAGTATTGGTATATGTTCCCTCCTTGTCGAGTTGACGAAAAATGGGGCGAACCGCCGCATTTTCTTTTTTTAGCTGGAATTCTGAAAGATGACAGAGCAGGAAAAAAAGGCGGAGCGGGAAAAGGGGGGCTCGAAAAAGAAAAGCCCTGCCTCCGATGACAGCGGTGCCGACGACATCAAGATCGTCGAGCTCGGTCTGATGGAGGATGACTGCGAACTGCTGAGAGATATCTCGGTTCTGCTCGGGGACACGAAAGAGCAAACCCCTTCGGCAAAAGAGCCCGAGGCCGAACCTGCGGCAGAACCGCCGCACAAGCCGGCATCGGCCCGAAAGAGACAGCCGGTCAAAACCGGAGCCGGTTCCAAAAATAAGCGCCCGGCCGCGACTGAAAGAAAAAACGTTCCATCGCCGTCGGGAACAGCGCGTGGCGGCGGCGGAAAGACCGCCTCGTTGCACCGCCAGAAGCTTGAACAGGCAAGAATGCGGTCTGCACAGGCTGCCCGAAAAACCCGTCAAAAAAGGGTGGGCAAGGGGGTTCTGTCTTTCATTTTTATCGCCGGTCTTCTCATTTCATTGGGTGCCGCCGCCGGGTTCTACCTCTTCAAGCCTGAGCAGAGGCCGGCCTCGCAGAAGCCGGTCAAGTTTTCAGTGCAAAACGCCCCTAGCATCAAATTCCAAATACCGGCCCAGGAGCCGTCAAAGGCCGTTGCCTTGAACAAGGGAGAGCCTGCTGCCGGTGAACCGGAAGCCAAGGGAAAAGATGCCGAGCTTTCCGGGCCGGAAGCAGCAAACACCCAGTCTGTCGAGCCGGAGACCACGGCGGATCCACAGCACTCGCAAATGCCGAAGGAGACGGCCTCACAATTCCTTGCTTCCTGGGCGGGAGCCTGGGAGGCTTCGGCAGGCGAAAACGGCCGGATCGATCCATACATCTCTCACTATTCATCGAACTTTCAAGACGGGGACATGGATTTGGCAGCCTGGAAAGCGGACAAGGCCGACAAAAACAGTCGAAAAGAATGGATCCGGATCGGCATCGACAATGTCCGGGTGTCCGGGCCCGCCGCCGACGGCACCGTGGAGGTTCGATTCCTTCAGACCTACGAATCGTCCAACTATGCGGACCAAACCGAAAAAACCCTCACCCTGGTCCCGGAAGAGGGAAAATGGAAAATCCTCGGCATCGGTGCGGCGCCGGCTCGCTGAGATCGCGCTTCGGGGCTCGAAGGCATACCTTCGCCCGAAGGCACTTGGGCAGGAGAACGAAATGCGCAGGATACGCATAGCGGTCGCCATTCTCGTTTTGGCTGTTTTGGGTTCTACCGGGTGTTCGGGCATCCAGGTCAGCCAGGATTACCGAAAGAGTGCTGACTTTTCAGGCATTTCATCGTTTGCCTGGGCGTCTGAAACCCAGAAAAAAACCGGAGATGTGCGTGCGGACAATCCGCTCATGGTCGAGCGGATCCGGGAGGCCGTGGAACAGACCCTGATCGAAAAGGGACTGCGCAAAGCCGATCGTTCCGGAGCGGACATCCTGGTTCAATACCATTTTGAAATCAGGCAGAAAGTCAGATCAGACGACGTCAGGGGGGGATTCGGTTTCGGCGTCGGCACATGGGGCCGGGGCGGCGGCATCGTGATCGGTTCGGGCGGAGACGTCCAGACCTACGACGAGGCGCTGCTGGTCGTCGATCTGCTTCGTCCAAACGAAAGCGACCTGCTTTGGAGAGGAAACGCGACCTACCGGCTGGCCGAGCATTCGAGCCCGGAAAAGACCACCAAACTGGTCAACGAGGCGGTCGAAAAAATCTTTGCCCAGTTTCCGCCGGCGCCGGAAACTGGCTGAGTCGGCAGGTTGTCTTGATATGGAAAAGGGGCGCTTCCTTACGGTTCAAGAAACGCCCCTTTTTCTTTTTCGGTTCTTCGACGGTGCTATGAAACCACCGTAACGTTCGCGGCCGCAGGGCCCTTTTTGCCCTCTTCGATGTCAAAAGACACCCGGTCGCCTTCGTTGAGGGATTTGAAGCCGCTTGCGTTGATCGCGGAATAATGCACGAACACGTCCGACCCCCCATCCTGTTCGATGAAACCATACCCCTTGCTGTCATTGAACCACTTCACTGTTCCCTCGGCCATTGAGCCCAACTCCTTTACTAATGATTCTTGATTGATTTCAGCCTTCGCGCGTTCCCGCCGAAGTCGAAATCGGCCCGCTCTGTAGAGCGGGGCTGACCATACCACTTCTTTATTCTTGAACAATATGAGGATGGAGTCAAGAGTTCTCTTCGGAAAAGTGGGTGTCGATGGTGAAATTCCGGATCGGATTGTAAAAGAGGTGAGGGCAAGGCTGCTCGAGGATCTTCTGACCGTGGTCGACACCTTCAACGAACGCTGCAAGGGGCGGCTCTATCAGCGTTGCCCGCTTCGAACGATCAGCTCTATCAAGGGCCCGGGGGGTCCGGGGTCAAGGACACGGCCTGGTCCTGGTCAGTGGATTCAGCGCCTGGATTTTCCTGGGCGCCTTCGGCCGGTTCCTGGTTTTCTTCTTTTTTGGCCAGCTTTTTTTCCAGTTTTTCCTGCTTCTTTTTCGCTTTCTTGAGTTCTTTTTGCCGTTTTGCAAACTTGTGGTGGTTTTTTTTCGCCATAGGGCTTGGTTCCTTTCGGGTATGAGGGCCGGGCCAAAAAAAATCCCCGCAACCCCTGAGGGTTGGGGGAGACGGGCCGAACCCTGTTCAAAGTGACCACCAGGGTACAGGTCCCGGAACCAAATGGCAATGATTTTTACCGAGGGGAGGAAAAAGGGGCCTAATTCAGACACACATCCGGCTGTTTCGGGGGCTTTCCGGTTCTGGCCAGCAGTTCGTATTTTGCCTTGATCAGCCCGAAGGGCTCTTTTTGCCGGATCTCCTCCAGGTACTGATCCGGAAGGTACCAGCGACGGGTATACTTGCCGATGCCCTTGAATATTTCGCAGTTCATCGCCACCATGAGGTCGAAGGCTTTTTGCTTCATTCCCAGGGCGGAGGAAGCCATGTCCACCTGGGTGAGTCCATGGGCTTCGGTCATGTAGACGCTCTTGTGGTGCTTCGGCTGCAGGATCTGTTTTTCGAACACGATTCCCTCGTCCCGGTAAAGGAGGTCGGTGGAGCACAGCACCAGGACCGAGAGCAATGAGGCGATCCGCCTCTTTTGACTGGCTGCCGGCAGAACCCCCAGCGGCAGGTCGGGATTCTGGAGGATGAACGCTTCACAGTCCCTCCAGATGCGTTCGGCCTGCCAATCCGGGATTCTCTTTGCCCCTCCCTCGTCGTAGATCTTACGGCTTCTTCCGAGATATTTTTTCGGGCCGGCCCCGGCGTAGCGTTGAAGAAACGTCAGTGCCTCTTCGACTTCGGCAAAGCGCGTGTATCCTGGTTTTTCCCTGTAAAGCGATTCCTTCAATGCCGCAAGTTCATGGCTGCGACCTTCATCGACCAGGCGTTCGGCGCGTTTCTGCAGCTCGATTACTTTTTCGTACCGCTGGCCGGAAACGCTTTTCAAATCGCCGGTTTCGTATCGGCCCACGACCTGGTTCAGCAAAAACGTGGGATGGATGCCCAGTTCTTTTTGCAGGTAGGCCAGGGCGGGTCTGATTGCGGAGTAGGGGACACGATCGGCGAAACCCGCACTTTTGTGTTCTACGATCCATAGACGAACCGTGTCGGGGTCGAGTCCCTGTGCCGCAAATTTTTCCTCCATGATCTTGACCAATCGGAACTCGACACTGGGAATCTGGCCGTTGAAGATTCGATAGTCGATCCTTCGGGGAATCGGCCCGGGGTAGAATTCTCGGAAAAGATCGGCCTTGGTGACGTCATCCATCAGGTAAAGATATAAATCGACCATCGCCCTGAAATAGGTGCCGTCCACCTTCAGCAGCGCCTCGCCCGGCGGTTCGCGCCTGAACAGCTTCCGGTAATTTATGGCGAACATCGACTTCACTCTGCCGTGGACGATGTTGTATACCAGCATGTAGGGCAGGGCGGCCTTCTTGGCGATCGCGGAGACAGAGGCGGCATCGACGGTTTCTCGCAGATATTCCAAGTCTTTGTCCGTCAGCCGGACTTGCCGGGGGATGACCGATAGTTTTTTTCGATATTCATTCATGGTATCCATCCATGTAATCATTTTCCTGAATATATAAAATAAACATATGGATTCCACATCGCATGTCAAATCAGGTCGTTATAGGGATTGTCATCATTGCGTACACGACGGCGCGGAACGACGGGGACCCATTCTATTTGGCGATTTTCTGATTATTTTCTATATGTTCATTTTTTTGGCTGCAGTAGACTTCGGCATTTCATGAAGGGTGCACCGTGAAATATTCAAAAGACGAATGGAAGCAGCACTTCGGCCAATTTCCGAAATGGATTCTCATCCTGATCCTGATCATGCTCTCCATTCGCTTCGTGATCACCGCGGTCTTTCACTGGATACTCGGCTAAAGAAGAGGATTTGAAAGAGCGTTTCGGAGAAAACATGATCGTGGCAGAGGGGAGGGAAGAAGGGGGGGTCCTTTTCCGATGCCGTTTCTCACGGCCAGACGGACAGCCGGACGGGGACGGTGATGATGACCCGGGTCCAGGGGCGCGGCCATCGTCTAACTGCTCGATGCCGCCTGCGACTTGTAGTTCTGATGGTGTTGGCGGGCGTTTGAATAATTGGAGATCGCCAGGGCCATGGCGCAAATCAAAACGACATGCCGGTTTGCGTTCATGAGTCTTTTCCCGCAGGCAAAGGGGCTGCAAATCGAGTATTTTTAAAAATTTCAGGGCCGTTCCCGGAGTCTTTCCCGGGAACGGCCCTGAAATTTTTTAGGCGGGAGCCTTCTCCGGCTTGAAGGCCGCGATCAAAGACGGATCCATGACTGCTTCGTAGCCGGTGAGCCGGGCGATGAGATTGCTTTCGGCATCCACGAAGGAAAAATCGCCCTTCACCCGTCTTTCGGAAGTCTCGTTGATCTGAAGAACGGCCGTGACCCCGCTTTCGGGAAACGCCCGGTACTGACGGTAGGAGGCGCCGTAGCTGGGCAGTGACGGCTTCCCGAGCCTTTCGTAGCACCAGAGAGTCGACATCTGGAAGGCGCAGTCGAGAATCAGTGGATCCAGGACCCATCGCTCGTAGGGCGGCTCCTTTATCCACCGTTCCGGACTGGGGGCGGAGGCAAGTTCGGCCTTCATCCCGGCAGATGAAAAGGCCAGGATGCGCCGGATCCCCTGGAGGTGGCTGCCGTGGAAGAGAAACTCCCGGTAGGCGTCTTCGACGCTTCGGTGATAAGGGGTTTCGTCTGCAAAGACCGGAAGGATGAACTCCGGCGCATCAAGAGGCCGCTCGGAAAGCACCGCTCTTGCCCGGTAGTGCACCACCTCGGTGCCGTCTTGCACGCCGTCCCGGATTTCCACGTCCGCCAAAAAGAGGTCTTCTTGTTTTGCCGCCTTGCCGGCCAGGAGCCGGACGAGGCGCTTTTCCGAATCGAGCCGGATGCCTTTGAGCACCCGGATATCGTCCAGACCGATCAGGGAAAGACCCGGGTTTTCCTTCAATGCGCCGTGGCCGAGCCAGTCGGCCATCAGGGCGAAGGGAACCACCGGCTTTCCGTCCAGCACGTGGGAGGCGAGCACCGGACAGCCCTTCACGTCGAACTCCTTGGCCAGGGTGAGAGTGAGGGCGCTGGCCGCGGCAGCCGGCGCGGGATCTTCTTCGGGGGCTTCGATGGATGCCCCGGCCACCACCTCCACCGGATCCGTGGCCTGCGCGGTCATTTCCCGGACCAGAAACGCTGCGCCGGCATCCGGAGAAATGAGGTCGATGCCGCGCCGGGCAAATTCCCGCTTCAGGGCCGCAGAGACCATGCCGCCGTCCCACGGCCCCCAGTTGACGGCGCAGACCCGGCAGCCGGGCCGGTTTGCCGCCTCCCTCTGGGCGGTCTTGTTGAGGACCTCGTTGGCCATGGCATAGTCAGCCTGGCCGCGGTTGCCGAACCGGGCGGCCACCGAGGAAAACAGCACGATGGCCCGGACAGGATCCTTGGCCGCCGCCTGAAGGACCGAGAGCAGCCCCTGGACCTTGGTGGAAAACACCCGGTCGAACTGTTCTGCGGTCTTTTCCACGATCAGCCGGTCTTCCAGCACGCCGGCGCCGTGAACGACTGCCGTCACCGGACCATAGAAGGTGCGCACCTCCTCGAGGATCGAGGCGAGCATCGATGCGTCCCGGACGTCGGCGGGAAAATAGCGGACCCGGGCGCCGCTTTCCTCGATCCGGGAAATGGTGTTCGCAATCTCCCGCGCGGCGGCGACTTCCCGGTAGGCGGACTCCACCTCGGCAGGGGAGGGACGTCTTCCGGAATATCGGTTTTGAAGGAGCGCTCTTTTGATCTCAGGCTCTTCGGATAGGCCTTCGAGCCAGGTCGGCTCTTTTCCGGGCGCTGGAGACCGGCCCAAAAGGATCAGGGTCGAGCCGAAGCGTTTTGCCAGGGCGACGGCCGCTTCGGCGGTCACGCCCCGGCCGCCGCCGGTGACCAGCACCACGTCGTCTTCGGTAAACTCCGCTGCGTCCGGGGCACCTTCGGAAAACGGGGCCGGTCGAAGCTCGACGGCCATGCGCCCCTTTTTAAAAAGCCCCACCTCGGTTTCAGCGTCGCCGGACAGGATTTCTTCGACGACCTCCTTTGCGATCGCTTTTGCGTCGCGCCAGGAAGGGTCGATGTCGATCGCCTTGCAGGAGACCTTCGACCACTCCAAGGCTGCACACTTGACCAGGCCGGCAAGGCCGCCGGCCATGGGATCAAACTGCCCGGCGCCGGAAAAGCCGAAAGCACCGTCGAGCCGGGAGATCGAGGCAAAGACGCAAAAGCCCTCTGCGGCGGATGCAGCCATGGACTTTCCGGCAGCCGAAGCCAAAAGGAGCGCGTGTTTCAGCATGGCGGCGCCGGCGCTTCCTTCGGTGTCCGCCACGATCACGAGGCCGGCGGCGTCTGAAAAATCGGTCCCCGGATCGCACAGAGAAACTTCCTCTGCCGAAAGTCCGGCCTCAGAAAAAGCGGCGCAGACTGCCGAAGAAAGACCGGAGCCGTCCCGGGTCACGTAGATCTTCCGGCCTTCGGGCAGCGTCGGGGGCTTGCCGCTGCTCTTCCTTGTCCGTTCGACCATCGCCACGGTGCGGCGGAGCAGCGGCACCGACGGGGCCTTTGCCGGTGCAGCCGCTGCATCCGATTCTGCGCAGGCACCTGTCTGTGCCGGCGCATGGGCGTCTTCGCCGGCCAGAAATTCGGCGATCTGGTTCAGGGTGCGCAAGGTGCCCATCATGTCCGGGGTGACCTGAGGCAAGCCGGGCATCCGCTCTTCGACCGTGGAAAGGATCTCCACCCGCTTGATCGAATCGATGCCCAGATCGGCCTCGATGTCCATGTCGCCCTCGATCATCTCGGCCGGATAGCCGGTCAGCTCCGAGACCACCGCCAGCAGG
>JAIPEL010000165.1 GCA_021737185.1 Desulfobacterales bacterium | reverse complement strand
TGGTCGGCGCGGCGGGCCAGAGGCGGCGCTCGTATGAAACTACCCCAAAAGATCGGCCACTGAATGCCCTCGGGGAAGCCCATCGTCCCGCGCCGGGCATCGCAGAAACGGGCGGATCAGCCCTTCAAGCTGTCTGAGGCCCCCGTTCTTTGGGGGCCGAGTTCGAAAGGGCCCCGGCCGGATCTGCGACGCGCAGGAAGAAGCGGGGCGCAGGGCGCCTTTTCTTTCTTGTCCCGCCGTAGCTTTTTTGCGAAGGCGGATGGTTACTTTTCTTTGGGCGAGCAAAGAAAAGTAACAAGGAAAATGTTAAAATATCAAAATATTATCCTAAGCTAAGCGAATATATCGCAAAAAAAACCCACCCTCTGAGCTAAGTACGTGGTATGACGAGGTTGTCGAAGCCTTCGTAACCAACGAACAGCAACCCAAAGGGTGGGAGGTAAGAATGAGTCAATCTACCACGTTGCCGGCAAAAAGCAAGGCCATCATTGATCGGGTCGAGATCACTTCCGACACCATGACCGGCCGGGGTGGTTTGAGTTTGTTCGTCCGCTATCTTCGCAACATCGATATTTTCCCTCAGCTGGAGATCTTTTTCGGCTCCATGAGGCGAAGCCGCAAGGGCCAGCCGGTCAGCGAGATCTTCAAACAGCTTTTCTGCTTTTTCATGGACGGCACCAGCAGGCATCTGGTGCATTTCGATTCCCTGGTCAAAGATGCCGGCTATGCCGGGGCCACGGAGACCGAACCGGCCAGGATGCTTTCTTCCCATTCGGTAAAGCGGTTTTTCCGATCTTTTTGGTGGCAGCGCATTTATCTGTTTCGGCATTTGCTCCAGCGGCTGTTTTTGTGGCGGCTTCGTCTGCAAGCTCCTGAGGTGGTTGTCCTGGGCCTGGACACCATGGTTATGGACAACGACGAGGCCCGGGTGCGCCACGGAGTCAAGCCCACCTACAAGAAGGTCAAGGGCTTTCAGCCGCTTCAGATGAGTTGGAAAGGCTTTGTGATCGATGCCGTTTTTCGCCGAGGAGACGCCCACGGCAACCACGGCGACACCGTCGTAAAGATGGTCGGCCACCTGGTTGCAAAGATCCGCAAACACTATCGGGCCGATGCTGCCGTCATCGTTCGCATGGACAGCGGCTTTTTCGACCAGAAGCTGTTTGAAGCATTCGAACAATTGAGGATCGGATATATCTGCGGAGGCAAGCTTTACAAGCCGATCAAAGAGTACGTGGGTATGAGCCGGGAGGGTGACTGGCGCCGCTACGAACAGGGGCGGCAGGTCTGGCAGTATCTGGAGTTTGGCAGCAAATGCGACAGCTGGAAGTGCTTTCGTCGCAGTATTTATTGCCGACCGCTGTACGAAGACGGCCAGATGCTTCTGTCTTTTGCTCGTCCCGATACGGTGCTGGTCACCAATCTTGGCATGGGCCAAGCCATCGATGAGGCGCTCACAAGGGTCGGAGAGGGCCGCTGGCTGCAAGCAGAGGCGATCGTCGCCGGCTATCACGGACGGGGAAGCGACGAACTGGTGTACCGGGCGTTGAAAGACTTCGGTTTTGAACAGATGCCGTTCAAGCGTTTTGCGCCCAACGCCGCCTTTTACTACACCATGCTGGTGTCTTTTTTCCTGTACGAGGCCTTCAAACAGGATGTTTGCACGCCTGCAGTGAAACCGGTTTGTTATGCGACCACGTTGCGCCGGAGAGTCATCGACATTGCGGCCAAGATCGTGCGCCATGCGGGTCGGGTGGTGCTCAAGATCACGGCGGCCACCAGCGAACAGCTCAACTTTGCCCTGCTGTGGCAGAAAAGTGCATCGCCGCCTTGCTATTGCTGGCGGTAAAAGAAAATTCGATAATCCAAAAACAGCCAAAGATGGAGAGGTGTTTCCGAATTCGCCGATATGTGGTGAATCAGCACCCATAAACATCTTGCCAGTGGCTGAAATCAACGGTCTGCGGTTGAAAAAAAGCTTTCAGGAACAATAAACAGACATCAGCCGTCATAAATAAGGCCGTCAGGTTTTTCTTGCGCCTGATTCGCTCAATTTAGGATTATATAAAAATAGTTTCATTATTGATCAAACTGACCGCCTCACGGCCAGCGGCGGGGCTTATGTGAAACTTCACGTCCATTGCCGGCGGCAATAACCGACCTGCGCCCGCCTTGTGTTTTGGAGGTTGGAGGGCCACGCTCCGTCGTGGCCGGTATTGGGTCATTGCCGGCAACACGGACGCGACAGAGCGCGTCCCTCCACCGTCAGGGGCTTCGACATCAGTTTCACCCTTGATCAACCTGGCCGGTTAAGACCCAAAGATTCGTATCAATCTCTTGCCGGAGAATCTTGAATTTGGAATTTTGAATCCCGCCGGTCAGCGGCCGGGCTCGTGGCTGAAACCAAAGATTGGTGCACCCCACCGGTTTTTCCTTTCCATCGAAGGGCGCTTTCCGTTAGAGTAGCCGGAAAGCGCCTTTTTTAGATGAAAAGTGTTGATGCTCTTTGGAGAGCCGCCATGGAGCTTCCGAAAATCGGGGACAACATCACCACCGAAAAAGCCAGGGCGTTTTGCCTGCACTTCGGCCTCGATGACTTGGTGGAAAGAATCGACGGGGATCCGGACCGCTACAAAGACTGGCGGTTCGACGGATGCTCCTGCCTCCCGGACAAACTGCTGGGCCTGTTTACGGGATGCCGCTGGCAGGACATCACCTACCGGTGCTGTCTGCCCCATGACCTGCGCTACGGCTACGGCGAGCCGGGAAACAAAGCCGAGCGCAAGGCAGCAGACGAGCAATTTTTCCACGATCTCATTGAAAAGGCCGGTATGAAGCGATGGCTGGCTGCCGTATTCATGGCCGGAGTCCGGCTCGGCGGCGCAGAGCCATTCGGTCTGTCGTTTTCCTGGGCATTTGCCGATAAAATGGCTGCGCCATTTTATAAAAGGCGGCTGCGCCGCCGCGGCAAGTAACTCTAAGCAGGACAGCCATGCGGAAGTTTTTCTACATCGCAGGCGGACTATTGTTCACGATTCTCCTCGTTTTCGGTTTTCTTTCCTACTATTTCATTTTCCGCCCCTTGCCGACCACGGAGGGAACAATCGAACTGGCCGGATTTTCCGCTCCGGTGAAGGTCTTCCGGGACCGGTGGGGCGTTCCGCACCTTTACGCCGAAACCGAGCACGATCTTCTTTTTGCCCAGGGCTTTGTCCAGGCCCAGGACCGGATGTGGCAGATGGAGGCCAACCGGCGTCTGGCCGCGGGCAGGCTCAGCGAAATGATCGGCGAAGACGCCCTGGACCTGGACCGGCTTCTTCGGACCCTGGGATTTGTGCGCGCCGCAGCGCGGGAGATTGCCGCCGCCGATCCCCATTCCCGTGCCCTGCTCGAAGCCTTCTCCGCTGGCGTCAACGCCTACCTTCAGCGGCACCGGGGAAATCTGCCCCTTGAGTTCCGGGTGCTGGGAGTGGATCCGGAGCCATGGCGACCGGTGGACTCCCTGGCCTGGGGAAAATTCATGGCCTTTATGGGGGGCAAAAACTGGCAGGAAGAGCTGGTCCGGGCCATGCTCGCCAACAAACTCGGCGCGGGTCGGGCTGCCGAGCTGTTGAACCGAATCGGATCGGCGGCGCCATCGGCCGCCATCTCCGGCAGCGCCGTATCCTGGTCCGATCCGGCTCCGGCTGCCCTGGCCTGGACGCCGGCCGGCGGCGGCGGAAGCAACAACTGGGTCGTGCACGGCAGCAAGACGGCCAGCGGCGCACCTTTGCTGGCCAACGACATGCACCTTCCGCTTCGAGTGCCCTCCATCTGGTATGAAATGCATCTCAACGGCGGCGGCCTTGACGTCATCGGACTGTCCCTTGCCGGGGTTCCGCTGATCGTGGCCGGGCACAATCCAGACGTGGCCTGGGGCATCACCTTTGCCTACATCGACAACCAGGATCTGTACGTGGAACACCTTGATCCGACAGACTCGGGCCGGTACCGGTACAGGGATAAGTGGCTCCGCGCCGCTTCGATCCAGGAGCCGATCCGGGTCAAGGGAAGAGCGGAGCCGGTCATTCACCGGGTATGGGAAACCCGCCACGGGCCGATCCTCAACCTGGCCGGGGAAAAGATCGACGGCCGCAGCCAGGCCCTTGCCATTCGATGGACAGCCCATGACCCCGGAAATATGATGGAAAACCTCTACCCCATGAACCGGGCAAGCAGCGCCGAGGAATTTTGCGCCGCTGCCTCCAGATGGACCGAACCGGCGGTCAACTTCGTCTTTGCCGACACCGGCGGTACCGTCGGCTACGCCTTGGGCGCCCGGGTACCGATACGGGAACTCGGCCACGGCAGGGGGCCCTTCGCGGGGTGGCGCGGCGAAAACGAATGGAAGGGCACTGTCCCATCCCAGGAGATGCCGCACTTTCAGAATCCCGAAAATGGCTTTGTCGCCACGGCCAACAACCCCATTCGAATCGACGGGTTCGGAACCTATCTGTCCGACGATTTTGCCCCCGGTTATCGTGCCGCCAGAATCGAGCAGGTCCTGGCAGAAACGGAAAAGGCGTCCGCATCGACCTTCCGCGATCTGCAGGCAGATCTCTTCTGCCCTCCGGCCGGACCGTTTTTGGATGCGATCAGAGATTTCAAGGCCCGGTCTGCCGCCGCAAAAAGGCTCATGGAGCTGCTCCTTTCCTGGGATCGGCGGCTGGGCCCGGAAAGCGTCGGCGGCGCCGTCTACATGGTCCTTTTTCACCGGCTGCTGGAAAACACCTTCCGAGACGACCTGGAGGACCTGACCGAGCGGTTTTTCGGCGTCGGTCTTACCGCCGTTCAGCCCCTGAACCGGTTTTCCGGACACAGTCGGGTCATTTTGCACAGTCTCATGCAGGAGCCCGGATCGCCGTGGTTCGACGACATCCGGACTCCCGAGCGGGAAACCCTCGGCATCGTGCTGGAAAAAAGCCTGGAGGAAACTGCCGTATTCCTGGAGCAGCGCCTCGGCAAGGATCCGGCATCGTGGCAGTGGGGACGCCTGCACCAGGTGGAAATGGCCCATCCACTGGGGAGAGTCAAACCCTTGAACCGGATCTTCAATATCGGCCCCTTCCCCGGCGACGGTCATTTTTCCACCGTGGCGCAGTCTTCGGTCATGCCGGGAATGGACTTTTCCCTAAACGGCTGGGCGGTCAGCAATAGACACATTTTCGATCCGAAAGACTGGGACCGGAGCCTGGCCAGCATCGTACCGGGGCAGTCGGGAATGCTCGGCAGCCGCCACTACAGGGACCAGGTCGATCTTTGGAAGAAAGTCGACCACCATCCTCTGTACTTTTCCAGGGAGAAGGTGGAAAAAGAAGCAAAACAGGTGCTGAACCTGATCCCGCCGAGCCAGTGAAAATACGGAAAAACGGCGGGGAAAAATCCCAAGCACCAAATACCAATTTTCAAACAAGCACCAAATTACAATATCCAAACAAGGACAAAAGCCTTTCTAAAGGTACTTGTTTCTAATTTGGAGTTTGGGATTTGAAAATTTTCTTCCCTGCCGCATTTGCCGTCGAACGAAGTTTCATAAAAAAGGAGCGTCAGCCATGCCAAAGGCCGTCATCGAAGACCACGGCAGCATCGCGATGGTGCGGATGCAAAACGGGGTGGCCAACCCGATCGGTCCCGGAATGGTTTCGGCGCTGGACAAGTCCCTCACCGCGGTGGAAAAGGAGTTTCAGGGAGTGGTCCTGGCCGGGGGGGAAAAGTTTTTTTCCATCGGTTTCAACCTGCCGGTGCTGATCTCCTTTGACAGGGAACGGATGGCTGACTTTTTTTATCGATTCAACGACCTGGTTCTGCGGTTCTTTGCTTCACCGCTGCCCACGGCCTGCGCCGTCGCCGGGCATGCCATCGCCGGCGGAACGATCCTGTCCCTGGCCGGCGATTTCTGCCTGGCCGCGGACGAAAAGTGCCTGATGGGGCTCAACGAAGTCAAGCTCGGGGTGCCGGTCCCGTACCTGACCGACATGATGCTCCGGCAGCGGGTCCCGGATCGAACAGCCAACCGGATTCTGTACACCGGGGAGTTTTTTCCGAGCGCCGAGGCGCAGGAGATGGGAATCGTCGATGAAGCGCTCCCGGCAGCGCAGGTAGAGGCCCGCACCGTTGAAAGACTCTCCGCCGTCGCCGCCCTGCCCCATCATGCATTTTCGGCCATCAAGGAAAACCGGACAGAGCGCATAAAGAAGCGTTATGCGGCCCGCGGCCGGGAAACATGCGAGCGATTTCTCGACTGCTGGTTTGCCGCCTCGACCCGGCCCCTGCTCGAAAAAGCCGCAGACACCTTTACCCGGCGTTGACGGCCGCGGCCGAATGCAGGCACTTACAGAATATCTATCAATCACAAAGCAACTAGGGAGGAATGCATGACCACGGAAATTACCGCCGCGAATCTGGAACCCGAGGTGTTCATCCAGGAAAAGGTCGCTCAAATTCAGGAAATCGTCGGAGATGGAAAGGCGATCAACGCCCTGTCCGGGGGGGTCGATTCGTCGACGGTGACGATGCTCGGCCACCGGGCCCTGGGGGACCGGCTCAAGACCGTCTTCATCGAAAACGGGCTCATGAGACAGGGGGAGGCCGAGCGGGTCGTCGGGCTGTTCGAGGATCTGGGCGTTTCCGTGGAGATCATCGACGCCAAAGCGGCGTTTTTCAACGCGCTTTCCGGAGTGACCGATCCGGAGGAAAAGCGCGAGGCGATCACCCAGACCTTCTACCGGCAGGTGTTCGGCGACATCGTCAAACAAAGCGGGGCCAGGCACCTGCTTCAGGGAACGATCCTGACCGACATCGACGAGACCGTTGCCGGCATCAAGCGCCAGCACAATGTGTTCGAACAGCTCGGCATCGACCCTCAGGAGGCCTTCGGCTACCGGATCATCGAACCGCTGATCCAGCTTCGAAAGGACGGCGTCCGAAAAGTGGGGCAGGCCCTGGGCCTTCCTTCGGAACTTTTCCAGCGAATTCCGTTTCCGGGTCCGGCACTGGCCGCCCGGGTGGTGGGAGAAGCCACCCCGGAGCGGATCGAAACCGTGCGCAAGGCCACCACGGTGGTCGAACGCCTGCTTTCCTCCACCGGCGCTTTCCAGTATATGGCGATTCTCCATCAAGACCGGATGACCGGCATGCGAGACGGAAAACGCGATTTCGGTCTTCAGATCGAGGTCCGCTGCTGGGACAGCATCGACGCCCGGACCGCCGAACCCACGAAGCTTTCCTTCGACCTGCTCGAAAAGCTTGCCGCCGAAATTCTGGCGGAGGTGCCGGGGGTGGTCAGCGTCACCTACAACATCGCCCCTAAGCCGCCTTCGACCATGGAGGCCGTATGATCCAATCGCTGCCGCAATTGCTCGGCGCCCCTGCCTTATTTCTACGGGGATTGCGGCGCACCTGGGGAAAACAAAAAAGGTGGGAGGGGACACCGTTATGATTCCTCCCCAAGTAACGGGCGTGCTCTTTGGGGGCGTGGCCGGCATCATGGTATATATCAG
>JAIPEL010000044.1 GCA_021737185.1 Desulfobacterales bacterium | reverse complement strand
GTCAAAGTCCAAAAATGGAGGGCCACGCTCTGTCGTGGCCGCCCGCGGTCGGACGCGACAGAGCGCGTCCCTCCAACGGTCGATACGACCGGCGCCCCATCAATGGTTCGTCCGTTACGCGGACTTTGGCGGAGCCCTGGGCGACGAGGGCTTGCCCTTTTCCGCCTGGCTGGTATACATCCTGAATTGTCTGCTGCACAGTTATGGGGATTGTCAGAATTCCATTCCGTTTCGGCTGCCACGGCTTGCCCAAGGAACTGGCCCCCTGGGCTTCGAGAAAGGCTGTATGACAATCCCCATATAAGATCGGATCAATGACCCAAAAAAAGCTGAGAGTAGAGCCGCTGGAGCTTTTCCCTACAACCGGGATCAATTTTTTTTGCAAAGAGAGCTTTTTCACATGAGCCGATCGGAAACTGAAAATCTCCAAGACTTGCTCGACATCGTAAAGGATATCTATGAAAAGCGGATCCCCTTCGACCGGGTTTTAGGCATGAAGGTCGAAGCCCTGACCCTGGAAAAGGCGGTCGTCGGTTTTCAGATGAAGCCCGAGCTGGTGGGAAATTATGTGTTGGGCTCGCTTCACGGCGGGGTGATCTCGGCCGTACTCGACGCCCTGGGCGGCATGACCGCCTCCACCGGCGTGGTCAAGCGGATGGCCGGAAGACCGGTGGAGGAAATTGCAGCCGCCTTGACCCGGATGGGGACCATCGACCTTCGCATCGATTACCTGCGGCCTGGAAAAGGCGCTTATTTCAAGGCCGCCGGAACGATCATGCGGGCCGGAAAAAAAGTCGCCGTCACGCGTATGGAGCTCCACAACGACAAAGGGGTCCTGATCGCGGTGGGCACGGGCACCTACCTGGTTGGTTGATTGGTTGATTGGTTGAATGGTTGATTCGCTCGGGCAACGGGGTGTTGGCTTTGTCATGTTCACGGAGACGGGCATTCAGACAGAATCTGGAACAAAAAAACTGGCTGTCCACTTTCGCGGGCATGACGGTAATTTCACGAAGATCTCTCCGCCCATTGGGCGGTTGGATAAGCGCAAGTTTTGCCGTCGGCCAGTGATCGATTGCCCCCCCATTTGACCAATCAACCATTTACCCATTCAACCTTTGTATTTCCTGCCTTGCCACGTATCCAGTTCCTCCAAACGCTCCCGGATCCGTGCAAGGGTGCCGGCCTTGTCCAGGGCCCACGCCGGGGCCGCGAGCTCTTCTCTGTGGGGATCGCCGGTGAGGCGTTGGATGACCATCCCACGGGGAAGCCGCTCCAGAAACTCGCACACCAGAGAAACGTACTCGCGCTGTTCCAGGCAGCGGTAGTCTCCATTCCGGTACAGGTGCTCCATCTCGGTGCCCCGGACCACATAGAGCAAGTGAATCTTGACGCCGTCGATGCCTGATCTTGCGATGAAGTCTGCGGTTTCCATCATCTTTTGTCTGTCTTCCCCGGGCAGCCCAAGGATGACATGGGCGCAGATCAGGATGCCTCGTCCTTGGGCGGCGCAGACCGCCTCTGAAAAACATGCGGCCGTGTGCCCGCGGTTGATCCGGTCCAAGGTGTCGTCTGCAGCGGACTGAAGGCCGTATTCGATCCAGATCATCCGATCGGCGGCATAGCGTTCGAGCAGGTCCAGCACCTGTTTATCGACGCAGTCCGGCCGGGTGCCGATGGAAAGACCGACGACGTCATCGACGGCAAGAGCCTCGTCGTACAACGCGCGAAGGCGGGGCAGGGGAGCGTAAGTGTTGGTATAGGACTGAAAATAGGCGATGAATTTTTTGGCCTTGTAGCGCCGGGATAGCGTATTTTTCCCTCGTTCGAGCTGCTCGGTAATCGAAAGGCCCCGCTCATGGGCCCCGGTTCCGGAACCGCGGGCGTTGCAAAAAATGCAGCCCCGGCGCGAAAGCGTTCCGTCCCGGTTGGGGCAGGACATTCCTGCGTCAACGGTGATTTTCTGGACCCTGCAGCCGAAAGCGGCCTTCAGATAGCTGCTCAGGTCCGTGTAGCGGTCTGCCAAAATCGTCTCCCGCTTGATCTTGAATCGCCCGCCTTCTATTAAGATGTTCAATATAGGAATTTGGGTTAGATTCGTGGTTGCAAGGAAATGTCCCCGCCGCAAGACCTCGCTCCTTGATTCGGGGTATATTTCCGACTATTGTATAGGCTGTTCAGGCCTTTTTATGAAACCGTCAATATTGATAACTACCATTCACAGCACTGCCAGTAAACAATGACCTCGACCACAAAATCATACGACGTCATCGTGGTGGGGGCCGGACATGCCGGCTGCGAGGCGGCCCTGGCTTCGGGCCGGATGGGATGCGCCACTCTTTTGCTGGCCATCGATCTGGATAAGCTTGCCGCCATGCCGTGCAGTCCGTCCATCGGCGGGATGGCCAAGGGGCAGCTCGTCCGGGAGATCGACGCCCTGGGCGGGGAGATGGCCAGGATCACCGACCAGTCCGCCATCCAGTACCGGACGTTGAACACGAAAAAAGGGCCGGCCGTGCATTCTTCCCGGACCCAGAACGACAAGATCCGATACCATATCGCCATGAAAGCGGCGGTGGAACGGGCGCCGAACCTCGAACTGAAGCAGGCGTTAGTGGAGCGGCTGGTGGTCGAAGAAGGCCGTGTCGTCGGCCTGCAGGACCACACCGGGTTCGGCTATCGGGCAAGGTGCGTGGTCCTGGCCGCAGGCACCTTTTTTTCCGGGTTGGTTCATATCGGATTTTCTTCGATCCGTGCTGGAAGGGCGGGCGAGTTCGCCTCCTATGGGCTGCCTGCCCATCTGAAGGAGCTCGGCTTTTCCCTGGGACGGATGAAGACCGGGACCCCGCCGCGCCTGAAGAAAGACAGCATCGATTTTTCGGTGTTTACCCGCCAGGATGCAGACCCCGACCCGCGGCCGTTTTCCGTTTTTTCAGAACCGGTCGCCATGCCCCAACTGCCGAGCTACATGGGAAAGACCAATGCCGCCGCTCATCGGGTCGTTTCGCAGAACCTTTCGCGCTCGGCGCTTTACGGCGGAAGGATCCAAGGCATCTCCGCTCGATACTGCCCGTCACTGGAGGACAAGATCGTCAAGTTCGGCGACCGGGAGAGCCATCAGATCATCCTCGAGCCGGAAGGCATCGACACTGCGGAGATCTATGCCAGCGGGCTTGGAAACAGCCTTCCGCTGGAAGTTCAAATCGAGCTGGTCAGATCCGTGCGGGGGCTCGAGCAGGCGGAAATCATGAGGCCGGCCTACGCCATCGAGTACGATTACGTCGATCCGCTTCAGCTAAAGCCGACGCTGGAGACAAAGGCGGTCCGGGGGCTGTATCTGGCGGGGCAGATCAACGGCACCTCCGGATACGAAGAAGCCGCCGCGCAGGGGATGTGGGCCGGCATCAACGCCGCCTGCCGAGTGCAGGGCCGAGCCCCATTCCTGCTGGACCGCTCCCAGGCTTACATGGGTGTCATGGTGGACGATCTGGTCACCCGGGGGACCCGGGAGCCATATCGGATGTTTACCTCCCGCGCCGAATACCGCTTGATGCTGCGGGAGGACAATGCCGATCTTCGCCTGATGGAGATCGGCCATGAACTGGGGCTGATCGATGCGGAAAGCTGCGCCCGCATCCGCGATCGAAAAAGGGAAATCGCAGATGAAATCGACCGAATCAAAAAGACGGTCATCAAGCCGTCGGCGGAAGTCAACCGCTACCTGGCGGAGTACGGCAGCCCCCCCATCGGCAGCGGTGTTTGCCTCGAACAGCTTCTGAAGCGAAAGGAGCTGGACTACGAAGCCGTGGGAATCTTGAGCGGCCCTCCGGCCGCGCCCGTTTCTGCAGAGGCGGCCCGGCAGGTCGAGATCGAAATCAAGTACGAAGGGTACATTCAAAAGCAGTTCAGGGAAATTGAAAAATTCAAGGATCTGGAAAAGCAGACCATTCCGGAACAGTTCGATTTCCAAAGTGTGCACGGGCTTTCCAACGAGTTAAAGGAAAAGCTGTCCGATGTGAGGCCCGCCTCCCTGGGGCAGGCGTCGCGGATCGCCGGGATCACCCCGGCGGCCATTTCAGTGCTGATGGTTGCCCTCAAAGCCCGCCAGGACGCCGTCAAAGTGCAGAAGTTCTGATGGAAGGGCCGCTTGACAGTTCGGAAACGGGTTATTATAGTTAACACTGTGAAATTGCAGAATATTGAATAAATTTGCTGCCTCGATTCGATGCGCCATAGCCGCCGACTTTGCCGGAGGCTAAGGCGAAAAGGAGGGAGATCAAGAGGCGTATGGCCGATAAAGACTATTACAAAATTTTGGGCGTCGACAAAAACGCTTCCGAAAGCGAGATCAAAAAAGCCTACCGGAAGCTGGCGATGAAATATCACCCCGACCATGCAAAAGGCGACAAGGGGTCGGAGGAAAAGTTCAAGCAGATCAGTGAAGCCTACGCGGTGCTCAGTGATCCTGAAAAGCGCAAGGAGTATGATCAATTCGGAAGTTCGGGCTTCCGCCAGCGCTACAGCCAGGAAGACATTTTCAAGGGATTCGACTTTTCGGACATCCTCAGGGAGTTCGGCATTGGCGGCAACGCATTCGGAGGGGGGCGGCGGAGCGGAACGCGGTTTTCATTCGGAGGTTCGCCTTTTGGCGGGGCTTCCTTTGGCGGAGGGGGGCAGCATGCCCAGCAGATCAAAGGGTCGGACCTGGTGTACGAGATTCCCTTGACCGTCCGAGAGGTGGTCCTGGGGGCTGAAAAGGCCGTCAATTTCCAGCACGGCGGAAGAACCGAAAGTCTGACGGTCAAGATCCCCAAGGGAATGACCACCGGGAAAAAGCTTCGCCTGTCCGGAAAAGGAGAGCAAAGCCCATACGGCGGGCCGGCCGGAGACCTGTTCATTCAGGCAAAGGTTCTTGAGGATCCCGTTTACAGCATCGAAGGAAACGACTTGATCGTCAACCGGGAGATCAAGCTTACCGAAGCGCTTCTCGGGACGACAATCGAGGTCCCCCTGTTTGAGGGAAAATCCTTGAACATGAAAATCCCTCCGGGAACACGTCACCAAACCAAAATGCGCATTCCCCGCCGCGGAATTCCTCACATGAAAGGCAGCGGCAGCGGAGATCTCTACGTCCGTGTTCTTGTCAACATGCCGAAAAAGCTCACAGAGCAGCAGAAAAAATTGATCGCGCAGCTGGCTGAAACAGGCCTGTAAGAGATTAATTTTATTGACAAGTGATCTCATCCGGGGTAGCTTGGCCCGAAATGGAGGCCATGCACGGAGGCGGAGCTGCGCGATGCCGCCTCCACACGCTGTTTGGTGATGATGCCTGAACTCATTCCTGTCCTTAGCAAAGAAGATTTAGAAAAATCGGTTGCCGGAATTGCCAAGCGAATTTCTGCGGACTACCGGCATCGAAAGCCGATTCTTGTCGGGGTGCTCAAGGGTGCATTCGTGTTTCTCTCCGACCTGATCCGGCAATTGACGATTCCGGTGAAAATCGATTTCATCCGGACGGCCTCATACGGCGACGAAACGTCTTCTTCCGGCACCGTCTGTTTGACCAAAGGACTGGAAATCGATATCAATGGAGAAGATGTCCTGGTCGTGGAGGACATCGTCGATTCGGGAGTAACGTTGCGGTGGATCCTTGACTATCTAAACGGGCTTGGGCCGGCATCGGTGAGGATTTGTGCACTGGTCGACAAGCGCGAAAGACGCCAGATCGATGTTCATGTCGATTATGCCTGCCATGTCGTGCAGGAAGGATTTCTGGTCGGCTACGGACTTGACTGCGCAGAAGATTTCAGGCATTTGCCGGCGGTATACCACCTGAAAAAGTAATCAGCGAGGGTGAGACATGATTATTACCTGCGAGCAGTGCAAAACGGCCTTCAATCTTGATGAAAGCCTTTTAAAGCCGGCCGGCTCCAAAGTCCGTTGCTCAAAATGCCAACACATTTTCACGGCATTTCCCCCGGTGCCGACTGCTGAGGCGCCGCCTGCGGAACCGGCCGTTGAAAAAGATATTTCCTCTTCCCTCGAAGCGGAGCCCTCACATTCTGAGGAACCGGAAGTCGGCTTGGGCGGCTTTGAAGAGGAAGGCGGGACGGATGAAGGCGATCTGGATATCGGGCTCGATATCGGCGACGAAGAAAAGGAAGAAGAAGATCTCGACTTGGGGGATCTGGATCTGGACCTGGGCGGCGAAGCCGAGGAAGAAGCCCCGGCAGAGGAAATGAAGGGGGCCGGGGCCGAAGACGAGCTGGATTTTGGGGACCTGGATCTGGACCTGGGCGGCGAACCCGAGGAAGAAGCGCCGGCAGAGGAAATGGAAGGGGCCGGATCCGAAGACGAGCTGGATCTTGGGGAGCTGGATTTTGACCTGGGCGGCGAAGCCGAGGAAGAAGCCCCGGCAGAGGAAATGGAGGAGGCCGGGGCCGAAGACGAGCTGGATCTTGGGGACCTGGATCTGGACTTGGGCGGCGAAGCCGAGGAAGAAGCGCCGGCAGAGGAAATGGAGGGGGCCGGATCCGAAGACGAGCTGGATCTTGGGGAGCTGGATTTTGACCTGGGCGGCGAAGCCGAGGAAGAGGCCCCGGCAGAGGAAATGAAGGGGGCCGGATCCGAAGACGAGCTCGACCTCGGGGACCTGGATCTGGAGTTGGGTGGTGAAGAAGAAAAACCTCCGGCAGGGACTGCCGAAGAAGAGATCGACATTTCCGACCTTGAAAGCGTTCTCGATTCTGAAGAACCAGAGTCGGAAGTGGACGTGAGCGACCTGGAGCTTGACCTTGAGCTCGAGCCGGTGGAAGAACCCGCCGATGACGATATGAATCTGGACGTCGGCGAAGAAGAAATCGATCTGTCCGACATCGAAACGATGCTCGGGGAGGAGGAGGAAGAAGGCGCTGCCGAAATGCCTTCCCAGCAGTTCGACCTCGACATGGACCTGGATATGGAGGAAGAGCCCGAGGCCGCGTCGGAGGAAAGATCCGAGGAAATGGAGTTAGACCTTCATACCGAAGATCTGGATATCGATTTCGGGGAGGAAGAAGTCGAGGAAATCGAGGAAGTCGAGGAGCTGGAAGACATCGACGCCTCCACCGAAGAGGCGCCGGCGACTTTTGCCGAAACCATCGACATGGAGACCTTGGAGCGCGAGGAGGCCGCCCTCGAAGAGCTCGAGGAGGAGGTTGCTCCCCTCGACAAAAAAGCCAGGAAAAAAGCTGAGAAGGAAGCCAAGACAAAGGCCAAAATGGAGGCCAAGGAGGCCAAGAAAAAAACCCCCAAGACCCCCAAAAAGACCTCCAAAGCGGTGGTCGTCCTTTTTTTGCTGGTGGTGCTGCTGGGTGGAGGCTATTACGCAGTAGACACCATGGGGATCCGGATTCCTTATGTCAGCGACCTGATCAGCCCGGAACCGGAAGACGTCAACCGAATCGATGTGACGCAGGCAACGGTGCGAAGCAAGTTCGTGGAAAACGACAAGGCCGGCAAATTGTTCGTCATCACGGGTCAGGTTCGAAACAACCACGACGGGGCGCGCAATTTCATCAGCATTTCGGGCAAACTTTTTGCCGGCGGAAAAGCGGTGCAAGCCAAGACCGTGTTTGCCGGCAACGTCCTGACCGGCGAGCAGCTTTCCACCATGGACATGGAACAGATTTCCAAGGCCCTAAACAATCGGGGCGGGGAGAAAAAGTCGAATATGAACGTCGCACCGAACCAGGCGCTGCCGTTCATGATCGTTTTCAACGATCTTCCTGCCAACCTGGAAGAGTTCATCGTGGAGCCGGGGACATCGTTTCCCGCCCAGTAAGGGAATGAGTGATTCCTGAGCTCACCGGTGCTGAATGAAAAAAAAGGGCGGTCTGCCGGCCGCCCTTTTCCTATGGGGATATCCCCCGGTCATTTTAGAAGCGTCCCCCAAGGTAGGCTGCGCAGCCGCTTTTTATAAAATTGCGCAGCGATTTTATCGCTTGACGGATCGGCAAACAATTGCTAACAGACGCGGTCTATCTTTTTCGAGCGGGCTGCCCGACGCTCGAAATTTTGTGGCGATGTAGCTCAGTTGGTCAGAGCATGCGGCTCATATCCGCAGCGTCCGGGGTTCAAATCCCTGCATCGCCACCACACTTGGAATTATGCCGTAATCCTCTTGGGTTGCGGCATTTTCATTTTCGGCGGGTGCGGATAGGGTGCGTTTGGGCGCGTCATCCAAAGTGTTGACGGCGCCCCTGCTTTCGGAGGGAAGAAGGTGTCCGTACACGTCCACGGTGATCTGAATCGAGCCGTGCCCCATGGCATCCTTGATGAAGGCCAGGGAGTGGCCGTCAGCGATCAGAAGAGAGGCGAAAGTGTGCCGGATGCAATGCAGTTTTCGATAGTCCAGCTTTGCCTTGGTCAGAATCCGCCTCCAGATATTCCGGGCGCTGTTCTGAGAGGTGTAATCCCCCTTGGTATGAAAAACGATAGGCACAACCTCGTTTGATCCGGCCTTGAGCGCCTCTTTTTTCCGCTTCGCATAAAGGGCCTTCAACTCTTCATAGAGCTGGTTTGACATTTCCACACTGCGGGCCTTGCCGGTCTTCGTGGAGGTGAGCCTGCTGTTTCGAAATGAGCTCTCAATGACGATGTACCGACCGTTCCAGTTGATATTTTCCCATTTCAGGGCCAGAAGCTCCCCGAGCCTCATACCGGTCCTGAAAGCCGCCAGGAAGAGGGGATAGAAATCGGGCCGGATCCGTTTGCAGGTCTCGAGGATCTTGCTCACTTCCTCCTTCGTGAATACCACGATCGGTTTTCGGTCCATCTTCCTTTGAAGCCCCATACGCTTCATAATGCCGGCGCAGGGGTTCGAGGTGAGCAGCTCGTAATCGATTGCAAATTCACAGGTGCCGCTGATGACGTTTCGGGCTGCTTCAACGCTGCTTCGAGACAGGCCGGCAGACCGGACCCCCCGGAGGGCCTTGAGGACTGCTGCCCGCTTCAGGTCGGTGATGGGAATGTCCCCTATCGGCTTTTTGAGGTACATACGCAGCAAGGAATTATACCGTGCATAGGTGGTAGCCCTTTTGGTCGGCTTGACGTGGTGCTCAAGCCACTGATCGCAAAGCTGCCCGAAGGTCGGGGGCGGGGTGTCTGAGAGCTTCGACAGGTCCAGCTCCCCGAGGGCGAGTTTTGCCTTCAACTTTTTTGCCACCTCTACGGCAAGATCGAGGTCCGTCCCGATCCTTTTAGATTTCCGCTGGCCCTGGTGGTGGATGAACACCCAATAGATGCCTGACCCTTTGGGTTTTTCTCTGACTTTGACTCCCATAACCGCCTCCTCTTTTATCCAATGAAAAAGCTGTCTGGCTGCAAAATGGTTTGAAGAATCCATGATGGTAAAGCAAGGGAGGCCCGTGGGATCTGGCCCGTACACTCGTCTATGTTTATGGAGTTGAATGATACGACTCCAAGCAATTCGCCCTTCTCGTTTACAACAGGTCCTCCCGATGTTCCTCCATCGATCTGTTTTTCAGTAGTTATCCACAGCGTTGGGTATACAGAAAGATAGTGATGGGCAGTTGCTTGGATCCAGCCCTTGTCGTGGGTGAAAACATATGCCTTGAAGTCTTTGTGCGGTTCAAATTCCGCAGTGCAGATTTTTACCGGGGTGATTTTGCGGCAGGCCTCACAAAAGTCTTCCACCTCTTCATAGGCAGCTTGGCTATCCAATGGACCGAGAACGGCGATGTCGGCAACAGCTTCTACCGCAATTGGACGTAACTTAAAGTTTCTTCCCATCATCTCGATTTCTTCAATATAAAAATCCCCCATGGCCATCCCGCCGTCAGTGTCCCAGGAAATACAATGGGCCGCTGTGATGACGCAGCAATTATCGACCAGAATCCCTTGGCCCTGCTTTTTGGCCACTTTAACCACAGCTTTTTCAACCTGATCGAGTGTGCCTGGAAAATCTTTTGAGTGCTCCATGAAAGTCCCTCACTTTCTCCCTGGTAAAGCCCCGGAAACCGGGTAGGGAGCCCGGCTTTCGGCCGGCCGGACCTATCCGGGGCCGGTTTCGGTTACTCGCTGGCCGGTGCTGTCTCGGGCCGTTCCTCTCTCCATCTTCTGTGCAGTTCGGAAATGCGGTCGTGGCAATCCCGAACCTTCATTTCGGTTTCAAAAAAGAGCCGCCCGTATTCCCCGTGATCAGCATTGGCAAACAGGCTCAATACTTCAAAGGTGTATTGGGTGTCATTGAGCGCTTCGTTGTAAAGTTCGATGTCGCTTTCCTCTTTGAATCTGTCCTTGTCCATCATTGCCCCCTTCATAAAAGTTGACTGTCCCTCCGTCCGCCACGTCGATCCGAACGGTTGCCCATTCTGCCTGTACCGTGACCGCCTTCATCCTCTTTTCAACGTACTCTGCCGCCTCGTACAACGCCCCGGCCCATTGCTTGGCTACGGGTCCGCCGTTGCTTTCCAGTTTCGCCGCGCATTTCCGAATGCGGTCGATAGCGGTTTGGTCGGTTAATTCCGGTTGCATTGCCCGCCCTCGATCACGCTTAAATGCTTTGGGATTTTTACCGGCCCCTTGGGGGTCGGTGCCCCGGAAAGAATTCCGTGCCGCTGCAACAATGATTGGTACTCCCGCGCAAGATCCCGGCAGCAACTCGCGTATTCTTGGGTTTCCCTTAATTTTCCTTCCAACCTCCAGACTTCGCGCTGAAGCTCTGCCACTGTCTTTTTCGTCCGCGCCATGGCGCACCCCTTTCATAGCGGCTTGGTCAATTAGGGCCGTCGGTTCGCCCTCTGGCCCTTTCTACCTCCATCACGTCCATCCGCTCCAACACCGAAGACAAGCCCTGCTGCACATCCCCCAAAATCAGGGTTATGCCCCCAAGCTCACACTGGCCGAATTCACGCGAGTCCTCGGAATAGTCCGAAAACATCAGCTTGAGTACTTCCACCCTGTCAATCTGATCTTGGATTGACGATTGTACACGCTTCAGACTGTCTGCCATGCTGCACCCCCCTCTCAAAATAGAAAAGCCAAGGTTTCCCCCGGCCGCGACGCCGGCCGCACCCTCGCGGAATGCGGAACCTTGGCTAATCTGTGAATTTGAGTTTTCATGTCGCGGTTCGGGGCTATTTCATTTAATGGATATATAACCTTTATTGCCAATAAAGGAATGTGTCAAGATATTTCTTGATTTCGGTCTGCCGGTCGGTCTATTTACATGACCATGCCGAGTCAAAAGCCAAAAGTCCTATTAATCGTCGATGAAGAGCTGTTGGAGCGCATAGACGATTATCGATACGAAAACCGCATTCCTGCCCGAAACGAAGCCATCCGCCGCCTCCTGGATGAAGCCCTGAAAAGATACGAGGAAAAACAGGATAAATAATCCCCGGCCTATGGCCGTTTTGCGTTGGAATGAGCTGGCTAAAGCTTCCGAATTCCAGTCGCTCGCCTTGCCGTGCAAACAATCGCCTTACGGCCCCGCCCCTACTATTCGGAAAATCAAAATCGTCGCTCCTGCGGCCTCTGAGCGGGCCGCCCCTGGCGCCGGCAACTCGTGGGTAAATATTTGACAATGCCCTTCGGCGCTGATAGCCATCTAAGTACCGGTCAAATGGATCCATACCAAGCATGTTTGCGAGGTATCTATGGAGGAGACAGAGCCCCATCTCTCATTGAAGGGATGGGGTTTTATTTTTGCGATAAAGAAAGGAGATGGAAGGGTGGCCAAAATAATCAACTTCCCTGGTAAGGCAGCCGGTTCAATTACCAGGATCGAAAATGCTTTGAAAGAATTGCTTGAAAAAGTAGATCCGGAATATGGTGAATGTGTCCGACAGGCTGTTGAGGATGTAAAAAAGACAGCTTCTAAGAAAATGCCTGGTGTCAATCTTGTGCTGGAAGACGTTTCCAGCGAGAATGCAAGCCGGATAGAGGCGGAATTCCACCGCCTATTGTCCGATTATGCCGCGATAGTCAATGACCTGATCAACGAAATTGTTGATTTAAAAATGAAGCTTTGCAATGAGGTTCTTGAGCCGGATCGATAAATTGGAATGCGAGTGGATGAGTAAGACAGCCCGGCCAAAATGATCCATTTTTAGACAGGATTAAGATATGAAAAAAATATCCATATCCGTTCTCATTCTATCCTTTACAATCTCATTGGTCTTGGGCATTGAGGCGTTTTTATGTGCAGGAGAATTGTACCGATGGGTCGACAAGAATGGTGTAGTCCACTTTTCAAACGTTCCGGTAAGCGGGCACGTTGATGAGTCTGCTGTAATAAAAGAAGAGCCGGAGTTTGAGACACAAATGGTAAGAAAGGGGCCATACAAAACGGTTTTTAATTTTGAAATTAAAGACCCTGAAAACTTCAATCCATATGAAGCGGCTTCAAAAGAAGTTGAGGAAAATAGAGAAAAAATCTTTAAATATTACTTCGCCCCACGGGGCTGGGATTCTGAGCATGAGTTGAATGAAAAGATGAGGAAATATTGGCGCGAAGGTCTCCGGCGGTTCTACAATAGCGCTCTTGAGCAGGCCCAATATGCACATAGGACAGCAATTGAGTCTGCTATAAAGGAGAGGGGGGCTGAAGAAGGGAACCCCAAATGAAGAGCGATAAAAAGGACCGAGGCGCCAAGATCATTCCATTTCCAGTACCGTACCCCATAGACCAGGGGCCGGAATGGAGGTCCCCGGCTGAAAAGCCTCCGGAGGGATATATGGGAACGTGGACGCCTCAGGCACGCTATTTGACACCAACAGAACTCAAAGCGCTGAAGAAGGATATGCGCGAGTCGATACAGCAGGCGAAGGGTTGCTTCAAAGACCTGATAGAGCCCCAGGAAATAGATGGAAAGTGAGAAGAGGTGCCACGAATCCGCCTCAAAAGATCCAACCAAAAAACCACGATCAGAAGGTAAGCATGGATGGGCCGCTCAAGGGTACTCTATTTGCGATTGCATTTCTCTCGATTTTCCCAATGCTCTCGGAGAATGTTTCCGGGCTTTCATTCTGGAAGACCTGTCTGAAAATTGATGAATCCTTTTATTACCAGATTATTGATCCGGACATAATTGAAATTGGAAATAGTGACTATTTCGCCTATGCATTTGTTCGGTGTGAAGGTGTCCCCCGCCGAAACGCCTTTTCAATGTGTGCCAATGGGTGCCCAATATTCCCGAACAGTTGGGTGAGAATTGCAAGAAACAAAATAAAAATATGCGAGGGTGATATAATATTTGTAGGAAATGACGAATGTGAGCTGGAGGACATCGATAGGCACTCTTGGTAATGCTTTACGTCGGCCAAATTGTCAGAGATCTGTTACCCCGGATTTTTTATCTCAGAGGATGCAATGGGCAATATCAAGGATTTAGTTGATCTTATCACTGCTCTTTCCGACAGAACCGAAAATAGGAAATTTTCTGCCGACCTCAGAGAGGTTCAAAGCCAGGTACTCGCTCTCCAATCGGAACATGCGGAGCTCCATGAGCATCGCATTCAGTTGATGACGGAGAATACGGAGTTGAAGCAAACGATAGCGGCGCTGAATCAAGAAAAGGTGGATCTTCATAAGCAAATAGCGGAGTTGCAGACGCCAAGGCCTCGAAATGAAAATGATCTTTCCGATGAAGCTATCGCAATTCTTTCCTTTATTGCTAAGAACGAGCATTGTCTTGCTGATCATATCTGCCGCCGAGCCTCCATTTCCAAAAATAGAGTTGAATTGTGGCTTTCTAAGCTGGTGGAAATAAAATTGATTTCTTCGCAAAAGCGAATAAACTCGCCCGCGCGATATAAGGTCGCACCGAAGGGCCTTGAATTCCTTTTAAAAAGAGGACTCATTTAAAAAAAGGGGGCAAATCATATAGTAGCCCTAATAATCGGTTTGTTGTGCCGCAATCTGGTGAATCCTCCCGGCCTCTTCCATAACCGCCAACGCAACCACCTCAAACTCCTTCACCGCCTCGTCGAATTCCGGCCCCTTGAGCTTTAGAAGCCTGAAATAGATTTCATCCATATCCTTCCGAAGCTCATTAATCCTTGTCAGATCCACGCCCCCTCCTTTTAGAAAGCCTTTCCATGAAGCGTTTCCGGTTTTCCGAAGCCAATTGCCCTACTGCGTCCAAAAAGATGGAAATCAAGGCTGTATGGTTCGCCATGGATACCGAATCGAGGGCCTCCTTTGCCCGGTCTGCGGCTTCCGGATCCAAGCTTCGGAAAATATCCAAAACCTCTCGGACAAATTCCCTCACAGCAACGGCATTGGCCAGTTGCGATTCAAGAACAGTCACCCGGGCATCAACACTGCGCCTCATCGGTTTCGCAAGCCTCTGTTTCGATTCGTTTCAGAACCGCCTCTCTTACCCGCCTTCGGAATGCTTCGGGAAGCGCATTTTGAAGATCCTGAAGGGAGACGTGCCCCCGGTCTATGGCCCTGCCGATGGCTCTCTGCCACCTCTCGAAGTGCCGATAAAACATTCCTGCTTCTTCGGGGCCCGGATCGCGGTCCTCTTCGAGAAAAGGCCGAAGAAATGCCGGCGGCCTGATCGCTTTCAGGTCGATTTGCCTTTCTACAGCTTTTATCCTATCCACGATTTTCACAACTCAGGTCCTCAAGGCTTTTTTCAATTCGGTCAATCCGATGTACCAGGTCCTCGATTTCAGCCACCTTCAGGCCCGCATCGATAATGGCCCGAGCTGCCGAAACCCTTGAAGAGGCTGGGGCTTTCCCATCCTCCATGATGGTTTTGAGAGTCTGAACCGCTGAGGATATCGCACCTTGAACCGCCCCAAGTGCTTGATTGATGACCTCCTTGCGGGCTGCCCGGTAGTGCTCCTGGAAACCTTCCTCTTGGAGCCACCGCCAAAGGGTCTTTTCCGCAACTCCGATGGCCTGGGCTGCGCCGGCTATGCTTGGGTTGAGGAGAAGGGCGCCGATGGCCCGCTCCTGGTTCCGTGAGAGTTTTTCGCCGTGTCCGGTCATCTGCGGTCACCTGGTGTCACGCCGCCGGCTTCAATCCGGCCAGAAATGAGCGGGCATCTTCTTTCATATCCAAATAGTCGGCCAGTGTCCGGAGAAGGTTTTCCTCGGTGTCGGTGTGATTCTCGGCCAGAAGTGCTTTCTTCTCCTGGTAGCTGCGATACTTTTCGATGACCCGATGAGCTGATTTTTGCTTTTTCCGAACCGGCCGCTCCCGCTCGTCCAGGCCGGCCTTTATCAGCGGAATATCGGATAAGCGGCTCTCTGTCGCTTCAATCTGAGAACGGAGTACATTCACCCTCTCCGCGCGTTCTTCGCCCATTTCCACAGCCACCAGAAGCTCTGGTAGGCTGTTTCGGAGGTCTCGTAGGCGTTCATCCAGGGCAAAGACTTCTCCGTCCAGTTTTCGGCGCAGTTCATAGATCCGAGCCGTCTCTTCCTCGGCTTCCCGGTAATCCCGTTCGGCATCCACTATAATCTGACTTTTCATAATTATGCTCCCTTCTCGGTTGAAGGCTGTCGATCTTCATTGGATTCGATTTTAAGGTTTGCAATTCGACCGTCATCGGTCCTTGACACGACGGTAAATTCCATTGCTTTCGGTGCCGCGACAATCACGCTTTTTTTGACCCTCGATTCAGGGAAAATAGCTTTCGGCGGCAAAACCGTGATGGTTTTTTCAATGTCGGCCAGCCTAAAAAGAGCCGCTGCCACCGCGTTCAGGACCACGGTGGTTTGGTCGGGTTTTGGTTTTTTCTTCGGTACAAGCCTCGTCTTCATCTGGCGGCCTATAAGTTGTACGCAGATGTGTACCGCAACACATTATCGTTTCTCGGAATCGCCCGTCTCGGCCCGGATCCGCTGTAGCCGGGGGTTCCGAACGTCCGGGGCTTATTGGCAAGATAGACGCCCCGGTTGGTCCGGTAATCGCTGAGCTCCTGGAGAAACCTCTGGTTCCGGTCCTGAAGGGCCTGATTCCATTTTTCCATGGCCCCGGCGCGGTCGGTTTCAAAATTTATCCGGGCCCCTGTTATGGCGGGGTTGTATTCGGCGGTCGTGTATTGGTTCAGCCCTTCCCTTCGGGCGGCGGACATGATGTTGCCCAGCCCCTGCCCGTATCCGGCAAGAATGTTTCGCTGCGCCATCATCTTCATGTTCGGGTTGTCATACAGACGCGCAGTCCCCAAAGCACTCCGGAGCGCTTGGCGCTTCATTGCAAGAGGATGAGCGGCGGCTCTCTCAGCATAATACTCTGCCCTGGATTCATCGAATTCCGGCATTTCAAATTCGGGTAGATCAAGCTCCGGGGCCTCTCCGAGCTCCGGGGC
Organism: Desulfobacterales bacterium; assembly: GCA_021737185.1. Taxonomy (GTDB): domain Bacteria; phylum Desulfobacterota; class Desulfobacteria; order Desulfobacterales; family CAFBRK01; genus JAIPEL01. The sequence goes on along the minus strand of JAIPEL010000044.1, from coordinate 16,904 downwards.
TTCCAGGTCCAGGCCTTCAAGAAAATCGTTTAGGTCGGTATAGTAGCCGGGGCTTCTTGATGTGTATCCGTAGCGCCCCCGGGAAACCCCGGACCTTCCACCGACCGACGAAACCGCCGGCAGTGCGGTTCTCTGCGGCTGCCGGTACCGACCCCCAACCGTTACCTGGGGACGCGAAGGATCGCCGCGGGTATTTTCCCAATAATCGTATTTTCGGTTGAGATTGTCGTAGATGTCGATTACCGGCTGAAGATTCTCTGCCGGGGTCCGGTAATCCGATGGATTCACAAACAGATCGTCCATGTCGTTTGACAAGTTGTAGCCCATTTCTATGCTCCTTTCAGCAAGTGCCCCAAGTTCCGGGCGGGGCCGGTGTTGATGGAAATGAATATCGATCCAAAATACCGAGCATTCGAAAATGCTCCTCCACGATTGCACACGCCTCCTCAAAAAGAGCGGGATCATCCTTCACCAAGTGGCCAAGGCTTGCGGCAAGATGAATCACAACGTCCATTTGCTCTTTTTCCATTCGCCTCATAGGACATCCTCCGTGGTTATTTCCCGCACCCGGGGCGCCCACCGCATGGCCTTTCCTCCGCGCCTCAACTTGATTTTTCGCCAGCCCCACAACTCCAGGGCCGTCCCGGGTGTCGAAAGCCAATCGTGGGTTTCCTGGGACCGCTCTTCGGTCAACTTCCTGAGGTGGCCGGCGAAGTCCTGGCCGGTGCATTGGATGCCCACCACACCGCGCTCCGGGTCCAAGGCCAGAACGTCAATGATGCCGAAGAGGTCTTGCCGGATACCGTGAGGGCCGACGTGGGGGTTGAACTTCTCCACTATCGCGCAGACTCGCCCTTGGTTTCGAAGCTCCCTGATCGTCCGTTGGGTAGGTGATAAGCCGGCCATCAATTTACCCTCAGTCGCCTTTCGGGAATCCGCTCGATTTCCGTGGTGCTGATTTCGAGCCCGAGCTTTTTCAAAAATTGCGAGAGAGCCGCACAGAAAGCCAAAAACGCATGCGGCGACATTCCCCGCGCAAAAAGGACCACGATAAAGTTGACCATGCGCAAAATGGTCTCGCGCTGGTCTCCGGTTAGCTTGTCAGTCGTTGCTTCGGTCATGGTGGCTCCATTTCCTTCCGGCCTTCAATACTTCAGGCCGTGATAGCCGCAGGCAAGTTCGATAAATCGTGAGGTCACCGCCCGATCCACCCATGTTTTCCGGGAAAGATGGGCCACCCATTCGAGAATCTTTTCTTTCGTATTGCAGCGGGAAAGGTCGATTTCGTACCGGGGCCGAACTGTCATGACTATGGAGCCACCTTCAATCCGGACCTTTTTGTCCAGGAGGCTTTGAAATTCTCTCTTGGACAAACGGTCTTCCATCCCCGCGAGCCCCAATTCGCCGATCATATCCCTTTCCAGGCCCTCAAAATCGTTTCGCCTTGCAAAGTGTTCCATCTTCTCGTCTCCTTTTTCAGCTAATTGTGTCTGTACCGCCCCGTTTCCTGTACAAATTGCAGCTCAGCCTTGCCTATCCTGCCCGCCTCTCTGAATCGAACTTTTTGAACAATCACCTCGGTTCGGTGGTCGGAGTAGTCGGGCCGGTGAAGGCAGACGCCTATATCCGCTTTGTTGCGCCAATGAGCCCCGCCACTGATTTCATACATTGTCGGCGCACGATAGTTGCCGTCTTTGTCTTTGATCAGGTTGCGAGGGTGGGCTACGATCCAGACGTGAACAGAATTCCGGCGGGCAAAGCGGCGGATCTTGGTAAGCTGCTGACTGATGTACTGCGTCTCTGTCAGGCCGTTAAAATCGTGTTCAACCTCGTTCCAAGGATCGATGATCAAGCCGCTGATCCCGTGCCGCTTCACTGCCACCCGCGCCCGCTCCAGAATCCAATCAACAGAAAATTCGTCTTCATCGGGGACGATGAAAAAGAAATGGTTGTTCACCCAAGCCCGGCCCTGGTCCCGTTCTTCGGCCGTCATTCTCGGAGTCTCCCTGCCGCCGTGAGCAAAGGGTTTCCGGATGTGCTTTTCAAGCAGGGATTGGATGTGTCGCTCTATCGGCCAATTCTCGGCGGAGAAGGCGGCAAAAGTCCATCCGTGATCCTCGGCCAGATTCACGCATAAAGCATCGAGGAAGGTGCTCTTCCCAGAGCCGGGAATGCCTGTGAACACCGAGAGCATGCCGGCAATGATGGATAGGTACCGGTCCAGAACCGGCCAGCCTGTAGAAAAGCCGCGCTGCGGCCCCTGGTCGTAAAGTCGATTCAACCTGTCTTTAAAGTCGTCGGCCATGAACAGGCCGGACACCGGATAAGGCTTGGCGTTGGCGATGATCTTTTGAAGGGATTCCGGGCCGTGCTTTCTCAAGACATCGTTGGCATCCTTGCAACCGGCCGGATAAGTGACGACATAGCACTTTTCAACACCGATCCGCCGCGCCAGCTCGGCCTCCGCCGTCTTTCCGGGGGCGTCTGCATCCATGGCAAGGATCACGTCTTCAGCTTTTTCGAAGATTGCCGCGGCTGATTTTAGGAAATCGAATTTCGTGCGATAGGATTTTGCTTCGGGGCTCGGGGCGCCGTCGGGGATCGATGTAACCCGCTTGAAGCCGGCCACCAGGAAGGAAAGGGCGTCAACTTCTCCCTCGGTGATGATGATCGGCTCTCCGGAGTCGTCGGCTATGGCATCGAAGCGGTACAGGCATTTTTCAGCATCTTTTTCCTGGCGGAAGGTCTTTTCCTCAATGCCCCGGTGCTTGACGTTCACCACGGCTCCGCCTTTGATGTAGGGAAACTGGATCCCCGGCTTCTGGCCGAATGACGGCCCGTGTCCTATGCGTTCGGCCTTGAGGATGTCTGCAGGAATGCCGCGCCTTTCGAATCGTTTGATGATGTCGGCCGGCAGTTTGTCCGGTTCCCGGTAGCTCGGCCGCCGGATTTGCCTTTTTGGTTGTGCTTCGGCTCGGCTCTGGTCCGGTCGATCCTCATGGAGACCTCCGGCATGGCCGCAGTGATGGCAAAACCATGTGCCCTTGTCGACGTTGACTGCAAGACACCTTTCCGAAGCCTTGCGCCTGGTCGGTGAGCACTCCGGGCAAAGGGTCCGGATCTCGCCTGCTGCGCCGTGGGGGATGTCTATGCCGTAGTCGGAAAAGGTCTGCATCAGAGCCACTCCGGGGTTGTGCATTCTTTCGGTGGGCCGGCTTTCTGGTTCCGGATGATGCCACAGAGGTATTTTTCATCCTTGCCCTCGGTGGCACATTCTTTTTCCAGATACACACGGATAGCGGCTTCCACCTGATGAACGGGGTAGCGGTCCCACTTTTGCAGTTGGGCCAGTAGAACGGAGTCGGCCACCTTGCCGGTTTTTCTGGTTGAGGCTACCGCCCGGAAAGCTCGGTCGATAAGATTCTGGTTTGAATATCGAGACCGCAGGAGGGAAATTTCGTCAGAAATTTTTTCGGGGTCTTTTTTCTTGTTAAAATCATTCTTGTTATTATTGTGCCCCTGCCTGTGCCCTGCATAGTGCCCTTCATAATTTTCGGGTGTTTGGTATTTATCGTAATTAAGGATGGTTATAAGCGTTCCATGGGTGCCCTTCATAGTGACCACCATGCGGGAAATCGTAAGGAACTCAAGAACCCCCCGAATTTCCTTGATGGATGGCTTTTCTTTTCTGAACCCCACTTTGTGGGTCATGGCCGCCTGCATCTTGCGGTGGGTGGTGAAAAGCTGGCCGCGTTTAAGGCTGCCGTGGTCTTTATGGCTGGCCCTCAGAAGCATCCAAATCCAGAGCTTCATATAAAGTGGCGGCTTTTCCATGATGCCGCTGTCCATGATTTTCCTGGAAAGAAGCACGAATCCGCCGGGGATGAGGGCTTCAGTGGTCATATCTGGCGGGCCTCCGGGTCTTCGAATCTGGCCGCCATGAGGCGGGAAAGCTCTTCGGGGTCGGTTTCAACCCGGCCATACTCGTCAGCGAGCTCGGCCAGCAGTAGGAGAAGGTTTGCCGCCAAGGGATTTTCCCTGAAGGCTTGGTTGTAGCGCTGCAAGAATTTGCGGTTTGGTTTAAAAGCCACGGCCGCCGGTCTCCTGCTCCGCATCCAACAAAAATTGAACCGCATCCAGCCGCCGGGAAAGGCCCCGGTCAAATCCGTTCCCCATCTGCTTTTCCAACCGCCGGCGGTAGACGAGGAGGAAAAGGCGTATTTTAGAGGACCGAAGTCGGTTCCGATGTTCATCCAGATCTTGAGCCATCAGCTTGACGGCTTGGGACTTCAACTCGACACGGCGCTTGAGAATTTGAAATTCATCCATTAGCCTTGAAACTCCTTCATGATGCCTTCCACGATGAGATCGGCTTCCCCGCGCCGGTCGGCCTCGAATCGCAAGAAAAATTCGTCCACCCACTCTGGCCTACTTAGGATTTCAAAACCCACTCTCACATGACGAAGACCCATGGAGAGCCACCGGGCAGCCGTACGAGGATCCCTGAATCCGCCGTATTTGGCGATCTGCTTTTTGCCCCGGAGCCAGGGTTGTGCATCGTGGTCCTTCATGGCTATGCAGCCGCCTCGGCCTGAGCCCATTCAATTTCATCAACACGCAAACCGAGAGCCTTGGCGATGGCTGCCTTTTCCTCTTCCGACGGTTGAACGTATCCCCGTTCTATGAGACTCACCTTTGATTGGTTGATGCCTGCCCTCAGCCGCAGGTCCCATTGAGTTACTTGACGTTTCATCCTCGCTTCGCGCAGATTCATTTTTTGGCCTCCCCTTTTTGAGTTGCACTATGAAAGGAGGATAGTAGACGCAAAACAGGAGGTCAAGATAATACCCTGAAATAATTATAAAAAAAGGCAATTTTTAACTTGAGTTAAAGTTTGCCTTTTAAGATTTAGAGCTACTCTTTTGCAGGATGCAGGGACGGGGTATGGCGAAAGAAATTTTTGGTCAGATGGGGAGATGGCTTTTGGCTACTTAGGGAATTTCGTTTTTTTTCGATACGGGCGCATAAGGCCATGCGCTCTTGAATATTGATCTATCTGTTTGGTAGGAATCTCTCTCAGCGGGTTCTCAAAGGGAGAACTGATTAATATTTTAGCGTTGCTGTAATTGCGTCGCTTCTGCTTGTAGGTTCGTTTTTGAGGGTAGAGATTCCTAAATGTTTTTTGGGTGGGTGAGGGGTTTTTTCGTTCTATCTTGTCGGCCTCTTCGAGTATCCTAATTGTGCTTTTAATTTCCTGCCGGCGCGCTTTTTCTTTTTCCCTCGCTTCCCCTATTGTGAGATTAAATAGTTCCGTAAGCTTGACCAGATTGCAGCGTGGATCAACACAAATCCAGAGCCTATCGGATGGACAAAGCCACTCTGCCACCTTTTCAAAATTCGGATAGGTTTCTTTGACAAAATCAATAAGAGCCTCCTGTTTCTCAATCTGTTCTTTGGGGGCGGTGGTAGAAATAAAGGGCTGAGAAAGAGAAGATAGAAAGCCGCTGTTACCAGGCCCAGCTGGTATTTTTGTCTCAGAACCAGGGATACGAATATCGGCCGCCTTCCACGACAACTTGGGATCGGCCATAAACCCTAAGTTCCAGCAACAGGCCAGGTAATGGGCGGTTGATCCATATTTGACTTTTCCGACTTTTACGGCCATTTTTGCCGCGGTTGGATCTTGAATTAGGCTTTCGTAATCTTTTCTATATTGAGGATTTCTTCGAACAACTTCCCAATACAAATCATGAATGTCGGGCCGGAATGAGCGTTTAAGGGAAAGGAAGGGGTTGAACCGATGCTGCTTACCCTTGATGGTTATAAACTCTGCCCCTTTTTCTTTTTTTGAGGATGACACTTCGCGCCTCCCGGCTACGCTCCCGGTGGTGATTTCCAGGGAAGGCCGGCCGGGGACCGGCTTTGTCGGGGAGCTCTCCCTATCCCTGGATTCATGCCATCTTTTATTATGGTTGCCAAAGAATTTCAAACATGGCAAATTCCCCTCATTTGGGGAGCATATAGGGTGCATGGAAGGGGCATAACTCTCGAATTTTGGTTGCACCCTGTCTAATTATTTCAGTATGTTAGGGCTCGATAGCGGTTCCCTGCATCGCCACCAATCCGATGATCAAGCCCCTGAGCATTCAGGGGCTTTTTTATCCTTGTGTTGACAAAGCAGGCAATCCTTGCAAAAATTAAATTCCTTTCGTCATTAACCCTCAATCAACCTGGAACTTGCAAAATGGCCCTTACCAAGAATTCTTTGGCCGAAGCCATACAGAACGAAAACGGCCTGATGCTGAAGGATGCGCGGGCTGCGGTTGATTCGCTGCTTTACATCATGAAAAAAACCCTGGCCTTGGGTGAGGATGTCATGATCAGCGGATTCGGCAAGTTCGAAGTCAAGCAAAAAAACGCCAGAAAGGGCCGCAATCCGGCAACAGGAGGCGAGCTGCTGCTGTCCTCCCGGAGGGTGGTCACCTTCAAGATTTCCGGCAAGCTCAAAGAAAGGCTCAACGGCGGACCCCCAAAAAAGGCGGCAAAAGCCAACAAAAGATCCTGAGCAGGCTGTTCGCGGTGCCCTTTTCTTTTCTTTAGTCAAGAATCGTTCGCTTTTGCACTCCGAAGCCGTGAATTTCCATCTCTCCATTTGCCTGGGGTGGAGATGATGAATTGTCCAGAGTGCGATTTCCCCAATCGTGAAGGCGCCAAATTCTGCAGCGAATGCGGTTTTCATTTCGTTCTGAGCTGCCCCGCCTGCGGTGCCGAAAATCGACCCCAAGCCAAATTCTGCGACTGCTGCGGTGTCTGCCTGATCCCGGCGTCCGTCGCCAGACCCGAAACTCCTCCCCTGGAAGAAAAGCTGCAAAGAATTCAACGCTACCTACCGTCTGATTTGATTGGAAAAATCCTGTCTCAGAAGGATCGACTCGAAGGGGAGCGGCGTGAAGTCACCATCATGTTCTGCGATATGAAGGCCTTCACACCGCTTAGCGCAAAACTGGGCCCCGACAGGACTTTTTCTCTGATGGGACAGGTTTTTGAAATCCTCCTCCAGAAGGTGAACGACTACCAGGGATCCGTCAATGAACTTAGGGGAGACGGCATTCTGGCCTTTTTCGGAGCGCCCATCGCCCTGGAAGATGCACCGCAGCGCGCCATTCGGGCCGGCCTCGCCATTCACAGAGAAATGATCCGGTTCAACGAGAGGATAAAGGTGGAAAAAGGAATCCCGCCCGTACTTCTAAGGATCGGAATCAATACGGGGCCGGTTGTTGTGGGTTCGCTGGGAAGCGATCTCCAGGCGCAGTTTACCGCAGTGGGCGACACTATCAACCTGGCCTCCCGAATGGAAACCCTTGCCGAGCCGGGAACCATCTATATCACCGAGGAAACCTTTAGGCTGACCGAGGGGTTTTTCCGCTTCGAAGCTCTGGGCGAAAAAACGGTCAAAGGAATGCAAAAGCCAGTCCCGGTCTACCGGGTCATTGCGCCAAGCTCCCGAAGGACCCGGTTCGATGTCAGTGCAGAGCGGGGCCTTGCTCCTTTTGTGGGAAGGAAGCAGGAGCTGGATTTTATTTTGAGTCTTTTTGAAAGGGTCAAGTCCGGTGCGGGTCAGGCTTTGACTATTATATCCGAAGCCGGAATGGGTAAGTCCAGGCTGCTGTATGAGTTTAGAAAGGCCATGATTCACGAGGATGTGACCTTTCTCGAGGGAAGATGCCTTTCTTACAGTCGACGCGTAGTCTATCACCCGATCATCGACATCGTGAGGGCGGCTTTCGGGATCCAGGAGGAGGATGAAAACACCGACATCCGGGAGAAGGTCCGGTACGGTCTGGAAGCACTGGGTGTTGACGATGCCGCCACCTCGCCTTTTTTGCTGGAGATACTTTCGGTAAAGGACAGCGGCGTGGACAGAGCAGCTATGAGCCCGGAGGCAAGAAAAGAACGGATCATGGAAGCTTTGAAAAGAATCGTATTGAAGAGTGCGGAACACCGGCCCCTGATCCTTGCCGTCGAAGACCTTCACTGGATAGACCAAAGCTCGGAAGACGCCTTTAAAGACCTGTTGGCCAATATATCCGGGTCCCGGATATTTTTGTTGTTAACCAGCCGTCCGGAATACCGGGTTGCCTGGGGAGGAGGCCCCTATCACAGTCAAATTGCCCTCGACCGGTTACCCTTGTCGGAAAGCCGCAAGATCATCCATCATCTGGTGGACTCAGAGGTGTTCGATACCGACATAGCGGAATTGATCTATCAGAAAACAGACGGAATTCCCCTGTTCATCGAAGAGTACATGCGGTCTTTACAGGGCCTTCGGATCATCGAAAAGAAGGCGGGCGGCTGCAGCCTGACAAAGAGCCTTCTGGATATTGCCATTCCCTCCACACTCCAGGAAATCATCATGGCCCGGATGGATGCACTGCCCGAGGGGGCCAAGGAAGTGATCCAGGCGGGCTCCGCCATCGAAAGAGAATTCAGCCATGGTCTGATTCGAGAGGTCATGGAATTGGGAGAAAAGGAACTTCATGGCCATCTGTCGGCCCTGAAAGAGGCGGGGCTGGTCTATGAACGAGGAATCGATCCAGAATCTTCGTACATATTCAATCATGCCGTCACCCAGGAGGTGATTTACGATTCCATCCTGACGAAGAAAAAAAGGGATCTTCATGAAAGGATCGGAAAGGCCATAGAATCGCTTTACGGAGATACCCTGGAACTCTATGTGGCAACTCTGGCGAGGCATTACGGTGAAAGCGGAAACTTAGAAAAAGGGGCGAAATATTGCCTCCTGGCGGCCAAGAAATCTGAAAACCAGGCCTCCTTTCCGGACGCCATCGCATTCGGGGCAAAGCGCGTGGCGTGTCTAGAGGAGCTTTCCCGGGTAAAGAATGTGGACAAGCAATTGATCGACGCAAGAACCACGCTGGGGCTCTACTATATCCAGATGAATTATCACGAAGAGGCAAAAAGGGTCGTGGAGGCCATTTTGCCGATCGCCCAAAAGCAGCAATATCAGAAGAGGCTGGCCCAAATATACACCATCATCGGGTCCTATCACTTCATCGTGGAAGAGGACTACGAAAAGGGAATTGGACAGCTGCAGGAAGCCCTTAAAATAGCCAACGAGACCGGCGATATCCTCTGCCTCTTCCTTGCGAATTTCTGGTTGGGCTTTGCCTTTGTATTTACCTGCGATTTCAAACTGGCCCTAAATCATTGGCAGCAGGCCTTGGAGATCAACTCCGCCGCCAAGAGTCTCTGGGGCGTATCCGTGGTGAAGAGCGCCATGGTATGGGCCCATTCAAAACAGGGAAACATCGCGTTGAGCCATCAGACCAGCAAGGAGGCCATGCAGCTGGCAGAAGAAAGCCAGGACATTTTTTCCCAGGCCTACGCGTTCGGGGGCCGCGGCATTTCCCTTTTTCACAAAGGCTTTCTGGATGCCGCTGAAGACAGCCTGCAGGAAGGGGTCCGGCTCTGTGATCGAATCAAATATTTCTCCATGGGATCCCTGTTTAGTGGATACTTGGGCGATATTCAGTACCATAGGGGAGACTATGGCGCTTCGATAACCTCGCACCAGAAAGCCATCGACCTTGCCGGCAGCAGCAAATTCGTCCCCTCGTTGACGGCCGTCTATCAACTTTCGATATTGAAATCCAAAATCGCCCGGCAAGAGTTTGTCGAAATGAAGGATGTTTACGAATTCGCCCAGCGAAACAGGATCCGGATCAGCGACGGGATTGTTGCGTATCATGTTGCGGACATTTTCCTGATCAAAGATCCAACACCTGCCGAGGCGGCAGAGGCGTGGATCGCCAAGGCCATTCAATTCGACGAGAAAAACGAGATGAGGTGGTATCTGGGCCAAGACCATCTATTGGCCGGGACCTACTGGAAACGGAGACAAGACCCCGGCAAGGCCGATAAACACTGGCGAAAAGCCGAAAAAATATTTCAAGAATGCGGCTCCGAAGGTTGGGTCGAACACGTCCGTAAACAGATGGGCACGTACTCATAGAAAGCTGACCCTCGATGGGAACCCATTACCCGATCCAAATCCAGCCAGGCGATGGCACGTTCGGAAAGATCCGGAAAATCGTTGGCATCCAGCTGAGCAGTCCGTACCCAGACATTTGTTACAAGCTCGTCATGCCGGATTACGGGATTTGCATTATCGGATCGGTCCTGGCCGAACTTGGTTTTGATGTGGAGATATTCATCGAACACGTCGAGCCGCCGGACTGGCATGCAGTCTCGTTTGCGGATCTGGTACTGATGTCCACGTTTTCCGCCGCCGCCCGGAGAATTTATGAGCTGGCGGACCTCATTCGTGCCGAGCTGAAAATCCCGGTCGTCATGGGAGGGACTCATGCCACCTATTTCGCCGAAGATTGCCTGAAGCACTGTGACGTGGTCGTCCTCCGGGAGGGAGACGAAACCATTGCAGAGTTGATTCGAGCGCTGTCTACCGGCAGACCTCTTTCGCAAGTGGCCGGCATTGCCTTCCGCGAAAACGGCCGGACTCGACGAACGAAAGACCGTGCCGTGCCCAAAACCTTCGACACCATTCAAAACTACCGGCTGATCCGCGGCATGGGCAGGTTCAGCTGGATGGATGTCCTCCGGCGCTCCCGTGTCCCTTTGGTGACGGTTCAATCCTCCCGGGGTTGTCCTTTTCACTGTCGATTCTGCATTGTCGACACCATGTTTGGCGGGGGATATCGAGTCCGGGGCATCGAAAGCCTGGTGGAAGACCTGAGAGACAAGCGCCGCTATGGCAAAGAGCTCCTGTTTGTGGACAATTATTTCGGGGCGGACATATCCTACACCAAGCGACTGCTAACGCGGATAATCGAAGAGGCGTTTGATTTCGATATCATTGTTCTGTGTCGAATCGAAATCGCCCGCGACCCGGAACTGCTGGTATTGATGCGCAGGGCCGGTGTCACGGCTCTTTACGTGGGTATCGAGTCGATTCAGCCCGAAACCCTGAAGGATTATGCCAAGCGCCAGACCGTAGAGCGGATCCAGTCTTCCATTGCCACGTTTCACCAGCACGGATTCCGGCTCTCCGGATCGTTCGTGATCGGGGCCGATACCGACACCCCGGCAACCATCGAAGAGACGGTGGCCTTTGCCCGGGCCAACGGGATCGAGGTGTGTTACTTCTTTCCTCTCTGGGGGCACTACGTGGAGCGCAAGCTCGGCAATCGCCCCCTGATTCCCCGTCACCGGAGCATATTCAAGGGCTGGGACTACTGCGACGGCAATTTCGTGACCCACTTCCCCCTGCACCTTCGGCCATCGCAGCTTCAACAGGCCGTCATCGACTCCCATCGAAAAATATACACACCGGCCGAGTTTTGGGAGGCGCTGCGAAAAAGAGACTGGATCGCGGTCAAGGAAAAGGCTGCCAACCGGTACGCCTGGCAATTCATTGAAAAGGGCTTGCGGCACTATATCCCTTGGCTCCAGCAAATCGAAGAGGGGTTTTACGACCGGAACGGGCGGTTGCTCGAGGACCGGCTAAAAAAACGCGTGGAAAAAGACCCTGTCTGGACATTCCCGGCTCCGGAAATGCCCGACGATGCCGGCGGGTCCGGTTTTCGGACACATGGCAGGTTGCTGTCATCCGGCGCCGCAGCACAGATTGTCCGCTGCAAAAGTCTGTAAACTGTCACTCAAACACTGCTGACACCTCTGAGGAAAATCCTGCCCATGAAGGCCCTGCTCGTCAGTCCTCAACTGCCCGTGTCTTTCTGGAATTTCCAAAGCGTGCTCAAAATCATCAACAAAAAAGCCGTATACATTCCATTGGGGTTGATCACCGCGGCTGCGTTGATGCCTCCTGACTGGGAGCTGAAACTGGTGGACCTCAACGTCCAGCCGCTGTCTGACGATCAGCTGCGATGGGCCGACCTGATATTTGCCGGCGCCATGATCGTACAGAAGGAATCGATGCGGGCGCTGATAGACCGGGCACACCGCCTGGATCGGAAAGTCATTGTGGGCGGTCCGTTATTCCACCACGGGGTGGAAAAAGAGTTTTCTGACGTGGATCACCGTGTATTGAACGAGGCCGAGATCACACTGCCCCGTTTTATCCGGGATCTGGAATCCGGCGCGCCCGAGAGGATTTACCAGTCGGGGAAAAAGTGCGACATCCACAGCAGCCCCGTCCCGCGATGGGATCTTCTCGACACCAGGCGCTATGCATCCATGTCCGTTCAGTTCAGCCGGGGGTGCCCTTATCGGTGCGAGTTCTGCGATATTCCGATTCTCCAGGGGCGGCGGTTTCGGTCCAAGACCCCGGAACAAGTGCTTCGGGAACTTGCTGCTTTGCATGCGACCGGATGGCGGGGGCGGATCTTTGTCGCGGACGACAATTTCATCGGCAATCGGGCGCAGGTAAAAGCGATTCTCCGACAAATCGCCGCCTGGCAGAACCACCGAGGTCATCCCTTTGTGTTCAACACCGAGGCATCCATTGATCTGGCAGGCGACGGGGAGCTGATGCGGCTGATGAACGAAGCCGGATTCAAAGGTGTCTTTATCGGGCTGGAGACCCCGGACAAAGACACCCTTCGCCAATGCGGGAAGGATCAGAATTGCCGCGTAAATCTGTTGGAATCTGTCCGAACCATTCAGGGAAACGGCCTGGAGGTCAGCGGGGGGTTCATCGTGGGCTTCGACAACGACAAGGAAGACATTTTCGACCGCCAGATCCAATTCATTCAGGAAAGCGGGATCATGACCGCCATGATCAGTATATTATATGCGCTGCCGGGCACACCCCTGTATCGCCGCCTGAAAAAAGAAGGCCGGCTGCTGGAGGCCAACTGCACGGGAAGCAACACCGACGGCCAGATTACCTTTGTACCTAAGATGGGCATCCACAATCTGATCAACGGCTATCGGAAAGTACTCAACCGCATTTATTCCCCCGCGGGGTACCATGAGCGCATCCTCCGCTTTCTCCAATACTACCGGCCGGCGCGAAGGCGGCCCCTCCGGAAGGGGGACATCGCCGCCCTCTTCAGATCCGTTCTGTATGTGGGAATTCTAAACCGGGGAGACGGAAAAAGATTCTATTGGCGGGCGGTCTTTCACGCCCTTTTTTCCAGGCAGCGTTGCTTTGCCGAAATCATTGAATCCGCAGTATTTGCCTATCATTTTCAGTCCCAGACCGAACAGATCAACGACAGCTGCATGGAGGAGCCGCTTGTGCGCGCATAAGGCGACGCCTGCGGCCGGATTCTCGCCAGGAGTTCGAACCGGTTATTTCTTGAAAATGGATTCCGCCTGGGAAAAATGAAGGCCGATGTCGCGTCGCAGATCGAGGCGGTTTCCGGTGTCGTCTTCTCTGGGGATCACCCGGATCTTGCCGTTGTCGAAGGCGGCCAGGATCTTTTTCCGAAGCCGGTCTGCCACCTCACCGCGCCGCTCGCCGGCCTTGACCGTGGCGTTGGCGTTTAAAAAGGCCACCCGGGTCCCGTCGGACTTGAGCAGCCCGCCGGATTCGTCCCAGTCCATGGCCGAGGGGATCACCTGGATGCCTTTTCGCTTCATGTACTTGAAATCCAGATCCACCGGCTCGCCCTTGGTGCACGACCAGGGATAGCCTTTCTGCCCGTCGGGGCCTCCCGGCCCGGTCACCAGGGCCACGCAAATCGAGATCTGCTCTTCGCGCACTTCCGGCTCGACCCGGTCGAGCTCTCCTTCCATGGTCGCTTCAATGAGGCGACCCAGATTGCGCAGCCGCCGCGCCACCGGCTGAGCCTCCGGTTCGCCGGGCCGAATGTTGATCTCCGAAACCCGGATGCGCGTCGGAAGGCCTTCTGCGTTCATGGAAACAAAGCATCCCGGATACAGGATGCAGGGCCGCAGAATGCCCCGGTCGGCCATGGCGCGGATGACGGGACGGGCAATCGTGTCGCCGGCCATCTGGAGCAGCTCCGGGGTTTCCATCGGATGAGGGGAGATGGCGCCCACACCGCCGGTGATCGGGTTTTGCCTGCTGGCCGGCCCCTCGAAGCGCTCAGGATAGTCCATGGCCGTGGGCAGGATGGCAAAGCTTCCCTTGCCATCGACCAGGATGGTGAAGCTGATTTCCACCCCCGACATCCGGCTTTCGACGAGCAGGGGCCACGGGTCTTTTTTCCCGCAGAGTTTCCGGTAGCTGTCTTTGTAGTCGTGGATCAGGGTGTCGTAGACCTCCCGAATCTCCCATGCGTTGAGGATGATCCGGGCCCCCTTTCCGCCGGCGCTGTAAGGATACTTGAGCACCGTTCCGCCGAAGCGGTCGATGTGCTCGAGGCAGGTCTTCAGCACTGACGGATAGTCCTTGGCGTCCACCTGTGTCCAGGCGTCGGCCACCGGCACCCCGGCGTCCCTGCAAAGCTCCTTGCAGCGGATTTTATCCCCCTCGATAAATGCGCCTTCGCGGCGGAGACCGAGGATATGGTCGGCGAGGCCTGCCGCGGCCAGTTCGTCCACGAGCCCTTCGAACAGGAGCGCTTCAGGCATCGGCACCAGGTAGTCGACCTGGCCCGATCTGATGGCCGCGGCAGCGGTCTCGGCATAAGCCGCCACATCGTTTCGTTCTGTGGGCAGGAAGCGAACCGGCCATTTCATGGTTTCGGCGATTTTCGGCATGGACGGCGTTCCGCGGACCACCACCCCCTCATAGTCTTCCCGGCCGGTTTCGCTGGTGGCCGTGGATACGACAAAGGCGCACAGCAGGGTTCTTCCGTCGGTGCCGGCAAAGGCGATCTTTTTCATGGGATCCTCATCTTCGGCTTGTCAAGCTTGCAAATTTGATATTTTCCTCCGGCAAAACAGAGAGGTACGCTTTTTCATCGATATGTTCCGTTTCGCGGAACGCGAAACCTCATATAAAATCGCGCCAGCGATTTTATATTGCTTGAATTTCAATCCTGAGGTGGATAATATTCCCCAAATTCGGTGTCTTGGCGTGCAGGGGAAAAGTGATGATTTGCATACCATATATAGTTTTTAAATTCAAGCATCATACTATATACTGTACTTACTCCAATGCCGGTGTGGACTGCCGGTCTTGGTTGAGGTGAACGGCGATGATTCCGGGGTTTGAACAGATTGTCGAGGAACGGATTCGGCAGGCCCAGCAAAACGGCGCATTCGATGACCTGGAAGGGGCTGGAAAGCCGCTGGTGCTCGAAGACCTGACCGGTGTTCCGGAAGAACTTCGCCTGGCATACAAAATCCTGAAAAATGCGGACTGCACGCCGCCGGAGCTTCAACTCAAAGACGAGATCTTCCAGACCGAACAGCTTCTGGCGGCCATGGAAGACACCCGGGAAAAATACCAAATCCTCAAGAAGCTCAACTTTCTGATCATGAAATTCAATGCCGTGCGGGGGGCGTCCATGGCCTTCGAGCTGCCCCAGCGATACGAGGCCCGTCTCGTGGATCGATTCGGGCAAAAATAAAAATAAAATCGCTGGCGCGCTTTTATAAAGGTTTCGCGTTCCGCGAAACAAACCAGAAGCATCGATTTTTCAGAATGTTTCAAAGTCGACCAGGCGACAGTCAGGGTCTTTTCAAAAGCGTGATGATGGCTTACGTGGTGCTTGTGCTCCACGTGCTGCTCATCGCCGGTCTCGGCGTCCTGGTGCTTTTTTTCCGGGGCGTCGTTCAGTACATGCTTTGGATTTTTTTGTTCGGCGCTGCAGGGGTCGCTGTTTCGGGCTACTTGTTCTACCGCCGAATGAAGGCCGAGGGAAAGACCCTGCAAGAGATGCTTCACTCTCCGGCCTTTCACGGCCGGGCCGTCGAGGTCAGTTTCCTGGGCGGGCTTGCCTCCTTTCGCATGGGCCGGTCGTCCAACCTTGCCGAACTGCCCGATCGTTCCATCGATCCGTCCCACCGGCTCGAGGATCCGGAATCGATCCGAAGCAGGGAGCTCGAAGCGCTGCTGCGGCTGCTGGAAAAAAACCTGATCACCCCGGAAGACTACCACAAAGCGAAACAGGAAATTTTAAAGACATGAAAAAGCTCACGGTGGCCCTATTGTCCGGCGGCATTTCCTCGGAGCGGGAGGTGTCCCTCAACAGCGGAAACCAGGTGTTTGCGGCCCTGGACAAGGAAAAATACCGGGTGATCCGCTACGATCCGAAAAGCGATATCCCCCGGCTGGTCGACGACGCGGAAAGCATCGACGTCGCCCTGGTGATTCTTCACGGCCCTTACGGAGAAGACGGGACCGTGCAGGGACTGCTCGACCTGATCGGCATCCCCTACCAGGGCGCCGGTGTGCTGGGAAGCGCAGCGGCCATGAACAAGCTCGCCTCCAAGCACCTGTATGCCCAGTGCGGGCTGCCGGTGCCGCCGTACCGGACGGTTCGGGCAGACGGCCGGTTCGACGCCGACAAATGCCTCGCGGAGCTGGGGCTGCCGGTGGTGGTCAAGCCGGTGGCCGCAGGCTCCAGCGTCGGCATGACCATCGTTCGCAGCGCCGATGCCCTGCAGCAGGCCCTTCAAGCCGCCTTTGAATTCGACCGCCATGCCCTGGTGGAGGCTTTCATCGAGGGGACCGAGGTGACCGGTGCGGTGATCGGAAACGACCGGCTCCAGGCGCTGCCGTTGATCGAGATCATTCCCGGAAAAGACCATGAGTTTTTCGACTACACCGCCAAGTACACGCCCGGTGCGACCCAGGAGATCTGCCCTGCCAGGATCGACGCAGCCATGACCGAAAAAGCGCAGAAATATGCGATAGCGGCCCACGAGGCGCTTTTTTGCAGGGGCTACAGCCGGACCGACATGATCCTCAAAGACGGCGAGCTTTTTGTCCTGGAAACCAACACCATCCCGGGGTTTACGCCCACCAGCCTTTTTCCCCAGGCGGC
>JAIPEL010000164.1 GCA_021737185.1 Desulfobacterales bacterium | reverse complement strand
ATGCAGGGTTTTTCCGCAGAGGACTCGGCGGGCAATCCCCTGCGGGTCATAGATGTCATTGTCGGGCCGACGCTTCCGAAAATGTTGGACAAGATCGAAGGAGGCCATGAGGCCTATTACCACGAGCATTTTCCCGGGATCCTCGACAATTTCATCAAGAGCGTCGAGGCCATCCGTTTTCTCCACGAGCACGGGGAAAAGCACGGCGACATTCGCCGCGATCATATCTTCATAGACAGGGATACGGGCGCCTACCGGTGGATCGACTTTGACTTCAACTATGCACACCGGGAAAATATCTATGGGTACGATCTGTTCGGGCTGGGAAACATCCTGATCTACCTCACCGGCAAGGGCGATCTCCTGCTTCAGGACCTGCTCAGAGATGAGCACCCGGCTTTCGACGCCCTGGTGGAGGAAGATCGGAACATCGTTTTTCACAATCGCCTGGCCAACCTGAAAAAAATCTACCCTTACCTGCCGGAAGCCTTGAACCGTATCCTGCTCCACTTTTCCAAGGGAGCGAACTGGTTCTACGAGCACACTAATCAGTTTCTGGAAGATTTGGGCGCGGCAAGGACATTGCTGAAGTAGGCACCATTTAGCCAAGGGAGGAACCACAAATGAACCAGCAAACGAAGCAAAACCATCGGTTCAACAAAAACATCCTCATCGCCGTAGACGAATCGGAAAATTCGCAGCGGGCGGTTTCCTACGTCGGCCAAATGCTCGGCGGCGTCGAAGGGTTCACGGTAACGGTGCTGAATGTGATCAATGAACCGGAAGAAGATTTCTTTCCCACCGAGGAAGAAAAGCAGAAGTGGCTCAAGGAACACCGGCAAAAAATCGACGAGCAACTTGCCGTTTACAAACAGCAGCTCGTCGATGCCGGTTTCGACAAAGACGCGTTGACCACCCGTTCCATCCTGAAGTACTGTCCATCCATGGCCCAATGCATTCTGGCCGAAAGAGATGAAAAGACCTACAGCACCATCGTCGTCGGGCGGCAGGGGCTTTCCAGAAGCGAAGAATTTTTATTCGGCAGTATTTCGAGCAAGATCGTCAACCACGCCAAAAACTGCACGGTGTGGGTGGTCGAATAAAATCGCTTCGCGCTTTTATCAGAGGCGGCTGCGCCGCTTAGGGATATAAAAAAGGCGTGTCCATTGGGCCAGTCCAAGGCCGCAGCGGATTTGCAGCCGGAGGCGTAGCAGAGCTACGTCGAGGACTGCAAATTCGCGAGAACGCAGGAATGGGCCAAAAGATGCCGCCTGTGGATGGACACTAGCTGACGATCCAGACTGTGATGCCGGCGGCAAGCTGCAACACCTTGCTGCAGACCTGGCCCATGAAAAAGCCTTCCTCCGGGTTCAGCCCTTGGCGGCCCAGGATGATGGTCCCGTATCCATTGTTCTTCGCTTCCCGGACCACACTTCCGGCGCGGCTGGCGGCCCCGGAGATAATGCGGGTTGTGACCCGGTCAGGGTCAAATCCCCGGGATTTGAGCTGCCCCACTCCACCCATGAAACAGCGGCCCATGTCCGTTTCGGCCTTTTCCGTCCGCTTACGGTTCATTTCCGCCAAAAATTTACCGGTTTCATCCGAACCGCCGGCATCCGGCCCAGGCGCTTGCCCGACCGCCTCCCGAATCACGTGGCAAAGGCAGATTTCGGGGCAGTCCGGATGGAGCATATCGCAGGCATGATCTAACGCACGCAGGGCGCTTTTGGAGCAGTCCATGGCCACCAAAACCTTGCTTCTTTCCGCCGGGCCGGCCACGATCCAGACTGGAAAATGGTGCAGCGTGTTGGCAATCTTGGTGGCCACGCTGCCGATGGGAAGCTCGGCCGCCGGATTGTTTCCCCGACGCCCCAACACCACCGAGTCATATCCGCGCTGGGCCTCCATGGCGATGTCCCGGGCAACTCCCCGCTCCCGTCGATGGACCTTGTGGGTGACGGCATCCGGCTCGAGTCCCGAGGCGACCAACATCTGCTTCGCCTCTTTTAAAAATCCCTCTGCGATGCGGACCTGCTCCTGCTCCCACCGGGCCGCATCGTCTTTTCCATTCAGGCTGCCGGGTTCGATTTCACTGTCCCAGAAGCTCTCCGGCATCGGGCTCATGACGCTGAACAAATGGATGGAAAGCCCGTCCGGACGGGCCGTTTCTGCCGCATAGCGAACTGCGGACATGCCGCCTTTGGAGCCGTCTACGGCGATGAGGATCGATCTTTTCTTCATGGGGTCCTCCCTTCCTCCCGCCGGGCGAGAGCGCTCGACCAAGGGATTTTTATCACAGTCTGTCCAGGTCGATGGACAGTGTGTATTCGCCGCAGGCGTCGCCTTGAACCGAAAAGCCAAGCTTTCGACCCAAGGCCAGCATTTGCCTGTTTTCCGGAAGAACGACCCCCGAAACCGTTTCCATTCCCATCTCCTTGGCGATCCGGAGGCATCGAAGCAGGAGCTGAGCGCCGATGCCCGTGCCCTGCCAGGCATCTCCGACCAGTACGGCAAACTCTCCTTTCTTCGGATTTCGTTCGACAATCACCCGGGCCACCCCCAGCATTCTGTCGCCGTCCTCCGTCTCTTCGATAGCTGCCAGTGCGATCTCTCGATCGTAGTCGATCTGGGTAAAACGGGCAAGCATCCGGTGGGGAATCTGCTTCAGGGGCGTAAAGAACCGAAAGTACACCGTCCGGGGGGAGAGCTGCTCGAAAAGGCCCACCAGCAGCTGCGCGTCCTCGGGCCGAATCGGTCGAATGAACAAATGCAGATCGCCGCCGATGGTCGCCCTCGCCTCGTGCTGGTTCGGATACGGGCTGATCACCATGTGCAGCGGGGCGGGCCGGTCCGATTCGGCCAACACGACCCGGGCGTCCACTGCCACGCATCGATCCGGAGAAACGATTAGAGGGTTGATGTCAAGTTCCCGGATTTCAGCGATATCGGCCGCGAGCTGGGAAAGACGAATCAGAATTTCTTCGATCCGGACGCAGTCGACCGGTGGATGGTTGCGAAACCCCTGCAAAAGCCGATACACCCGGGTTTGCTCCATCAGGCGCCGGGCCAGCAGCCGGTTCAATGGCGGCAGGCAGATCGCCCGGTCCTTGAAGACCTCGGTCAAAATGCCTCCCATGCCGAACAGAAGCACGGGTCCGAAATCCCGGTCGCGCTTGCAGCCGAGAATCAGTTCCAGCCCCCCCGGCTCCGCCATCGGCTGCAGACAGACCCCGTCGATCTGCGCTTCGGGATGATTCTTCCGGACCTGCGCCGTGATGGTTTCATAGGCCCGGCAGACCGCCTCCGGGTTGCTCAGGTTCAGTAAAACGCCGCCGGCATCGGTCTTGTGAAGAATCTGGCGGGAAACCACCTTCATGGCCACCGGATATCCCATGGCAGCGGCACAGTCGACGGCCTCTTCTGCCGAGGCGGCCAGGACCGTTTCGTTTACCGGAATCCCGTAGGCGTCAAGCAAATCCTTGGTTTCCGGCTCCGTCAAGACTCCGCCCCGGTCCATGCCGGCGGCGACAATCCGTCGGGCGCGGCTCGAATCGAACTCCATGCGCCCCGGCAGCCGGGGCGGCATCTGCTGGAGCATCTCCAGATTCTTTCCGTAGCGGTAGAGATCCATGAAGGCGCGAACCGCCCGCTCAGGGGTGTCGAAAGTGGGAATCCCTGCATCGTTGAATACCTGCCGGGCCTTTTCCACGTCCGGTCCCCCGATCCAGGAAGTGATCACCGGAAGCCGATGGCCCTTGATCGGATCCACCAGGGCGGCGGCCATTTCCGTCGGGTCGGTCAGTGCCTGGGGCGCGGAAAGAATCAGCAGGCCGTCGACTTCCGGCGCCCTCATGCAGATCGCCACGGCTTGTCGAAACACGGAAGGAGATGCGTCGCCGAGAATATCCACAGGATTGCCCCGGCTCCAGCTGGCGGGCAGGATCTCGTCGAGCCGGCTTAGCGTCTGCGGGCTGAGGGCTGCGGGCTCCATGCCGTAGTCGGACAGGGCGTCGGCGGCCATCACTCCAGGCCCGCCCGCATTGGTAACGATGGCCAAGGCCGCGGCCGACGGCCGCGGCTGCTTGGCCAGAAGCTCGGCACAGTCGAAAAGCGCTTCAAACGTTTTGACCCGGACGATGCCGGCCCGTTCGAAGGCGGCATCGTATACGGCGTCCTCTCCGGCCAAGGCGCCGGTGTGGGAGGCAGCGGCCCTGGCGCCGGCCCGGCTCCTGCCGGCCTTGAGGGCCACGATCGGTTTGACTCGGGAGACCGCCCGCGCCGCGCTCATCAGATTTCGAAACCGGGTCAGGCTTTCCACATACATAACGATGCTGTGAACGGAAGACTCGCCTCCCAGGTAGTCGACCATGTCCCCGAAATCGACGTCGAGCATCGAGCCGAGGCTGACGACGTGGCTGAATCCGATCCGCTCCTGTGTTGCCAGGTCCAACACCGCCGTGCAGACGGCGCCGCTCTGGGAGATAAAGGCCACTTTTCCGGAAAGCGGCGCTTGGCCGGCAAAGCTGGCGTTCATGCAGGCCCGGGCGCTGAGAATGCCGAGGCAGTTGGGGCCGATGATCCGAAAGCCGGTGCCTTCGATCTCTTTTCGGATGGCGGCTTCGATCTGTCGGCCCTTTTCTCCGACCTCCTTGCCGCCGGCGGAAACGATCACCGCCCCGCCGCAGCCGGTTCTCACGCATTCTCGGACGATGTCCGGAGCGGTTTCGATGGGCGTGGACAGCACGGCCAGGTCCACCGGCTCCCCGATATCGCCGATTCGGGCAGCGCATTTTTTCCCAGAGATACTGGAATGCCTGGGATTTACAGGAAACACCCGGCCGGAAAAACCGCTGCGCTCCAGGTTGTGCAAGACAGCCCCGCCCACGCTGCCGCTGCGCTCGCTGGCACCGACCACGGCAATCGACTTCGGCTGAAACATCCGATCCAGGTTCAATGCGGTCATGGCGGTCTTTTTACTTCCAGCGGCGGCTCAGTTTCTTCCGTCCCCGGCTTCGGGCGTTTGGCGATCGGAAATCCGCCTATCCGCCTTGATACGGATTGATCAGCAGAACCGGAACAGGCGACATTTTTGCGACCCGTTCGGCCACCGAACCGAAGACGATCCGATCGATCCCTTTTCGCCCGTGGGTTCCCAGGATGAGCAGGTCGATCCCCTCTTCGCGGGTGTAGGCAATGATCTCCTCTGGAATATCTCCGCCGCGAACCGTTTTCCTGACCCGGGAAAATTCCTTGAAGTGTTCCTCGGTGAATTCGGCCAGCTTCCGCTCGGCCCCGTCCATGATCTCCTTGTGGAAGCTGTCGATGGAGGGGTGGGGGACATAGATGCTGGCCATGTATTCGAACACCCGGGCGACGAACAACAAATGGATCTCGGCGTCGAACTTGCGCGCCATCATCGCAACCGCCTCGGCGATCTTCGGGGACATCTCGGAAAGATCCACGGGGAACAATATTCTGCTGAACTCTTTCATGGTTCGCTCCTTTACGCAGCGCCGCAGCCGGTTTTGGCAGCCCGCCGCCGGTTACTTAGGTCACCACCCATACGGTGTTTTTCCTGGCCAACTGAACGACCTTGTTGCTGACCCGGCCGATAAAAAATTCCTTCACACCGGACAGCCCTCTTCGCCCCACGACGATCGTCTCGCAGTCTTCCTTTTCGGCTTCCTCGGCAATGGCTGCCGCCCGGCTTTTCACCCCGGTGACCACCCGCCAGGTGACCCGGTCCGAGGTAAATCCCGCCTCCAGGAGCCGGGACTTGGCATCTTCCAGCACCGGGACGATTTCTTCCTCGGCCTTCAAGGGGTGCACCGGAGCGGCGGGTTCTCCTTCTTCGCCGGCAACCTCGGTCCAGGTCTCCCGGATCACGTTGACCAGGTGCGCGGAAAAGTCCAGTCCGTCCAGCGTTTTAGCCACGAAATCCACCGCATGGATAGCCCCCTCGGAGCCGTCCACCCCGATGAGCACCCGGCGGCTCATCGGTTTTCGCCCGACGATGATCAGCGGACAGCAGGTCAGTCTTTCCATGAGCTTTGTGGCCACGCTTCCCATCGTGATGTTTCGCAGACCGGTGGCCCCGCGCCGCCGGAGGACCACCGCCGTGTAACGCCGCTGCGCCTCTTTGAGAATGTCCCGGGCCACACCCTTTTTCCGGGAATGAATCTGGACGGAGACGGCATCGGCCTCGAAGCTGCCCCGCAGCAGAATTTGCCGGGCTTTTTCCATGTACTCCTCCATTTCCTTCTTTTTCTGGCTGACCCACGCCCGGACGTGAAGGGCAGCCTTGACGCTTTTCGGCTCCCGTTCCAGGTCCCAATAACACTCCGGGACATCGCTGAACACATTGAACAGGACCGCCTTCATGGAATGAAACGGCGCGTAGCGTGCGACGTATTTCACCGTCTCCAGGCAGCGTTCCGATCCGTCCACCGGCAGCAGGATCTTCTTGCTCGGCTCCATGGGCTTTTTTTTCATTTCCTGCCTCCAGTCCGGCCAGCAGCCGGTCTATCGTCGAAAATCTCCCGCCGGTTTTCCCGGTGGTCGACCATGTAGAGCAGCGCCGCCTTTTTTTGCAGCTGCTGTTTGAGAGCATCGATGGTTTTCCGGTCGATCCCGTGGGCCCGGATGTATACCTTCCGCCTACCCTCTTCGACCCCTTCATAGGACGTGAGGATGCTGGCCAGCCGGCCGCCGGACTCCCTGATGATATCGGCCAGCTCCTTGATCGACCCGGGCCGGTCTTCGGCTTCGAAGCCGAACTGAACCCCTTTTTTGCCGAACCCGGTCAACACGATCAGGACCCGGAAAAGATCGGACTGGGTGATCACCCCCACGAGCTTGTTGTCCCGGTCTACCACAGGGGCTCCGGAAATGTTTTTCTCCAGCAGGAGCTGAGCGGTCTCTTCGACGGTGTAATCCAAAGGGACCGTTACCGGGTTGCGGCTCATGATGTCGCCCACGCGGATCCGGGAAATCAGATACAGCAGTTCGTGGATTTCAAGGCTTGTCGCATCGGATGCCGATGCGCGCTTCAGGTCCCGGTCCGTGACCACGCCCACGATGATGTCATTGTCCAGGACCGGCAGCATTCTGATGCGATGCTCTTTGAGCAGCCGAATGGCATAATCCATCGTATCGTTGATACCTACCGAAACGACGTTTTGGCTCATCCAATTTTTGACCAGCATAGACACCTCCTTACAGCTTTCGCTCCAAGCGACCTACCCGGACGCTGAGAAGCGGAACCGGACACCGGCGAAACATCTTTTCAGCCGTGGATCCGAGCAGAACACCGGCCAGATTACCCCGCCCCTTGGTGCCCATGACCACCAGATCGACATTTTCCTCCTTGACCGCGGCGACAAGCTCCTGAAAGGGGATGCCCATGCGCACCACGACCCTGGCCTCCAGCGCCTGCCCTCCGCTCTCCTTGATGAGCTTCTGGACCGCTGCCGAGCGCTCTTTTTGCTGATTTTCGATATATTCGCCTACGACGAAGTTGCCGTAGCCGGTCAGCGCTCTTTCCACCATTTCCACATCCCGCTGGTTGATCACGTTGACCGCCACAAGATCGCATCCCACTTCTTCGGCCAGGCCTACGGCATAGTTCA
>JAIPEL010000163.1 GCA_021737185.1 Desulfobacterales bacterium | reverse complement strand
CCGGCCACTATCCAAAATTGCAGGGCATCAATCGCTGTTCGGTTCAACGGCCACTAAACTCCTCAAACAGTTTCCCGTCCTCCGGGAAGATCTCCCCACAGCCCTGACTGCAGCCTTAAACTGGTGCATAATTCCGTTCTTTTATAGCTTTCTATCGACCTTTCGTGAAAAAGGGCGGCGTTTAAGCAAGAAAGTTATGAAAGAATAGAATGTCCCCTACTGCGCTCGCGGCGCCCAAGATCCTGAACGTCGCGTATCGGGTGGATGACGTTCAAAATCCTATCCACATTAAATTATTATGAATTGACACAGCTGGCGACGGCAAATTACAGAATTTGCGGCCGAAAAGAAGGTGGAAAAGAAGACCGGTTGTAAAGGAGAAGAACCATGGATCAGCCGCACAACATGACCAATTATGAAAAGACCTATGCCGAGTTTACGTGGAAGGTGCCGGAAAAATACAACTTTGCCCGGGACGTGATCGACCGGTGGGCGGAAAAAGACCCTCAAAAACGGGCCCTGCTCTGGGTCGACGATGACGGAAACGAAACCGAGCGAACCTTTGCAGACATTTCCCGCGCCTCCCGGCGCCTTTGCAACGTGCTCGCAGATCTGGGCGTCTCCCGCGGCGACGTCGTGGCCGTGATGCTCGGCCGCCAGATTGCCTGGTGGGAAATCTTCACCGCCTGCTTGCGCATGGGGGCGATCATTGCCCCGGGCACCACCCAGCTCACCTCAAAGGACCTGAAATACCGGATCAACACGGCCGAAGCGGTCTGTTTCATCACCGACGAGGCAAACGCGGCCAAGCTCGAGGAGATCGAAGACGAATGCCCCAGCCTCAAGGCCAAAATCGTGGTCGGGGCCGAGAGAAAAGGCTGGGTCGACTACAACGCCGCTGTTTCGGCCGCATCCGAGAATTTCGACACGGCAGACACGGGAAAAGATGAAGAGGCTGTCGTGTATTTCACCTCCGGAACGGTGGGATATCCGAAGATGGCGCTTCACACCCACAGTTCCTATCCCATCGGGCACCAGGTGACCGGCCGGTTCTGGCTCGACCTGACCCCGGACGATCTTCACTGGAATGTGAGCGACACCGGCTGGGCCAAGGCCGCATGGAGCAGCTACTTCGGGCCCTGGAGCTGCGGGGCCACCATTTTCGTCCACCAGACCGACCGGTTCGATGCGGTCAAGACCCTGGATCTGCTCAGCCAGTATCCGATTACCGTGATGTGCGGGGCCCCGACCATCTACCGGATGTTGGTGCTCCAGGAGCTGGATCGCTACCGCTTCCCGCATTTGCGCCACTGCGTGGGGGCCGGCGAGCCCCTGAACCCGGAAATCATCGAGGTCTGGAAAAAGGCCACCGGCTGTACCATCCGCGACGGGTACGGCCAGACCGAGACCGTTTTGCTTTGCGGAAGCTTTCCGTGCATCGAGCCCAGGTTCGGATCCATGGGAAAACCGACGCCGGGATTCGATCTTCAGGTGATCGACGAAGGGGGCAACATCTCTCCGGCCGGAAAGGAAGGAGACATGGCCGTGCGGATCGACCCGGTGCGGCCCGTGGGCCTCTTTGCCGGGTACTGGAAGGACCCGGAAAAGACGGGGGCCACTATCCGGGACGGCTGGTATCTCACCGGCGACCGGGCCTTTCGGGATGAAGACGGCTACTTTTGGTTCGTGGGCCGGGCCGACGATGTCATCCTGACCTCAGGCTACCGGATCGGGCCATTCGAAGTGGAAAGCGCCCTGATCGAGCACCCGGCCGTGGCCGAATCGGCAGTGGTTTCCAGCCCGGACGAGACCCGGGGAGAGGTCGTCAAGGCCTTTGTGGTCCTGGCGCCCGGATACACCCCGGAAGACGCCTTGGCCAAAGAGCTGCAGGAGCACGTCAAGAACGTGACCGCTCCTTACAAGTATCCCCGGAAGATCGATTTTGTCGACGCCCTGCCCAAGACCGTGAGCGGGAAGATCCGGAGGGTGGAGTTGCGCAATCGAGAGTGGGGCCGCAACTAGCCGGGCATCGAAATACTTCGCAGCAGGCCGCCAGGCTGCGTTCTCGGCTTTTGGCGATCCTCGACGTAGATCGACTACGACTCCGGTCGCCAAAAGCCTGCGGCCTTGCCTGGCGGCCCGCTGCTCGCATATCGATGCCCGGCGTCTTAATGTGGGTAGTGGACGCTCCGCTTTTGAGCCGCCCAGCGCCTTGCCCTCGGGCGTGATCTACCCCCCTCAAACGGCTTTTGTTGCCAGCCTTGATGCCCGGCGGCTTGATATGAAGTACGCTCCGCTTTCAATCCGCAGGATGCCTTGCCCTCGAACCGAATCCAAACCCCCGCATAGCGGGGTGAGATCCGTGGTTCGACAGATTTGACAGGTTCGACAAGCTCACTGCCAGCAAGCTCTCTGCAGGCAAGCCCACCACCTTGCATGTGCCGAGCCAAGTCGAGGGGAGCAACGTCAAAGCTGAATCCTGAAATCTGTTGCCTTCCTGCTGTCTCTGATTATTTTTCTACTGATTATTCGGATTGTCATATTTTCGTGCCGTTTGAAAAAAGAAAGGAAAAAGTGATGGCCCCCAGGAAAGTGCCGGAGAGAAAAGACATTGCTGCCGAAAACCGGTGGGATCTGTCCCCGCTGTTCGATACCGAGGAAACATGGGAAGCGCTGTTTGCGGAAACCGAGGCGGAGCTGGATGGATACGACAAGTTTCGCGGCAAAGTCGGTGAATCGGCGCAAACCCTGAAGGCGGCCATCGAGTTCGACCTGACCGTTTCCCGGAAATTGGAGCGTCTTTACACCTTTGCCCACCTGAAAAGCGATGAGGACAAGTCAAAGGACCGGTACCAGGGCCTGCTCCAACGGGTGGTGGGCCTTCACACCCGGACCGCAGAACGGTCAAGCTTTATCACCCCCGAGATCCACCGAATCCCGGACGAAGCCATGAAAGGCTACCTTGCCGAAGAAAGCCTGAAGCCCTATCGCTTTTTTCTGCAGAAAATACTGCGGACCAAACCTCACACCCACGAAGAAAAAGTGGAGCAGATCCTGGCCATGTCCCAGGAGATGGCCCAGACCGCCTCGACCGCCTTCGGCCAGCTCGACAATGTGGACCTGCGGTTTGGAAGCGTGCAGGACGAAAAGGGAGACGAGGTCGAGCTGAGCCACGGAAACTTCATCACGTTGTTGAACAGCTCCGACCGGGGTGTGCGGAAAAAGGCTTTCTTCCAGTACTACCGAGAATACGAAGAGCACAAGCACACCCTGGCGGTTATTTTTTCCCAGTCGGTTAAAAAAGACGTCTTCTACAGCCGGGTTCGGAGCTTCGACACCTGCCGCAAGGCGGCGCTTTTTTCAGACGACGTGCCCGAGTCGGTCTACGACAACCTGGTGGCCACGGTGCGCAAGCACACCGCCCCCCTTTTCGACTACCTGCGGTTCAGAAAAGAGGCACTGGGGATCGATGTGCTTCATTTTTATGACACCTATGTGCCCATCGTAAAGGATATTCCCTTTTCGATGTCCTACGAAGAGGCTGCTAAAACCGCGATCTCCGCCCTGGCCCCCCTGGGCGAAGACTACACCCGGACGCTGAAAGAGGGGCTTTTCGGCGGGTGGGTCGACCGATACGAAAACCGCGGAAAGCGAAGCGGCGCCTACTCGGCGGGCTGCTACGATTCGCCGCCGTACATCCTGCTCAACTACGAAGACAAAAACATCAACAGCCTCTACACCCTGGTCCACGAGGCCGGCCACTCCATGCACTCTTACTACTCTCGGAAGCATCAGCCTTACGTTGACCACGATTACACAATCTTCGTGGCCGAGGTGGCCTCCACCTTCAACGAGATTCTGCTGGGGGATTATCTTCTTGCCCGATATGCAGACGATCCGGCCATGCAGGCTTACATCATCAACCGGGAGATCGACAATATCCGGGCCACCCTGTTTCGGCAGACCATGTTTGCCGAGTTTGAAAAGATCACCCACGAGATCGCCGAAAAAAACGAGCCGCTCACCCTGGAGACCCTGAGCGGCGTCTACCGGGATCTGCTTGCAGTCTATTTCGGAGACGCCATGGCGATCGACGACGTTCTTTGCCTGGAATGCCTCCGGATTCCCCACTTCTATCACGCCTTTTACGTCTACAAGTATGCCACCGGCATTTCGGCGGCCATTGCCCTGGCACGCCAGGTGATCGACGAAGGCCCCTCGGCCCGGGACCGGTACCTGTCGTTTCTGAAGCTGGGCGGCAGCATGTTCCCCTTAGACGAACTTTCCGCCGCCGGGGTCGACATGCGCAGTCCGGCCCCGGTGGAGGCGGCCATCGAGCATTTTGCTGAGAAGGTGGGGCAGTTGAAAGAGGTGTATGGCAAGCTCTAAAAGGGCTTATGTGAAACTTCGTCCATTGCCGGCGGCAATAACCGACCTGCCCCCGCCTTGGGTTTTGGAGGTTGGAGGGCCACGCTCCGTCGTGGCCGGTATTGGGTCATTGCTGGCAACACGGACGCGACAGAGCGCGTCCCTCCACCGTCAGAGGCTTCGAGGCAAAGTTTCATTTTTGATCAACCTGGACGCCCCAGCGGCCAGAGGCCCCGCTCGTGTGAAACTTCAACCGAGTTCTATTGCTGGAGATCGGCTGGCTGAAAATTTCCGCAAGAGACGCCCTCGATGCTGCACCGAAAGCGGTTACCTCCGTTCGGCTGCGGATCCCGGAAGGCGCTTCGATTCCCCCCTCGGTGCAGCGGATCAAGGGCATTTGCACCGAAGAGGCGGCAACGGGGCCGGATGAGACCGATGCCTGGGCGTGGATGCTCAAAGCCGCCGGCGCGGCCCCGGTTCCCACGGTGGTTCACTATGCCCGGTTCGAAGGCCCCCTGCTTTGCCGGGTTCATCACCGGACAGCACCGATACGGTGCGGATGCTCACCACCGAACTGCGGCGGCTGCTTGCCGAAAACCGGGACCCGGCGCTGCGGCTGTCAGGAAAAGCGGTCCTCGGTCCGGCCCAGCTTTCCCGGGCGCTTTTCTGGTTTTAAGAAGGGTCGAAGAGGCTTGCCGGATAGGCTACACCAAGGAGTAACTTATCCACTCTAAGTAGATGGTTTCAGGGCCGCACCCCCGTGCGGCCCTGAAACCATCTACCCTTCGTAGAGTACCGCCAGTATGGTTGTTCGGCCCTCCTTGGAGGCGATCATATGCGGGGTGGTGGACAGGTAGTAGACGCTGTCTCCGGGCTCCAGTTCGAAGGTGTCGTCTCCGATTTTCAGCAGGGCGGTTCCGTCCAGCACGAAAATGAACTCTTCGCCGTCGTGGACGGACATCTCCTGCTCCGGATTTTCCTCCAACTGTACGATGAGCGCCTCCATGTGGCGGCCTTTCACTTCCGGGGCAAGGGCCATGTAGGTATACAGCTGCTTGGCGCCCGAACTGGCGGTGGACCGGGAAACGACCTTTCTTTCGCTCCTGCGGGTTACCGAATACATCCGGTCGCCGGTGCCGGAAACCAGGCGGCCGAAGGCGCTGTCCAGCGCCTTGGACAGCTTGATGACCGTCCCGAGCTGGGGCTGGACCTTCTGCTGTTCGATGTCGGAGAGAAGATCCACGGCAAAACCGGTCATATGAGACAGCTCCTCTAAGGCAAGTCCTTTTTCCTGCCGAAGTTTGGCGATCCGGGCGCCGATCTGCTCTACCCCCGCCTGGGCGGGCGGTGCGATATCCCCGGTCAGGTTTTCAAAAAAATCGACGTTGATATAGTGTTTACGGCTTTCTTTTTCCATCATAGTCCCCCGTTCCAAAATTGAGTTGGCGTCAAAGCTTCCACCTCCGGCGGGTTTTCTGAAAAGAGGCAATCTTTTTTGATGCTCAAGACCTGTTCTTCCATGTAATGAAATTGCGAAGCAATTTCATTACAAGCATTTGGCCCCGATGTGGCGGGCGATGACGATCCGCTGCACTTCGGAGGTTCCTTCGCCGATATCGAGCAGCTTCTGGTCCCGGTAGAAGCGCTCTACGTCGTATTCCTTCATCAGGCCATAGCCGCCGTGGATCTGGACCGCGTGATTGGCGCAGCGGTACATCACCTCGCTGCAATAGAGCTTGGCCATGGCCGCCTCCTTGGAGAACGGCTTTTCATTGTCCCTCAGCCAGCATGCCCGGTAGAGCATGAGACGGGCCGCGTCGATTTCCGTCGCCATGTCGGCCAGCTTGAAGGCGTTGGCCTGAAAGGTGGCGATGGGCCGGCCGAACTGCTCCCGCTCGTTGGCGTATCGAACGGTCATGTCGAGACAGCCCTGGGCACCGCCCAGCCCCATGGCGCCGATGGACAGCCGACCGCCGTCGAGGGTTTCCATCATCTGGTAAAATCCGTGTCCGCGCTTGCCCAGCAGGTTTTCCTTGGGCACCCGGCAGTCCTCGAAGTAGAGTTCGCTGGTGTTGGACGAACGCCACATCATCTTGTCGTGCATCACCTTGGCTGTATAGCCGGGAGTGCCGTTTTCGACGAGGATGCATGACAGCTCCGGTCTGCCGTCTTCCCGGCTTCCGGTGCGGCACATGACCGTACTACCGGCGCTGATATCGGTCGACCCGTTGGTAATGAAGATCTTGCTGCCGTTGATGACCCATTCGTTGCCGTCCAATACCGCGGTCGTTTTGGAATTGGCCGCATCCGATCCGGCGTTGGGCTCTGTCAGGCCGAACGCCCAGAGCGCTTCTCCCGAACAGAGCTTCGGCAGGTATTTTTTCTTCTGCTCTTCGCTGCCGTAGTAATAAAGGGGGCCGATGCCCAAAGAATTGCCGGCCGCGATCGTGGCGGCATGGGATCCGTCTACCCGGGCGATTTCCTCTGTGGCGATGATGTAGGAAAGATAGTCCATGCCCTGGCCGCCGTATTCTTCCGATACAAAGATGCCGAAAAGCCCGAGCTCGGCCATCTTGGCCATGGTGTCATAGGAGAACGTCTCTTCCTTGTCGAGTGTCTGGGCGACCGGCTTGATCTCTTTTTCCGCAAAGCTTCGGACCGAATCGCGAAGAATCTCGTGGTCCATGGACAGCTCGAAATCCATAGGGCCTCCTTTTCGGTGGCGGGTTGCCGCTGAAGATCCATTGACGGCGGGATTCAGCTACTTTACAGCCACTGCGATGCGAATGTCAATGCTGCGCTGCGGGGGACCAGGATCCCGTCGAAGTCCAAAAATGGAGGGCCACGCTCCGTCGTGGCCGCACGAGGTCGGACTAGACTGCGCGCGTCCCTCCAACGGTCGATACCACAGGCGCCCCATCAATGGTTCGTCCGTTATGCGGACGTTGGCGGAGACGCGCGCGGAGGATAGTTTGGCCGGTTTCGCCGGTATTGCCAGGTTGGCCGGCGGTATCGGTCGGACCGGTTCAGTCTTTCTGAACGGTTTGCCAGAGGGTCGGTTTGAGTGGTAGCTTGTTTTCGGCAGGGGCCGGCGCAGGGAAAATGCTGCCTCCTTAAGGCCGTAGCGGCTGCCCCCGCCGACTGGCATGACTGGCTAACCCGAATATTTCATGAATGCGGTTCTCTATAAAGCTCAAGTTGCGAAGTATTCAGAAATCGGATCTAAGTCCCACATGATCTGTGAATAGGTGATCTTTGCCGATTTCACCGCTTGCTGGACCAATCGCATAAAT
>JAIPEL010000043.1 GCA_021737185.1 Desulfobacterales bacterium | reverse complement strand
AACTCTCCACGCCTCGCAACGGTTCAAATACCTGACTCAGCAACCTCAGGCTCAAAAAGTTTTTTTCTATAATATGGCCACCGGGCTTGTCCAACAAACGGTTCAGATCACGGCTTCGCGTGATCTAACCTTATTCGTTCGACACGATTCAGGACGGGGTCATGATCGTCGATCCGGAAGGGACCATTGTCGAAGTCAACAAGGCGCTGTTGCGGATGACCGGTTACAGGGATAACGAGTTGATCGGCCAGTCTTGCACCCGGCTCAACTGCGATATCTGTGAAATCTGCAAGGCTGCGGAGGGAAAACACTGGTGCGGTCTGTTTGAAACCGGCGGGGTGGAAATGCGCCGATGCACCCTCATGAAAAAAGACGGTGTCTACGTTCACGTGCTGAAAAACGCCTCCCTGCTCCGGGACGCGGAAGACAGCGTGATTGGCGCCGTGGAAACCATGACCGACATTTCCGAGGTGATGGAAAAAGACGCCGCCATCGAGGCGTTTCGCCGGGAGCTCAGTTCAAAAGACGGGTTTTGCGGCATCATCGGCAGCACGTCGGCCATGCAGAAGGTGTTTGACCTGATCACCAATGCCGCCTTTTCCGACGCCCCGGTGATCATTCTGGGAGAAAGCGGCACGGGCAAGGAACTCGTCGCAAAGGCGATCCACGAAACCGGCGGCCGCAAGGACCGCCCCTTTGTGAAGGTCAACTGCGCCGCGCTCAATGAGTCTTTGCTGGAAAGCGAGCTGTTCGGCCATGTGAAAGGCGCGTTCACCGGGGCGGTGCACGGCCGGACCGGTCGCTTCGAAGCGGCCGCGGGAGGCGACATCTTTTTAGACGAAATCGGGGACCTGCCCCTGTCCACTCAGGTCAAGCTGCTGCGGGTGCTCGAAGAAAAGGTGATCGAGCGGGTGGGCGACAACCGGCCCATTCATGTGGATGTGCGGATCATCACCGCCACCAACCGGGACCTGCGGCGGCTGATCAGGGAAAACCGATTCCGCGAGGACCTGTTTTACCGGATCAACGTCATTCCCATCCTCGTGCCGCCGCTGCGGCAGCGAAAAGGCGATATCCCGCTGCTGGCGGAAACCTTTTTCCGTCGCATCCGGCTCAAGAGCGACAAACCCGTGGATGCCATCGGCAATCGGGCCATGGAAGCCTTGATGGGGTACCTGTGGCCGGGCAACGTGCGGGAGCTGAAAAGCGCCCTGGAATATGCCTTTGTGGCATGCCCGGGCGGGGTAATCGACCTGAATCACCTGCCGCCGGATGTCTTTTCAACGCCGGAGGCGTGCCGGCCGGACCCGGCCCTGTCCCGCGACGAGCGGAAAAAGCAGGAGTTGATCGAGGCCCTGAGGCGCTTTGACGGCAATCAGACCCGGGCGGCCGAACACCTGGGAATCAGCCGGGTGACGGTGTGGAACCGAATCAAGAAATACGGTTTGGATCTGAGGCGCGACATGCTCGGCCCCGTCAGCCACTAGCGTATTCGGGCGGATTTATGGCACGGTTGTTGCTAAACTTTATAGCCAGAGTGACATTGGCATGAACCCTCCATTCTTGCCTCGCTCTTTTTCCCGGCCCCGGCCCGGAGGAACGGTTCTTCCGGGCCGGGGTTTTTTTCAGGCGCCTTCCGGCTGAGAAGGGCTTATCAGGCGCTGTCTTGCAGCGCCCCCTTGCATTTTTTCCCGGCGGCCGCCGTCAATCGAGATCCCTGCGCCGCTGCCTGGCGGTGCGGTTTTGAACATCCATTGGCGATAGACAAATGTAAACGAAAAATAACGTTACTATACGTTACTTTTACGCTGGTAACGATTTGACTACAAGCCTGCCGCCTCCGCCCTTAGTGCAAAAATATGTTTGATCTCAGTTGGTTATAATTTTTCTTTCCCCTGCTTTATTCTGAACCGGGCTGGCACGGTTATTGATCTCAAAACTGCTACAAGCCCCGCCGCTGATTGCAGGGCAATCAGTTTGATCAAAACCGTTTCCCGTTTGGCGAAACACGACCGGAGCATCACTGGGAGGAGGACGGCAGATGAAGGAATTGTTTACGGAAATGACCCTGGGGAATCTGACGCTGGAAAACCGGTTTGTCTTTCCGCCCATCAAGACCGCTTACGGGACACCGAAGGGGAAGGTGACCGACCGCCATCTGCGCTATTACCGGCAGATCGCCCACAACGGGCCGGCTGTGGTGATCTTGGAACCGGTGGCGGCGACCGAAAGCGGAAAGGAACACCCGAAGCAGCTTTGCGTTCATCGGCAAGACAGCGTGTCGGAACTCAAAAAAATCGTCGATGTGATCCACAAAGAAAACCGGCTGGCCTGCCTTCATCTCAACCATGCCGGTGCTGCGGCCAATCCCAAGGCCTCGGGTGGTCCGCCAAAGGCGCCCTCGGCCGTCACCTGCCCTACCACGGCCCTGACCGCAGAGGTTCTCACCGAAGACGAGATCGAAGCCATTATCGACGGCTACCGGGCCGCAGCCGAAAATGCGGTTGCAGCCAACTTCGACATGATCGAGATCCAGGGGGGGCACGGGTACCTGGTTTCCCAGTTTCTCAACGAAAAGATCAATCAGCGAGACGACCGGTATGGCAAAAATCACCTCCTGTTCGCCGAACGGGTTATGTCGGCAGTCAAGGAGGGGGCGCCCGGTATCTCCTGCATGCTGCGGATTTCCGGAAGCGAGATGTCTCCGGAATTCGGTGTCGGACAGGCGGACCTGGCGCAGCTGCTCGGGCTTGCCGAGGCCTCGGGAGTTTGCGCGGTTCACGTGGGCATGGGCTCGGCATGCTTCAGCCCCCCCTGGTATTTTCACCATGCAAGTCTGCCCGAAAAACCCCAGATGGACGCGCTTGCCTGGGTACGAGAGCACACCCGGCTGCCTCTCATCGTCGCCGGCCGGATGGGGCGGATCGAAAAGATCACCCGGGTGCTGGAGGAAAACCGGGCCGACCTGGTTGCTCTGGGCCGTCCGTTGATTTCCGACCCCGCCCTCATCGAAAAATGGGAAAGGCAAGCCTTCGAAGAGGTCGGATACTGCGGATATTGTCTCCAGGGATGCCTGCACCGGGTCAAAAACGGTGAGCCGATCGGCTGCAACATCAACCCGGAAATCGGCGAAGTCGAGATGGAAAAGACCGCCCGGCCGCTTCGGGTCCTGGTTGCCGGCGGCGGTCCGGCCGGCATGAGCGCGGCCCTGTACCTGACCCGTCGAGGGCACCGGGTGACGCTGGTGGAAAAGGAAGAGCGGCTGGGCGGACAGTTCAACCTGGCGTGGCAGGCGCCCGGCAAGCAGACGATGCAGGATGGACTCGACTACTTGGATTATTGCGTCAAGGGCAACTGCGATTCGGTGCTCTTCGGCCGGGCCGTGGATGCCGCCGCCGTCAAAGAGATCGCCCCCGACCTGCTGGTCTGGGCCGTTGGGGCCAGACAGAACATTCCGCAAATCGACGGCCTCGACACCCAGACCCCCTTGACGTCCATCGACTATTTCAGCGGGGAAAGGTCGGTTTCCGGCCCCCGGATCCTTGTCATCGGCGCCGGACGAGCCGGTTTGGAAATCGCCGAAAAGCTGGGGGCAGAAGGGTTTGAGGTGGCCGCCACCAAGCGGACCGACCCGGTCGGCAGCATGATGGAGATGATCACGCGGAAACTGACCCTCATGCGGATTGAAGGGATGTCCAATGTCACGCTGATGCCCCACACTACGGTCAAGGCCTTTACCGCCGACGGCGTCGAAGTAGAGCAGGACGGCAAGAAGATCTATCTTTCACCGTTTCAGACCGTGATTCTGGCGTCGGGCATGGTTTCGGAAGCCGGGCCTGGCACCGAAATCGTGGCCGCGGTCCCTGCCATCGAGAAGATCGGGGATGCGGCAACTGTCATGGACATTTATACCGCGGTTCATGCCGGCTATGAGCTGGCGATGCGGTACTAGAAATAAAATCGCTGCGCGTTTTTATAAGAAGCGGCTTTGCCGCTTGAAAGAAAATCAGGAGAAAGAAAACAGATGTCGGATGTCCAGGCTTCGCCAAGGCTACGCCCGGCAGGCAGATGTCAGAAGGAAAACAAAAACCCGCGCGGAAGGGTGAATAAACGGCAAGCTCAGAAAGCCAGTATCGAGAATCCAGCGTCCAGAATGCTGAACCCTGAACCTCTGAACCCAGAACCCAGAACCCAGAACCCGAAAAACAGCATCCAGGAGCCAAAGGGGGGCAAAATGCAAGACGTGTCCTTTGCTGATATCGCCGTGGTTTCATGCGGCACGGTCAGCCTCGAGTTGAATCATTTGAAAAAAGAAGGCTTTCTCGACACGGAACACCTGTTTTTCACCACTCCGGGACTCCACGAAGATATCCGGGAGCTGGAGCGGCAGCTCATCGAAAAGATCGCCATGGCCCGGCAAAAAGCCGACAAGATCCTGGTCGTTTATGGCGGCAAGTTTTGCTACGTGAACGCCGATGCGCCGACCCGGACCATGCAGACGATCATCGAAGAGCAGCGGACGGAGGGGCCCATCGCGCGCATCCAGGCCACCCACTGCATGGACATGATCGCCGCAGAAGAGGAACGCGAGCGGATCGCCCAGGAAATGGCCGGGGGCGAAAAGGTCTGGTGGATGACCCCGGGCTGGGTCCAGTTCCGGCACAAGGTGTTCAAGGGGTGGGACCAGGGGCTGGCCAACGAGAACTTTCCCCGGCACACCGGCGGGGCCATCGTGTTAGATGGCATCGGCTTCATGGACCGGTACATGGAAGAGCACACCGAAGCATTTCTGGAGTACTCGGACTGGATGGGAATCCCGATACAGCCGTACCCGGTTTCTCTGGACCGCTTCAAGTCCCTGCTGGCCGCGCAGGCGGCAGCACTGAAGGAGGCATAAACCGATACCGACAAGGAAAGGGGGTAGGCATGTACGCGCTCATCTATGATGAACACCAGATGGACAGACCCCGTAAGAAAGTCATTTCGATCCACCGGCGCAGAGATACTGCAGAATCCGCCTTGAAGCAGCGGATGAAAAAACTCGGCCGAAGCGTGACCGATTGCAACACCCGGATCGTGTGGGTCGAAAAAGGCGTCCGGGCAGGCGATACCGTCGGTCCCGGAGAGTATGACACCTGGCGGGCCGGAGAGGCCGTTCCCTTAGGCGATGTATACGCAGACTCGGACTAGGGCGCATGGCCGTCGTCACGACCCATAAAGGGGCCGACTTTTACGGGTTTTGCCCGATTGACGGCCGCCTTTCACGGGGATGCCTTCAAGGGGTGTTTCATTTTTCTTCCTCCCGCTGAAGAGGGATTTTCCATTTCTTCATGTACTTCCAGATGGCCGTCCGGCTCAAGCCGGCCCGGCGGGCCACTTCGGCCTTGTTCCAGTCGCTGGCCGCGAGCAGTTCGAGCAGCGCCTCTTTGGTCAGCTTTCTTCGCCCGCCCGCTGCCGGTGGGACTGCGGCGGGCGCCGCGGCGCATACCTCCGCCCGGCGGATTTCAACCGGAAGATCGAGCGGTTCGATCGTATTGCGGTTGCACAGGACAAAGGCGTGTTCGACGGCGTTTTCCAGTTCCCGCACGTTGCCGGGCCAGGCATAGTCCATGAACATCCGCATGGCCGTCTGTGACAGATTGCGGATCCGCTTGCCCGTTTTTTTGTTCATCTGCCTGAGAAAATGGCTCACCAGCAGCGGGATGTCTTCCCGGCGCTCCCGCAGCGGAGGCAAAAAGATGGGAAACACCTTGAGGCGGTAATACAGGTCTTCCCGGAACCGGCCCTCGCGCATCATGGCATACAGGTCCCGATGGGTGGCGGTGATGGTCCGGATGTTGATCTTGCGCTTTTTCGAATCCCCCACCCGTTCGATTTCCCCCTCCTGGAGCACCCGCAGCAGCTTGACCTGGATAAAGGGGGTCAGCTCTCCGATTTCGTCCAAAAAGACCGTGCCCCCGTCGGCCTGCTCGAAGCGGCCCACGCGGTCCCGCACTGCGCCGGTGTATGCCCCTTTCATGTGGCCGAAGAGTTCGCTTTCCAGCAGGGTC
Organism: Desulfobacterales bacterium; assembly: GCA_021737185.1. Classification (GTDB taxonomy): domain Bacteria; phylum Desulfobacterota; class Desulfobacteria; order Desulfobacterales; family CAFBRK01; genus JAIPEL01. The sequence continues at coordinate 27,489 of JAIPEL010000043.1, read as the reverse complement.
TCGGAAAGGGCGCTGCAGTTGACCGTGACCAGGGGGGCTCCCTTTCGTTCGCTGTTGAAGTGGATGGCGCCGGCGACCAGCTCTTTTCCGGTGCCGCTTTCTCCCTGGATCATGATCGTGGCATCGCTGGCGGCCGCCGCCTTGATGGCGGAAAAGACCTGCTGCATGGCCCGGCTTTTTCCGATGATGTTGTCCAGACGGTGAAGCTCGCCCAGACGAAGGGCGGCCTCGTCCGCCTGCTGCCGGGCCTGGTTGAGTTCGGTCATGTCGGTGACGGTTTCCACCACGCCGACGACGCGGCCCTCCTCGTCTTTCACCACGCTGGCGTTTTTGATGACCGATATGTCGCGGCCATCCTTGTGCCGTATCTGGCACTCCTTGGCCTCGGAAGCGCCGGTTTCCATGATGCCGCACTTTTCGATTCCAGCCGGACACGCCTTTCCAAAGCACCGGGAGCACTGCAGAAGCTGGCAGGTCTGGCCCAAGGCTTCGTTGGCGCTGTACCCGCTGATTCGCTCCATGGAACGGTTCCAGGAAGAAATTCTGCCCTTGGCATCCATGGTAAAGACACCGTCGGCCATGGAGCCGATGATCCGGTTGACGAAGCGAATGTCCCAGAGGTCGTGGGTCTGTTCGTTCATTTCATTCCTGACGTTACAGTTGCGTTAAGGTAACGTTACAACAGTTTTACTCCCTTTGTAGCGGCTGCACTCGCGATTGTCAACAATACAAGAAAAAAACAATATAAACAATACCATATAAATATTTTTCCGTTCTGGCACAGGATTTGCCAGTTTACAGGATGAAACCACCAGCGGGGCCGTTTCAGAAACAACGCTCCGCTTTCTGCGGCAGCCGGCACCGTTCGATCCAAAGGCCGCCGCCTTCGTCAACCCTGGACAGACGATCTGGAGCGAAACCATGTGGAAGCTGTTGAGCCTGCTGCAAAAAAACCTGGTTTGGGCGATACCCGTATCGATGGGTGTCGGCCTGCTTTTCGGGGCCGTGTTTGATGCCGGCCCGCTGAAACTGTTCATCATCCCCGTTACCTTCATCATGGTCTATCCGATGATGGCCACCTTGAACGTAAAAAGCGTGTTCAAAGGAAATGACGCCAAGCTGCAGATTGCCACCCAGGTAATCAATTTCGTTTTGATTCCGCTTTTGGCCTACTTCACCGGCTGGCTGTTTTTTTCCAGCGGCCCCGAAAAATACGGCCTTTGGGCGGTCGGCCTGTTTCTGATCGGCGTGCTGCCCACTTCGGGGATGACCATTTCCTGGACCGGGTTTGCCAAGGGAAACAAAGAATCACGGCCGTCGCCGGCGAAGAAGACTACGACCTGTTGATCATGGGCACCCACGGCCATGGAAAGCTGGAGGAGGCCTTCGTCGGCAGCGTAGCCCGGGAGGTCATCCGCAGGTGCCCTGTGCCGGTGATGGTGGTGCGGCTTCCGGAAAGCCGGATGGAAAAGGGAAACCGCCGACGGGATCGATCCCAGGCGGCTGCGGATGCGGCGCAAATCGGAAAACCGCCGTCGTGGAGTGAGCGGCCCGGCAACCCAGGCGCCGCAAAAACGGATGGATGCAATGCAATCACTGTATGATCCCTTAAACAGAAAGGAGAAAGCCATGTTAGCGAAAAACTGCTGCAAGACAATGGAAATGGAGCTCACCGGATGGAAGGCGATTGTCTACGACATCGCGCGAAAGATGGAACAATTGCCGGGAGGCGAAAGGGAAAAAATCCGTTCCAACATCGAAGATCTTCACATGCTCATCGCCGAGATGGACGAGCGGATCGATCAGATCCGGGACAACTGCAAGCCGGAGACCTGCATCGACGACATCATGACCGAGCGGGAAAAATTCAACGCCAGCTTGTCGACCCTCCGGGTGAGCACCGAAGAGGCCATGAAGGGCCTGGGAGGCGGGGATTTCGGCGGGTAATCAAACCGCTGGCGCGTTTTGATTACAGGTTTCGCGTTCCGCGAAAAAAAACAAAAGAGTTTTACAAAAAACTCCCGGCGCTGCCCCGGGGGAGAGTAGGCACATTTTGGCAGCTACTGCCACGTAGATACGCGAGGAATTACTTAGCCCCATGGATGCGGCGCGGCGGATGCTGCGCCGCATCGGGGCCGGCCTGCGAGGAACGGCACCATGATCGACATCACGCGAAGATCGAGAAAGGAGCTGGACCGAACGATCCAAAAAGGGGTCACCCTCATCGATTTCAACGCCCCGTGGTGCGCCCCGTGCCGCGCCCAGGAACCCGTGATCCAGGCTCTGGACGAAGAATACGGCGGACGGGCCACCATTGCGACCCTGAACATTGATGAAAACCAGGAAGTGGCGATGAGGCTGGGGATCCAAAGTATCCCGACGATGATTCTTTATAAAGAAGGACATGAAATCGGACGCTTCATTGGTTTTCAAAGCGAAGAGAAACTGTCCAGCGCGATCGGGGAAGCTCTGCAGAACAGAATATAGAACCCGGAACCCAGGATCCAGAATCCAGGATCCAGTGATCACTTTTAAAAAAATGTTCGGCGTTATGCTTTTTTGACGTTTTTCGCCTCCGGCCCCCGGTCGCTTGTTTCGATCTCGAAGTCGACCGCTTCTCCCTGTTCCAGCGTCTTGTAGCCCGGGGCGTCTATGGAAGAGTAATGAACGAATATGTCGCTCCCGTCTTCCTGGCTGATAAACCCATACCCTTTCCGGTTGTTGAACCACTTCACTGTTCCTTTCAGCAAGATCCGACCTCCTTTTTTAATGATGGTCCCCCTCCGGATTCTTCTGCGGCGCGCTGAAAAGCCCTTGGGCGCTTTTTAGCGTACACACTGAAGTCGCTTTTCCACGAAAAAAACAATATTCCAGGAGAACCGTGCCGGTAAAGGGAAAAGGAGAAGCACCCCGCTGAAAACGAAGGCTGGCGGGGCTCTGGCAGCTACGCGGGGTCGCCGAAGTAAAAATGCCTCGCGACCGGTACCATCGAGAAATTGGCATGCGGCACCGGATATGCTACAGACGGCCCAAACCCCAATAAACTCACTTTGGAGACGATGAAAGGAAAAAAGATGGCCAGAGTCTTGATCAGCTACTATTCACGATCGGGAAACACCCGCAAGATGGCGGAAAAGATCCGAGACGGGGCAGCCTCGGTGGACGGGGTCGAGGTCGTGCTTCAGAAAATCGCCGAGACCGGCATCGACGATATGCGCCAGGCCGACGGCCTCATCTTCGGCAGCCCCACCTACTTCGGCGTCATGGCCGCCGAGGTCAAGGACCTGATCGATCGGAGCGTCAAATACTTTGGAAAGATGGTCGGCAAGGTGGGGGGCGCCTTTACCTCAAGCGGCGGGATCGGCGGCGGCAATGAAACGACCATTGCCAGCATTCTTCAGGCCTGGCTGATTCACGGCATGGTGGTCCAGGGGTTCCAGAAAGGGAGCCACTACGGCCCGGTGGCCGTGGGCGCCCCGGACGAACGGGCCGAGGACGAATGCATTCGCTACGGACGTCAGATGGCGGAGTTGACGAAGAAGCTGTTTTAAAAGCAGGAGCAAAAAAAAGGGTTTCAAGTTTCAGGTTTCAAGTTTCAAAAGCACGGGCAATAGCGCTTGGAACCTGAAACCTGAAACTTGAAACCAGATTCCACATGAAACAACACCAAGGCAAAGACAGCCGTCCTCCCCTGGTGGCCGACTGGCAGCACCTGATGCGGACCTTCATCCGCCCGGAGGACGAAGCCTCCCGGGCGGTGCTGACCAAATACATGGAGCAGATCCTCTTCGGGCTTCATGATTTTCTGGCTTCCCACGTGGGCGTGACCCGGGAGCGGACCCTCAAGGAGCTGGCCGAAGCTTACAGCGACGCTTCGATTTCCCCGGCGCCCGAAAAAAAGCTCGACGAGATCATCTCCGAACTGATCGAAGAGGTCGCTCCCCACGCGGTCAACGTGTCCTCCCCGTACTTCGTCGGTCACATGACCTCTGCCATTCCTTTTTTCATGGTTCACCTTCGCACCATTGTCGCCGCACTCAACCAGAACGTGGTCAAGCTGGAAACCTCCAAGATCTTGTCAGTCATCGAAAAACAGGTGCTGGCAAAGATCCACCGGATGGTGTTTCAGCGGGAGGCCGGGTTCTACGCACGGCATGTGCAGCACCCGGAGACGATGCTCGGTGCATTTACCGAAAACGGGACTTTGGCCAACTTCACGGCCCTGTGGGCGGCCAGAAACCGGCTTTTTGCGCCGGGCCCGGGCTTTGCCGGCATCGAAGTCGAAGGCGTTCATGCCGCTTATCGGCACAAGGGGGTGCGGCGCTGCGTGGTGCTGGCATCCCGGCTGGGGCATTACTCGCTTCGCAAGGCCGCGGGGCTGCTGGGCATCGGCAATGAACAGCTGGTGGTAGTGGAGATGGACAGCGGCTGGCGGGTCGATTTGGACAAATTGGCCGAAACGGTTCGTGACCTGACCCGGCCGGGATCTGAAACGGCCGTGCTGGCGATCGTCGGCATTGCCGGAACCACCGAAACCGGAACCGTCGACCCCCTGGAGCCGATGGCCGAGATCTGCGCCGAGCACGGCATTCATTTCCACGTGGATGCGGCCTGGGGCGGTCCCACCCTGCTGTCCGGCGCCTTCCGGGGTCTTTTATCCGGCATCGAAAAGGCCGATTCGGTGGCCATCGACGGCCACAAGCAGTTCTACATGCCGATGACCAGCGGCATGGTCTTTTTTCGGGACCCGACCGCCCTCGATGCCGTGGCCTACCATGCCCGCTACATCAATCGCCCCGGATCGGTGGACTTAGGGATCCGTTCGATCTCCGGTTCCCGGGAGGCGACTTCCCTGATGCTCGACTGTGCCCTGAGGATCATGGGCGCCGAAGGCTACGCACTGCTCATCGACCACGGCATCGAGACGGCAAAAGCGTTTGCCGCGGCGATCGAGAAAAGAAAAGACTTTGAGCTGATCACCGCACCGGAGCTGAACATTCTCACCTACCGGCTCTGCTCCCGGCGGCTGCAGCAGCGGCTCGAAAGCTGCGGGCAGGAAGAAAGAAGGGCGATCAACGAACGGCTGAACCGGATCAACCGGGATCTGCAGCGACGCCAGCGGGAGGCCGGCAAGAGCTTCGTCTCCCGGACGACCCTGTCCGGGCCGGCGACGAACAACGAACAGATTGTCGTGCTTCGCACCGTGATCATGAACCCCATGACCACGGTTGCCGTTTTGGAAGAGATTCTCGACGAACAGGAGCGGATATTTGCCGCGATGAATGCCGCGGCTGCGCCGGAAAACGCGCCCTGAGGCGATCAGCGATGGGAGGACAAAAGCCCGGAAAGACGGCGGTGCGCCGCTGCCAGGGCCCGACGCAGGTAAACGGCCGCCAGCGCGGCGGCCAGCCGGGGCACCCACAGCCACACCGGAGCGATGCCCAGTGCCATGAACAGCAGCGGATCTTCGATAATGGAGTGGTTGATCCCGACGGAAAGATGCAGCTCTTCCAGGTCCTGATCCGAAAAGCGCCCGTTTCTGGCCTCTTCCACGATGACCGCCGCCCCATAGGTGAGGCCGAATACGGCGCCGGTCAGCCACAGGATCCCTACCTGCCGCTTGAGGCCCAGCATCCGCAGCAGGGGGGCGACCAGCCGCACCAGAATTTCGATTCCCCCGATCGTTTTGGTGACCTCCAGGATGACCATCAGCGGAAGAAGAATGGCGAACATTTTGGCGGCAAGAAGCGCAATCGAGGCGGTCCAGCCAACTGCAAAAGCGCCGAAAGGCTGCCGCAGCGCATCCGCTGCGGAGCCGGCCGGGTTTTCAACAGGCGCCGCATTCAGAACCCAGGACACCGCAACAACCGCTGCCACCGATGCGGCCAGCCGAGAGACGGCGGCCTTCCAGAATGCGAGCCCCGAGCGGTCCTGTATGATGCTTTCCTGGATCAGGTTGTGGGAGATCAGCAAAAAAACGGCGATGAGGGTCTGCTCGGTCAGGTGCAGCGGAAGGGCGGTCATTGCCGCGATGCCCCCGTATATGCCGGCGAACAGGCCCACCAGCAGGGGAACCGCCGCCGCGGCGGAAAGGCCCATCAGCCCCAATACAGGGCTGAGCACCCCGTCGAGCCGGTATAGCCAGCCGCTGTATTCGATCAGCGCCACGGCGGCCGACAGCGGCACCACGATTTTCATCAGCCACAGGTAGCTGCGCCATCCCCGGACAAGCCCCTCTTTGGCCGCCTGCCGCAGCGCTGACTTAACATTCATCGGAAAGAGCCTCTCTTTCGGGAGCCCTGGATTCATCATGCCGCGAAATGGATAATTTGATGCCGGCATACGAACTCAATCCAAAGGAACCCTAACACCGCGTTAGCGATTTTATCAGGAAAGGAGGTTGCCCGGCCGGCACGCCAGGCTCTCGAAGATGAGATCGTGCAGCTTCTGGCGAAGAACGCTGTAGGAATAAACGGTCGAGGCGATCTGATAATTTTTCTCCACCATCTTCTTTCGCCGCTCCGGATCTGAAAGCACTTCCCGGGTGAGCTTGACGGCTCGCCGGTTGACATATCCGTCGATCTCGATCACGTCAAACCCCTTCGGCTTGATGTCCGTGGAATAGATGGAGTAGGCGTTGACCACGATCAGCTTTTTGAAATAGATTGCCTCCAAAAACGCGTTGCCGAACCCTTCGAAGTCGGATGGATAGGTCACCAGATCGGCGTGGGGATAGATGTCGAAAAGGGTGTAGATCTTTTCGCCGGTTTCGGTATATCCGCGCTTTTCGTTGATGATCTTCGACACGAACCGGGTGTCCACCTTCAGGATCTTGGAGTACTCCCGAACCCGCTGCTCGTATCCGTATCCTTCGTCTCCGGAGGCATGGGAGATCACCAGCTTTGCTTTGGGGCCCAGACGGTGGGCCAGTTCGATGGCGTGCTCGATTCCCTTGCGCTGGACCACCCGGGTCGGCTGCAAAATCAGCAGATCGTCTTCGGCGATGTCCAGGGACTGGCGGACGTCGGCGGCGTATTCGTCCAGTGGGGCCGGCGGGTTGTCGAAATCCATGACGTTCGGGATGATATGGGCCGAGATCCCGGTACGGAGGCTGAGCTGGTTGTCCGCCGAAGAGTTGATCACGACGTTCTTGATCTGGGGCATGTGCGGCGGAAAGGCCATGTTCAGAAAATCCCAGACCGCGTTTCTCAAGAAGTGCTTCCGTTCCCAGAAAAAATCGTGATGATGGGCGATGGTCGGAATGCCGGTTTCGGCGATGACCTCGGTGATGGCGAGGCCCAGGGGGATATTCAAGGGGATGGCCAGCGCGTTTTGCGGCACCAGAAGGTCGATGCCGAACTTGTGAATGAATCGGTAGAGCTCGGCTTTGAGCTGTTCGGCAATCTGGTGGATTTTGGCAGTGACGGCGCGCTTGCGCAACTTGACGCCGAAGCAGTGCTTATAGATATTCCGGATTTCCGGATGCATGAAATGCGCCTCGGGCACCTGGAAGGAGACTTCCGGAGGGCGGTCGATTTCCCCGGCAAAGTAGAAGCATTCAAATCCTTCCTGTTCGAAGATCTCGGCCCACTTGGCAGTTTCCAGGGAGACGCCGTCTGTTCCGGCCAACCTCGTGGAAACGAAGCCGACCTGATGTCGCTCCCCGCAAAAAACACAGTACGGCCCGGGTTTGCGGCTTCTCGGCTCTTCCACGGTGCCTCCTTTCCTTTCGGAGGGTTCATTCAGGGCGGATATGATCGCTGCCCGTTCTTTCGAGGCCGGCCACTTCCCGGTGACGGAAGCAGCCGATCAGGTGGTCGTTGACCATGCCGACGGCCTGCATGTGGGCATAGCAGATCGTCGGGCCCACGAAGGAAAACCCCCGCTGCTTCAGGTCGCGGCTCATGGCTTCGGATGCGGGCGTGCGGGCCGGCACCTGCGCCATATTTTCCCACCGATTCTGGACCGGTCTGCCGTCGGTGAACTGCCACATGTAGCGGGCGAAGCTGCCGAAAGCCTCCCGGACGTGAAGAAAAGCCCGGGCGTTTTTTACCGCCGCCTCGATTTTCCGCCGGTTTCTCACCAGGCCCGGATCGGACATGAGCCGGGCGATTTTCGCCTCCCCATATCGGGCCACTTTCTCCGGTTCGAATCGCTCGAACGCCCGGCGGTAATTCTCTCTTTTTTTGAGGATCGTCAGCCAGCTCAGCCCGGCCTGGGCGCCTTCGAGGATGAGAAATTCGAACAGCCTGCGGTCGTCGTGGACCGGCACGCCCCACTCGACGTCATGGTAGCGGATATAGAGCGGGTCTGCACCGGCCCAAGGGCATCGGGAAATTGCGGTCTGTTTCATGGAAGCTTCTTTCGATGGCAGGACCGCCGCCGATGGGGCGCAAACATCTGCCCAAACGGCCTCGATCTTCATCATAAACCAGATACCGGGCAAATATCCGATTTTCAACCCAAAAGCAAGGAAAGGAAACCTTGTGCGAGCCTTGACAGATCGCTGAACCGGCGATACGTTTCGGTCAAGTCAAAACGAGTGATTCTTTCGGGGTGGCGGTAGCGGCCTGAGATCATACCCGCAGAACCTGATCTGGGTAATGCCAGCGCAGGGAAAAGAAAATCAGGTATTCACCGGCGGCCGCCCCTCGAAAAGAGTCGGCCGTTTTGTTTTTGCGCCGGCGCCCTGAGGCCCTCCGGGCTGCCGGCCGGGCGGATTCAAGATTCCAAGTTCAAGATTCACCTGAAGGAATTTTATACGAATCTTTTGGCTTTATCGGCCAGTTTGATCAAGAAGGAAACTTTTCATGAAGCCTCTGCCTATGTAGGGAACGGCTTGTCATGAGCCCAGTCGAAGGGCCTCCGTGCCGTTCCGTGCGGCACGATACGGAGGTCGTGCCCTACGCAAAACCCCGGCTTCGACCGAGAGTTGGAAAGAGGTGCGGTGCTCATTTTTTAAAGCCTCCTCGCCTCCCAGCATCCCAGCAAAAGTGAGCGATTCCCAAAAGTTTCAATTAAATGGAGAGAAAAGTCATGACCGATTTTGCCCAAAACGCCGCCAGAAATCTGGCACGGGTAAGAGAGAAAAAGCCGCTCGTTCACAACATCACCAACTACGTGGTCATGAACACCACGGCAAACGCCCTGCTGGCCATGGGAGCCTCTCCGGTCATGGCCCACGCGGCCGGCGAGGTGGAGGAGATGGTCGCCATCGCAGGGGCGCTGGTGCTCAACATCGGCACCCTGGACGAGCATTGGGTAGCCGCCATGATCCGGGCCGCCGGCAAGGCCGGGTCCCTGAAAAAGCCGATCGTTCTCGACCCGGTGGGCGCCGGGGCCACCACCCTTCGCACGGAGACCGCCCGGCGGCTGATCGCCGAGGCGACGCCCTCGGTGATCCGAGGCAACGCCTCGGAAGTGCTCGCCTTGGGCAAAGGGGCCGCCGGCACCAAGGGAGTGGACGCGGTCCACTCGGTTTCCGATGCGAAAGACGCGGCCCGCGCCATTGCCGGTTATCTCGGCACCGTGCTGGCCATTACCGGCCCCGAAGATCTGGTCACCGACGGAGAGCGCACGATCTGGGTGGAAAACGGCCACCCGATGATGGGCATGGTCACCGGCACCGGGTGCACGGCAACCGCCCTGGTGGGCGCCTTTCTGGCCGTAGACGACGATCCGCTCAGTGCCGCGGCAACCGCCCTGGCCTTTTACGGGCTGGCCGGCGAGGCAGCTTCGGTCAGCGCCGCCGCTCCGGGAAGCTATGCCGTTTCCTTGATCGACGCCCTGTTCACCATCGACCCGGAAAGACTCCGGGCCGGGGTCCGCATCAGAGAGGATCGATGAAGCCGGAAACCGTCGACTATGGGCTTTACCTGGTCACCGATCGGGGCCTTTCCAGGGGACGGCCCACGATAGAAGTGGTGGCCGCGGCGGTTCGAGGCGGGGTGACGGTGGTCCAGCTCCGGGAAAAGGGGGCCGAAACCCGGGACTTCGTCAAAGAGGCGCTGGCGGTCCGCCGCCTGCTCGAGGCCCGGGGCATTCCGTTGATCGTTAACGACCGCATCGACGTGGCCCTGGCCGTCTCCGCCGACGGGGTTCACCTCGGCCAGAAGGACATGCCCATCGACATGGCCCGAAAAATCCTGGGGCCGGACAAGATCATCGGGATTTCGGCAGAATCCGTGGCCGATGCCGTGGCGGCGGAAAAGGCCGGGGCAGACTACCTCGGGGTGAGCCCCATCTATGCCACACCGACCAAAACCGACACGGTCGCGGCCCTTGGCCTGGAAGGGCTCCGGCAGATCCGGGAGGCGGTCGACCTTCCCCTGGTCGGCATCGGCGGCCTGAATGCCGGCAATGCCGCAGAGGCGATACGGCACGGGGCAGACGGTATCGCGGTGGTGTCGGCCATCGTCTCGGCCGACGATCCGGAGACGGCCGCCCGGGAACTGTCCAGGATCGTGGCGGAAGCCAAAGTGAGGGAGATGTGAGCCTGAAACAGATTGGAGAATTCGGCTTTATCCGGCGGATCCAGGCGGACTGCCTGGTCCGGCCCGAAGGGGTGGTCAAGGCGATCGGCGACGATGCGGCCGTCTTCCGGCCCGAGCCGGACCGCCTCGGCCTGGTCACCGCCGATCTTTTGGTGGAGCGGGTTCACTTTCTCAGGGACCGGATTTCGGGCGAGGAGCTGGGCCACAAGTCCCTGGCCGTCAACCTGAGCGACATTGCCGCTATGGGAGGCACGGCCCGGGAGGCGATCGTGAGCCTGGCGATTCCCGAGGACTGCCCGCTGGCCTATCTGGACGGATTCTACGAAGGGATGAAGAAGCTGGCCGGAAAGTACCGGGTCAACATTCTCGGCGGGGATACCACCGGGTCCAAGGCCGATTTGACGATCAACGTCACCGTGATCGGATCGGTTCCGGAAGCGCAGCTGCTGCTTCGAAGCGGCGCCCGCATCGGCGACATCGTATGCGCCACCGGCCAATTGGGCGACAGCCGGGCCGGGCTTCAGCTTTTGATCGACGGCGTCGACACGGGTGAAGAACCATGGTCGATGCTGCGGCGGGCCCATGTGCGGCCGCAGCCGCATCTCGACGAAGGCCGGATGCTTGCCGCTGCCGGGGGCGTTACCGCGGCCATCGACGTGAGCGACGGACTCAGCAGCGACATCGGGCACATCGCCGAAGAAAGCGGCGTCGGCGTCCGGCTGCTTGCCGAAAAAATCCCTGTTTCCGACGCGCTGAAAACGTTCTGCACGAGATTTGACCGCGGTGATCCCGCCGTCTGGGCCCTGACCGGCGGCGAAGACTACTGCCTGCTGTGCACCATTTCCCCGGATGCGGCGGACAAGGTTTGCACCGCCTTTGCCGAGGCCTTCGGCCGGCCCCTTCACCGGATCGGAGAGGTAGTGGCACCTGGCATCTTCGAGGTCGTGGGCCGGGATGGACGGGCGATTCCCCTGGAAAAGACGGGGTGGAATCATTTTACGCAGTCAGATTAGGAAGGCGATTTCAAGGGAGCGCCGCGGTCTATCGGTCCGATCCGACCGATCCGACGGATCCGACCGATTCCGATCCTCGTTCAATGCGTTTCAAATCAGAAGGATTCGGCCCAATGACCAACACAAATCGTGAAATCACAAGGCGATACCGCACCGTCCTGTCCATTGCCGGCTCCGACAGCGGCGGCGGGGCCGGGATCCAGGCCGACATCAAGACGATTTCGGCGCTGGGCGGGTTTGCCATGACCGCGATCACGGCGCTGACCGCCCAAAACACCCGGGGCGTGACCGGGATTCACCCGGTTCCCCCTGAATTTGCCGCGGCCCAGATTGACGCGGTGCTCTCGGACATCGGCGTCGATGCGGTCAAGATCGGGATGCTCTACTCGGCCGAGCTGATCGCGGCGGTGGCCCGCGAGTTGACGCGCCACAAGGCCGCAAACATCGTGGTCGACCCGGTGATGGTGGCCCAGAGCGGGGACCGCCTTTTGCAGGACGAGGCCGTCGAGGCGCTCACCGCCGAGCTGTTTCCCCTGGCGACGGTGGTGACGCCGAACCTTCCCGAGGCCGAGGTCCTGCTCGGCCGCTCCATTTCCGGGCCGCAGGAGATGGAGGCCGCGGCCCTGGCCCTGGCCGAATTCGGGAGTAGGAGCGTGCTGATCAAGGGCGGCCACGGCGAATCGGAGCGTAGCGACGACCTGCTCTTTCTTGCCGAAGAGGATCGGATGCTGTGGATCGAGGGCCGGCGGATCGAAACGAAAAACACCCACGGCACCGGATGCACGCTGTCATCGGCGATTGCCGCGCGGTTGGCGGCAGGAGAGGGGATCGAAGGCGCCGTTCAAAAGGCCAAGGCCTATCTCACCGAGGCGCTCCGGGCCGGCGCCGGATACCGTTTCGGCCGCGGCCACGGTCCGGTGCACCATTTTTACCGGGTCTGGCGGTAGACTGGATGCTGCTTGTTGGATCCTGGATGCTGGATCCTGGCTGTTGGATGGTGGATCCGTGCGGAATAAAAGGGTCCCATCCGAACAGACGTTTTTTTGTCATATAGGGATTGTCAAGCAGCCGACCTATGACCTTGAGTTCGCGGGGCGCCAGTGCATATCAAGCTCTCTCAAACGGAACGGAAATATGACAATCCCTATAAATCTTTTTCCCTATATAGAAAACGTAGCCGTAAAACTCTTTGTACTTATAATACAATTCAGCTTCATGCCGTTGATTTTCTACGAGTTCTCCGGCAGTTTCATTGCCTGCGTATTTTTTCAAAAATTTTTCCTGCGCGGAAACTTGCGGAACATAAAAATGTTCGGTCCAGCACTTTTCAGGCAGCACGAAAGTAGCAATCGGAATGTATCCGGCTTTTTGCATTTGTTCGACCTTATTTGAAATGACATCAATTTCCGGGTAGGCATCTTTCCAAAACTCATCGATTTCGGCAGGGCGCTCTTCAGTGAACCACGATGCCTCTGAAACGGCAATAAAGCCTCCGATCTTCAGGAACTTATGCCATTCGTTCAGGCCACGTTCAAACCCGATGTTATAGATTGCTCCTTCCGACCAGATTAAATCCAACCCTTCATTCCGAAGAGGAAGATTATCCATTGAACCAACAATGCCATACACTCTATCCTGGAGATTCAGCTTCCGGCGGTTGACATTGAAGATATTGATAAAGTCGGCAAACAAATCAATGCCTGCAATGTGCCCCGGCGCATGTTCAGCCAACACCATCGTCTGACCACCGGTTCCACAACCAATATCAGCAATTTTTGAACCATTTGTCAGGCTGCCGATAAAGCTCAAAGCCTTAATCGTTGCTTCGGGGCTCCCAGGCCCTTGCCGTTCTATGCTGGAAAAATATTCGCAGATTAATTTAAAATCAAACTCATGAATCGATTTGTTTTCGCCGCTCATCTTTTTTCCTTATGTTTGGAAATATTCTACATCTTCAGTATGTTGAAAGTCTGAGTTCTGCGTCCAAATGACACATTTATACTCTCGTGGAAACGACAAGGGTCGCCCATTAAATATTTATTATCCAGTTCGACGCTTATAGAATGCTGAAGATTTAAGACCCTATTGTTGATATCGCCCGCCGGCTATGGGTGGGGAAGAAGGACTCCTTCGGGCATCGCGGAGAGAAAAAAGGGGCATTCGCGGCACTCGGCCATTTTTTCCGGCCAGCTTGCCGCCGCTTTTCCCCGGCAGAAGGTCCCGTTGACGAACCAGCAGCGGCGTCCCTGATGAAATTCGAAGGCCGGGCACTGCCGTTTCATGGCTCCGGTGCATTTGCGGATCTGCCAGCAGGATTTGTCGTTGCTTTCCGGTGCGGCGGCGGCCAGCAAAAAGAGCATCTGCCGCTCGGCGTGGGGCGGGATGTTTCGCCACCCCTGCTCGAAGCTTTGCACCGCCTTGACGGACGCGCCCAGCAGCGCGGCAAGCTGCCGCTGCGTTTTTTTCAGATAGACTCGGATTCTGGAAAATTCTTCCGGATTCATATGATCGGATTCGTTACCACAATGTGACATAAAATCAATCTTTTTCGCGGAAAGCAGACGCGGATTGATCCACGGGGGGGTGCATTTAAAAAAAATATTGACATGCCACAAAGTGGTATGGTAGACAAAAATCGAGTGGCATCAGCCTCTCCCCTCCTTTCTCCATGACCGTATGGGGGGCTTCGAAAGAAGCCCCCCATACACTTTTGGGGCTGTCGCCTTCCTTCTCGACAATCTGCCTCTCTTCGACAAAATACAGGGATCACCAGAATTCTCTTCCGTTAGAATGCCTGGCGCAGGCAATGTTGATTCGTGGCGTTTGCGGAGCGGGGCGGTCAGGGGCGATGCAGCTCCGGCTCGGTTCCCCGGTGCAGGCAGCGCTTGCAGATGCCGTTCACCCGGATTTCCACGGCCTCGATTCTGCCGGGGTGGCTCTTTTGCAGCGCCTGGAGGTCGACGGGCAGGCTTTCGGGCTGGAGGCATTCCAGGCTGCCGCACCGGCGGCAGTGAAAATGGGGATGGGGCCTGTGATTTTCGTTCGGGGCCAGGCCGAAGTGAAACGAGCGATCGCCGCTGCTCATTTTTTCGATCAGGCCCCGTTCGACGAGAAGATCCAGAATGCGATAGACGGTTACCCGGTTGATCTCTCCTGTTTGCCGAAGGGCATCGTGGATCTCCTGGGCCCTGAGGGGATTGTCGCTGTTTCCGACGCATTCGAAAACCTTCAGCCGCTTTGCCGTGGGACTGAGGCCTGCCGTCTGGAGCATTTCCGTGTAGTTGCAGTTGCGGCACATGATCTTCGCCTTAGAGCGCTTGTCAAAATAACGTTCCGATAGCAAGGATTGACGCTTGATTGAGCGCATCGATTCAGTTCTATAAGCCGCACCCCAAGCGCTCTAAATGGTTCTTGTTTTACATATAGGGATTGTCAAACAGCCGATCTATGAGCTTGAGTTCGCGGGGCGCCAGTGCATATCAAGCTCTCTCAGATGGAACGAAAATATGACAATCCCTATAGGGGCTTCTTCAGGCCTCCCGCTATGGGGGAGCAGAGCCCGCGTTTGCCGTTTGCTGGTTCTTTTTCCGGCGGGTTGCCGCGCGGATCTTTTCGATCAGCATGGAGGCAAAGAAGCCGGCGCCGGCCACCATGATAATGGCCGCCCCGGAAGTCAGGTTTGCGCTGTAGGCCAGCCACAGGCCGCAGTAGGTGAAGACGGCGCTCAAAAGCCCCGCGATCGCCATCATCGAAGCCAGAGAGCCCGAGTATTTTTCGGCGATGAAGGGCGGGATGGTCAGCAGTGCGATGACCAAAATCAGTCCCACGACCCGGATGGTGATCACCACCGAAACGGCGACCATTGCGATCATCAGAAAGTAAAGAAGTCCTACAGGGACTCCCCGGAGTCTGGCAAACTCCTCATCGTAGGACATCGCCAGAAATCCCTTGTAGTAAAAAAACAAAATGACCAGGATGACTACGCCGGCGGCGAACATCTGGTAAAGGTCGGCACTGGGCACCGCCAGAATGCTTCCGAAGAGGTAGCTCATCAGGTCGACGTTGTACCCCGGCGTAAGATCGATCAGAATGATTCCGGTGGCCATGCCCACCGCCCATATCACGCCGATGACGGTGTCGGCCCGGTGCCTGAGGCGCAGGGTGACCATTGCCATGACCAGGGCGGCGACAAGGGAGAAGCCGACGGTTCCCGCCAGGTAGGGCCACCCCATGAAAAAAGAGAGCCCGATCCCGCCGTAGGCGGCATGGGCGATGCCGCCGGCAAGAAAGACGATGCGGTTGACCACCACCAACGTGCCGATGACTCCGCAGATGATGCTGGCCATCAGCCCCGCCAAAAGGGCGTTTCGCATGAATTCGAACTGCAGGGCTTCGAGCATAGATAAATCCGCTGACGCGTATTTATTAGGAGCGGCTGCGCCGCTCAACTACAAGGTCATAATAGCACACGGCTCGTAATGCCAGCCCGCGCAGGGAGCCACCAAAACTCTGTACCGATACCTTTTCTTCTAGTCTTTCAGCCTTTTTCCAGGCGGCGAAGCCGCCTCTTATAAAAGCGCGCAGCGATTTTATTTGTGGCTTTTCAGCACCCGGTGCGGGACGCCGTGGGCCACGATCTCCACCGGGCATTCGTACATGTCGAGCATCTCATCCGTGATTTCCGCCGCTCCGTGGTAGTGCACGTCACGGTTGACGCAGGCGACCGATTCCACGTGCTGATGAAGGGCCATCATGTCGTGGCTGACCATGACAATGGTAACCGATTCATTGAGCGCCTTGAGAAGATCGTAAAATTCAGCCTGCCCCCGGGTGTCGATGCTGGAGATCGGTTCATCCAGGATCAGCACCTCGGGCGATGAGACCATGGCACGGGCGATCAGCACCCGCTGGCGCTGTCCGCCGGAAAGCTCTCCGATTCTTCGGCTGCAAAAAGCGCCCATCTGAACCTGGTCCAATGCCTGGTGCGCCTTGAAGCGGTCTTCCTTGGAATAGCGCCCCCACCCCTTTTTCTTCCAGAGGCGGCCCATGAGCACGACATCGAGCGCCGTGATGGGAAACTCCTTGTTGATGTGTACATCCTGGGGCACGTACCCGATGCGGGGAGCGGCCTTTTTCGGCGGAAGGCCCAGCACCCTGGCCTCTCCCCGATCCGGTTCCAGCAGGCCCAGCATGATTTTCAGCAGGGTCGTCTTCCCGCCGCCGTTGGGGCCGATCATGGCCATGAATTCTCCCCGGGCCACCTGCAAAGAGACATCTTTCAAAACCACCTGGCCGTTGTAGGAAAACCACAGGCGCCGAATGTCGATGGCCGGCTCTTCCTCCGCTCTATCCGTCATTTCAAGATTTCCATGAAAGCTTTCAACGAATTGTCGTACTCATGTGAAACTTCGACCGAGGCCGGCGGCAATAACTGACCTGCCCCCGCCTTGGATTTTGGAGGTTGGAGGGCCACGCTCCGTCGTGGCCGGTATTGAGTCATTGCTGGCAACATGGACGCGACAGAGCGCGTCCCTCCACCGTCAGGGGCTTCGACATAAGTTTCATATTTGATCAATCTGGACGCCCCAGAGGCCCCGCTCGAATGAACCTTTTTAAAGAAATGGTTGCAGCGCCTTGGTGTTGAAACCATTTCTATTCCATCGCAGCCCGAAACGCCCGGGCCTGCATGCGCAGGTTGGCGGCCCAGTCCGGGGCCAGCGGATCGGCGAATACCACCCTGCCGTCGATTTCCCGGGCGATGACTTCAGCTTGTTGAGTCGAAAATTGAGGCTGAACGAAAACGACCCGGGTGTCGGTTTTACGGGCATATTCGATCAGCGCCCTGATCTGCGCCGGCTTGGGCGCTTTTCCCTCGATCTCGATCGGCACCTGGGTCAGTCCGTAGGCCTGGGCGAAGTACCCCCAGGACGGATGAAACACCATGAAGCGATCGTTGCGTCCTTTGCGGGAAAACATCTTCATCAGCTCCGTGTCGAGTTCAACCAGTGTTTGGACAAATGCCCGATAATTTTCCGCATAGATGTCGAGGTGGGGGGGATCGATTTCCACCAGGGCCGCAAAAATGTTCCTGGCCTGGATCATGACCAGGGAAGGGGAGGTCCAGATATGCGGGTCCGGGATGCCGTGGGCATGAGGGTCGGCGTTTTCGCGGTGGGAACCGCTTCCATGGTGGTGGGCGGCCATGGGGATCTTTTCGATCCCCCGGTCGGTATGAACCACCTTCATGGCCGGATTGGCGGCGGCGATTTTGTGCAGCCAGGCCCTTTCAAACGGAACGCCGACGGCAAAATAGGCGGCGGCCTCGGTGAGTTCGACCAGCTGGCGGGGCTTGGGCTCATAAGTCGCCGGGCTGGCGCCGGGTTCGACCATGATCCGGACTTCGACGCGGTCTTTGGCAATCTGTTCGATAAAGTAGCGCTGGGGCAATATGCTGGCAAAGACCGTCATTTTCGCCTCGACCGTAGCCCCGACCGACGCCCCCAGCACCAAGAACAAAAGCACCGCTATATGGCGATAGATTTTTTTCACTTTCCGCGCCGCTCCATGGGCAAAACCGCGCAAGCCCGATCCATGGTGAACTCTTTCAGGCTGATCCGGCTTTTTTTGTCACAGGTTGGTTGCGCGCCAACCATAGTGCAGATTCCGCGCTTGTGCAACTCATTTGCATGGACCGGCAGGCCCATGGAAAGTGACCGATTCGCCAAGACAACATGCTCCAGAATTGAATGCAGTTTCACAATCTTGGTCCTCAGGACCAGGACAGAGGCAATTGGCTCTGCCTTTCAGCCCGAACCGAAAAAATTCGAAGCACGAAATATTCGAATTTCGGATTTAGGACAACTACAGGGATTCATGCCCTCCGGGTTTAACCCAAAGCCGGGTCCTCCGGGCCCGGATCTCTACACCCCAATCGTGTCCCGTTGAGTTGACAACCAGCCGGTGACTGGTTTCTTTTTCATTGAAGCCGTGATTCCGGGATTTTGATGCAAAACCGCTTTACATTAAAAAAAGTATAATTATTTTTAATTTTAACAGACAATAAGTAATGCGACGGGAACATATCATGGACAACCGCTTTGCCATAGAGCGCTTGGTAAAAAAACGTTTCGAGAGAAGACGTTTTTCGACTTCCCGTTGCATTGCCAATCACATGGAAAGGTGAATTATGAAGGATCGTATCAATATGTTCGGCGATGCCGGCGCGGGCGAACAGGACGCCGGCTACGAAAATCTCCCCGAGGAGCTTCCGATTCTGCCGCTTCGAAATACGGTGGCCTTTCCCGGAACCGTGCTTCCCCTGGCCGTGGGCATCGATCGGTCGGTCAAGCTGGTTCAGGAAGCCTTCAAGGGCGACCGGCTGGTCGGCCTGGTGGCCATGCGTGATCCGAAAATCAAGGAGCCGGAGCCGGGTCAGACCTATGAGGTGGGAACCCTCGCCCGTCTGGATCACGTGTCCGGCAATGCGGAAAACGGCCTGCAGGTGATCGTTCGCTGTCTGGCCCGCTTTCGCATCGAATACTGGGTCGGCGCCACGCCCTATCTAAAAGCGAAAGTCGCTCCCGCTCCGGAGGAAAGGGACGAGGATCTGGAGACGGACGCCCTGTTTAGAAGCCTCCGGGATCTTTCCCAGGAGGTGGTCGGCCTGTCGCCCAATTTTCCCAAGGAAGCCGGAGAATTTCTCGCCCAGATCAAGGACCCGGCCTACCTGGTCCACCTGGTGGCAACCAACGCGGGAATGGAGATCGAGCAGGCCCAGCGGCTGTTGGAGGAAAATGCGGTCAAGGAAAAGATCCGACTGCTCATCGAGCATCTGTCCCGGGAAAAGGAGGTTCTGAGCCTCGGCCGCAAGATCCAGTCCGAAGCCAAGGAGAAGATGGGAGAGGCCCAGCGGGAGTATTATCTGCGCCAGCAGCTCAAGGCGATTCAAAAGGAGTTGGGCGAATCCGAAGAGAACCAATCCGAGGCCGACGGCTACCGCGAGCGGCTCGAGGAGGCGGACCTGCCTCCGGAGGCCAAAAAAGAGGCCGAGCGGGAGTTGAAGCGGCTGGCGGCCATGTCTCCCCAATCGGCCGAGTATTCGGTGATCAAGACCTACCTGGATTGGCTCCTGGAGCTTCCCTGGCATGAAACCAGCGAGGACCGGACCGATATCGACCATGCACGGCAGGTGCTGGACCGGGATCATTACGGGCTCGAGGAGATCAAGGAACGGATCGTGGAATATCTTGCGGTGCGAAAACTGGCCAGGGAGCGCGGGGTCCCCGAACCCGATGAAGACCGGCCGGATCAGCCGCTGGGGGCGATTCTCTGTTTTGCCGGACCGCCGGGCGTCGGAAAGACCAGTCTCGGTCAAAGCATCGCCCGGGCGCTGAACCGGAAGTTCACCCGGATGAGCCTGGGCGGGATGAGGGACGAGGCCGAGATCCGAGGCCATCGCCGCACCTATATCGGCGCCATGCCGGGGCGGATCATCCAGGCCGTCAAGCGGGCCGGAACCCGGAATCCGGTGTTCATGCTCGACGAGGTCGACAAGATCGGAAACGACTGGCGCGGGGACCCGAGCAGCGCCCTGCTGGAAGTGCTCGATCCCGCCCAGAACCACGCGTTTCGGGACCATTACCTGGACGTCGACTTTGACCTGAGCGAAGTGATCTTCATCACTACGGCCAACCAGCTGGAGACCATTCCGCCGGCCCTGGCAGACCGGATGGAGATTCTCCAGCTCGATGGGTACACCGAGTACGAGAAAGTAAAGATCGCCCAGCGCCACCTGGTGCCGCGGCAGGTTCGCTGGCACGGGCTGCGCGATGAGGAGATCAGCTTCACGGAAGATGCCCTGCAAAAGATCGTACGGGACTACACCCGGGAAGCCGGCGTCAGAAACCTCGAACGGCAGATCGGGTCCATCTGCCGCAAGTGCGCCGTGAAAGTAACCGAAGAAGAATGGTCCCATGTGCTGGTCACGCCGGAAATGGTGCGGGAGTTTCTGAAAAAGGAGCGGTTCGAAGCCGAAGACTCCGAGAACATCGAAATTCCCGGCATCGCTACCGGTCTTGCGGTGACCGCCTTCGGCGGAGACATTCTCTTTGTCGAGGCCACGCGGATGAAGGGGAAGGGGAAGCTGACCCTGACCGGCCATCTCGGAGACGTCATGCGCGAAAGCGCCCAGATCGCCCACAGCTACGTTCGTTCCAAGGCAGACACCCTTGCGGTCGACGCCGAGGATTTCGCCGTCTATGACGTCCATCTCCACGTGCCGGCCGGGGCCATCCCCAAAGACGGCCCTTCCGCCGGCCTGGCGATGGTGATGGCGATGGCCAGCCTGTACTCCGGCCGTTCGCTCCGGGGCGACGTGGGAATGACCGGGGAGGTCACGCTGCGGGGCCGCGTGCTGCCGGTGGGCGGGATCAAGATGAAGATCCTGGCGGCTCACCGGGCCGGGTTGACCACGGTGATTCTGCCCCAGCGCAACGAAAAGGACCTGGACGACCTGCCTGACGAGGTCCGGAACACGATGCTCTTCGTGCCGGTCGACCGGATCGAAGAGGCGATGGACACCGCTTTCGTGCCGGAAGGCGATCGGGTTTCGCAGGACCAGGAGAAGGTGACCACATAGACATCCCGTCGCCGGGCTTTTCCGGCCGCCGAGAGGGTTTGCCGGAATACCGCTCCACAAGCAATCCCCATAATTTCTTGACAAGGGCGCGGACTTTGACTTTCATGGGAGTCGCTTGACCGCAAGCCGCAGCGAACCCTGCCGGTTTGAGCGAGTCGGTTTTCATTGCAAGCGGACACGGAGGGTCATGGGCAAAATCGTCGATCTGGAATCGTATCGGATCCAGGCGGTGGAAAAGCGCGCCTTTCAGCCCTGGGAAAAGCGCTTTTCCCGGAGTTTCGGACGGGGGGTGCGCCTTTGCGATCTTTCCGACGACACCCTGATGAAGCTGGCGCAGCCCGGCGAAGGCAGTGCCGGGGCCTACTACGACTTGATCATGGCGGTTCTTGACCTGGGCGAGGAAAGAAACTTTTCATCCCTTAAAAAGGATGAGCAGCTCCGGGTGGTCGACATCCATCTGTTTTTGGCCGACCAGGTGCGTTTTGAGATGATGCGGCGGCTGGGATGGGTGGCGGCTTTTTCCGCCGGCGATTGTCCGCTGGTGACGCTGATCACCGATTTCGAGAAGATCCGGGAGCGCTGCCGGACGCATCCCCCCACCCTGGCGCGCAGCCGTCCGGACTACGATCGATACGAGGTCCTGACGCCCCGGGAGCGGGAAGGCTTCATCCGACGGCTTCTGCCGAGCGCCCTGGAGGCGTTTCGCTTGCAACTGGGCTCCACTGACGCCTGATTCATGCGCGGGCGCGCATGGATCAAAATCATGAGATCTTCCTATTTCTTTTTCCGCCCATATACGTATAGACTGTCAATCATGTCAAAAATCCGGCTCCCCGGGTGTTCCGGGCGCTGCCCCATCCCTTGATGTTTTCATTATCAGAAGCGGGACAGAGATTATGGGAAAAACCATTCTCGTGGTCGACGACAACCCCATCCTCCTTACCCAGATGACCCGGATGCTCGAAGCGGAGGGCCACAAGGTGGCCACGGCCAAAGACGGCTTTTCCGCTTTGAACATGTTGGCCTCCCTGACCCCCGACGTGGTCTTCGTGGATCTGATCATGCCGAACATCGGCGGAGACAACCTCTGCCGGCTGGTCCGGAAGATGCCCCACCTGAAGGATTGCTTTCTGGTGGTGGTCTCGGCGGCCGTGGTGGAGCAGGAATTCGATTACCAGAGGATCGGGGCGGACGCCTGCATCGCCAAGGGGCCTTTCGATCTGATGAAGGACCATATCCGGGAGGTGATTCGGGAATCCGATCCGGACCGGACGCCCATACCGGGACGTGAAATCCGCGGCATCGAGACGGTGGCGGTCCGGCGCATCACCCAGGAGCTTCTCTCCAAGAGCCACCACTTGGAGACCGTTTTAGAGACGATCCCCGAAGGCGTTGTCGAGGTGCTGGAGGGAAAGGTGGTTTACGTCAATTCGACGGCCGCCCGTCTTTTCCAGGTGGAACCCGACGGCTTTTTGGGGGAAAAATTTACGGCGTTTTTTCCGCGCCGGTTGCAGCGTCAAATCATCTCGTTGCTGGAGACGCCGCCCGGAGAAGTGTCCCGCCTCGGGGAAGGGGAGCCGCTTACGCTGTTCGACCGGGAGGTCACTTTCCAGTGCCTGTCCATGGAGGCGGTCAACACCAAGCTGGTGATCATTACCGACGTCACCAAGTACAAGACCGTGGAACGGGCCCTGAAAGAGGCCATGGAATATAACGAGAACATTTTACACACCATGGCCGACTCCCTTGTCGTCCTCAAGCCGGACCTGAGCATCAGCTACGTCAACCGCGCCACCTGCGACATGCTCGGGTTTTCCCCCCACGAGCTTTTCGGCAAACAGATCGATCAGCTTTTTTTCGAAGCCGTCTCCTTTGAAGAGGAGCTGTTCGAATCGGTGATTCGAAACGGGATCGTGACAGAGCCGTCCCAGGCCTACCGGAGCAAGGCCGGCAAGCGCATCCCGGTAAGCTTCCTGGCATCGGCCATGTACAACGACCAGGCACCGAAGCGAAATCTTCTCGGCATCATCTGCATCGCCCATGACCTGAGAAATGTGGAGCAGCTCCAGCAGCAGCTCTTTCAAGCCGAAAAAATCGCCTCCTTCGGCGTGCTGGCTGCCGGAGTGGCCCACGAGATCAAAAATCCGCTGGCCATCATTCTTCAGGGGCTGGAAACGCTGAGCTCCGGGCTGAAAAGCGATTCCGGCCGGGCTATGGCCCCGGACATCATCGCCCGAGTTCAAAAAGCGGCCCTGCGGGCCAACAAGATCGTGGAGGGTCTTCTCGACTTTTCCCGCCAGAGTCCGCCCGAATTCGTGGAGGCCGATCTTCTGGATGTTTTGCGCGAGAGCCTCACCCTGGTCGAACATCATTTCAAGTCCAGCCGCGTCACCGTGGAGGAGCGGCCGGCCGACGTCAGCCACCGCCTGTCCATGGACGTCAATCAGATCAAGCAGGTGTTTATCAACATCATGGTCAACGCCGCAGAGGCCATGACGAGCGGCGGCAAGGTGACCATCGAAACAGGAGACGGCCGGCACCCTGACGGAAAGCGGTTCGTTCAGGTGGTGTTCGCCGACACCGGGCCGGGCATTGCCCCGGAGCTGCTCAATAAGATTTTCGAACCCTTTTTCACGACCAAGACCAAATCGTTGAACACGGGGCTGGGGCTTTCGGTCAGCCAGGGAATCGTCGAGCGTCACCGCGGCGATCTTCGGTTTGTAAGCGAATCCGGCAAAGGGACCCGGGTGATTCTCACGCTGCCTGTCGAATAAGGATAAGAGTGCCGGCCATGATTCGGAAAAAAAAGATATTGATCATCGACGACGAAGAGGATTTTTCCCACTTTCTCAAGATGAACCTGGAAAACACCGGACGTTTCAAGGTGTTCACGGCTGTCGACGGACAGGCAGGCATTAAGATCACGCAGCGGAAAAAGCCGGACGTGGTGCTGCTGGACATCATGATGCCGGGTATGGACGGGTTTGAAGTGCTGGAGAAGATCAAAGGCAACGAGAAGACTTACGAGATCCCCGTCATCATGCTTACGGCTCTGGACAACAAGGAGTGCCGATCCGAAGCAAGGGGCTCTTTTGCCGGAGAGTACCTGGTCAAGCCGGTGCCCCTTGACCGGCTCATCTCCACCATCGACCGGGTGTCGATCTACGGGCAGTAGCGGCGCTGCGCGTCCCAGCATCCCAGCCTTCCCTCGGCGCGTCAGCGCCTATGGTTTGAACACCTTCATCCCTTCTTTGGTGTCCTGAACGACATAGCCCTTTTCCTCGATGGCATCCCGCAGCCGGTCAGATTCGGCCCAGCTTTTTGCTTCCCTTGCCGCTTTTCGCTGCTCGGCCAGGGTTTGGATCTCTTCAGGCAGCTTTCCGGGCTCGCCGATACGGTCCAGGTCGAGGCCCAGCACCCGGTCAAAATCGAGCACCGTCGCGAGCTTGTCGGACGGACTCAGGTCCGACTTGAGCAGCACCTGGACCGCGGCCAGGGCCCTCGGCATATTCAGGTCGTCGTTGATCCGGGCGGTGAAGCGGGTGCGGAAACCCGGGTCGATCCGGCCGGCGTCGTCGCTGGCCTGGTCCATGAGCTGCCGGACCTGGTTTCGCAGGTGCTGCAGGCCGTTATGGGCCGCCTCCACGGCTTCTTCACTGTACTCCATGGGCTTTCGGTAGTGGGTTTGAAACGCGGCAAACCGGTAGACCAGCGGTTCGATGCTCCGGTCGGTGAAAGTGGCGTCCAAAGTCAGAAAGTTGCCCTCGCTTTTTGCCATTTTCTTGCCGCCGGCGATGATCAAAAAAGCCCCGTGCATCCAGTAGTTGAAAAAGGGTTTTCCGGTGGCCGCCTCGGACTGGGCGATTTCGTTGGTGTGATGGACGTCGATGTGATCGGTGCCGCCGCAGTGGATGTCGAGCTGGTCGCCTAGAAATTTCATGCTCATGGCCGAGCATTCCACATGCCATCCCGGAAAACCGGTGCCCCAGGGCGAATCCCATTCCATCTGCCGCTTCACCCCTTCCGGGGAGAACTTCCACAGGGCAAAATCGGTGGCATTGCGTTTTTCGGGGTTTTTTTCCACCCGGGCCCCTTCCTGGAGCTCGTCCAGGTTCTGGTGGGACAGCTTCGTATAGCCGGCAAAGCGGGAGGTGTCGAAATAGATCCCGTCTGAGGTGCGGTAGGTGTAGCCTTTTTTTTCAAGCGTTCGGATCAGTTCGATCTGCTCGGGAATGGCGTCCGTGGCCCGGCACCAGACCGTCGGCGCCAGCAGATTGAGTTTTTGCATGTCCGACTCAAACGCCCGGGTATAGAAGGCTGCGATTTCCCAGGCGGATTTTCCCTCCCGCCGGGCGCCGGCCTCCAATTTGTCCTCGCCCATGTCCCGGTCGCCGGTCAGATGGCCCACGTCGGTGATGTTCATCACGTGGCGGACTTCATAGCCGTTGTACATCAACACCCGCTTGAGCACGTCTTCGAAGATGTAGGTGCGAAGATTGCCGATGTGGGCGTAGTTGTATACGGTCGGGCCGCAGGTGTAGAGGCCGACTTTTCCTTCATAGATCGGCGTAAATTTCTCTTTTTTCCGGGTCGGGGTGTTAAACAGGGAAATCGTCGTCATCGATGGCATCCCGCTGGAAAATGGCCTGCGGCAGAAACCTCGGCCGGATTGTTTTCATTCAGGCAACAGCTATAGGCTTTCTATGGCGGATTTGTCAAAAACAAGCGGTCATGCCGCTTCTTTTTCCATCTTCGGACGATAGCTGCCGTAGCGGGCGGCGCCGTTGAGCCTGGCCCGCTTGAAAAAGGCCTTCTGGGCCGCCGACACGTTTTCTTTCTTGCCGCCCCATGCCGCCAGCGCATGCTCCTGAAGCGCCCGTCCGTAAGAGAAGCTCAGCTGCCAGGGGTGCTCCTGGTCCATCGCGTTCATGGCGTTAAGGTGGGCGGTGGCCAGTTCGCTGCTCTGGCCGCCGGAAAGAAAAACGATGCCCGGCACGGCGGCCGGCACCACCTGCCGGAAGGTGCGGACCGTGGCTTGAGCGACCTCCTCCACGGAGGCCTGTTGCGGGCAGTCCATACCGGACAGCACCATGTTCGGCTTGAGCAGCATCCCTTCCAAGGCGACGCAATGATCGAACAGCGCGGAAAATACATGCTTCAAAGCGGCGGCGGTGACATGGCGGCATCGGTCGATGTCGTGGCCGCCGTCCATGAGCACCTCCGGTTCCACGATCGGGACAAGGCCGGCCTCCTGACAGAGGGCGGCATAGCGCGCCAGGGCATGGGCGTTTGCCTTCATGGCAAAGTCGCTCGGGATGCCTTCTCCGATGGTGATCACAGCGCGCCACTTGGCAAAGCGGGCACCCAGCTGATGGTATTCGGCCAGCCGCTCCCGCAGACCGTCGAGGCCCTCGGTGATCTTTTCCCCGGAAAATCCGGCCAGGGCCTTGGCCCCCTTGTCCACCTTGATCCCCGGAATGATGCCCCGCTCGGCCAGAATCGCCGGAAAGGGGATGCCGTCCTGCGATGACTGGCGAAGGGTTTCGTCGAACAGGATCACCCCGCTGATATATCGTTCGACCCCCTCGGTGGAAAACAACAAGCCCCGGTAAGCACGGCGGTTTTCTTCGGTCGATTCCACGCCGATGCCCGAGAGCCGCTTTTTGATGGTGCCGCTGCTTTCGTCCGCAGCCAGGATGCCCTTTCCGTCAGCCACCAGTTTGCGGGCGATTCCCGCCAGTTTTTCGATGTCCATGGATCTCTCCTTTCTTGCGAAGTCAATCGATGTCGGCGAATAATGTATTAGCATAATACCGCTTCGCTGCGGGGCAACCCCTTTTACCGCACGCCCAGCCGTCAAAAAGACAATGTCCAAACAGGAGGCCCCTGAGGAAACCTTTCAAAAAAATTGAATGACGCCATCCAGGTTTGGTCTTTGGTGCTTGGGATTTGGTCGTGGAAATGCGGACTAGACTGCGCGCGTCCCTCCACCGGCTCCGGAGGTTGCTTGAGCCTTAAGGAGAACCACATTCAGTTTTATTTAGCAGCTCGGCTGCGTCTCCGCTTTCAGGCTTCCCAGTTTCCTAGCCTTATAGCCTCTGGCTTAGGGGGAAGTTTCAGACAAGCCCTGCCTCTGATCGGCGGGATTCAAGATTCCAGATTCAAGAATCTTCGGCCGAAGTTTCACATAAGCCCCGCCGCTGACCGCGAGGCGTTCAGTTTGATCAAAGGTGAAACTTCCCCGCCCGTCATCCCGGGCGAAGCGAAGCGGAGACCCGGGATCCAGTAAAAAAGAATGGATTCCCCCGGATCGGAGTCCGGGGCAGGCTTGTCAAGCCCGGAATGA
>JAIPEL010000162.1 GCA_021737185.1 Desulfobacterales bacterium | reverse complement strand
TTTTCGATATATTCGCCTACGACGAAGTTGCCGTAGCCGGTCAGCGCTCTTTCCACCATTTCCACATCCCGCTGGTTGATCACGTTGACCGCCACAAGATCGCATCCCACTTCTTCGGCCAGGCCTACGGCATAGTTCATGATCCGGGCGGAATAATCGGACAGATCACAGGCGACCATGAGCTTCTTGACTGGTTTGGACCCCATGCTTTCCCCTTTCTTGTCGGTTTCCGGTACACAGCGGCACACACACCACAAAGCCGCTACCCCAGCCAAGAGCAAGGCCCGTGCCAGAGGTCCGGCCCGGAGAAATGAAAGCGCATCCGTCCGGAAACACGTGATTTTTTCTAATAGAACTCAAAACAGCGAAACGAGAAGAAGCCCATGGAGGCAGGACGGCGGTGTCGAGGTTTTTTACAGCCTGTAAAAAGGGGCAGTGCTTGGGATTTGGAAATTTTCTGCCCTGTCGCATTTGCCTTCGGGCGAAGTCTCATACGACCCTCGCCGCTGGCGCGGCATTCCAGTTTCAGGGTTCAAGGGTTGCCGGAAGGAATTCTATAAG
Source organism: Desulfobacterales bacterium (assembly GCA_021737185.1). Taxonomy (GTDB): domain Bacteria; phylum Desulfobacterota; class Desulfobacteria; order Desulfobacterales; family CAFBRK01; genus JAIPEL01. The sequence goes on along the minus strand of JAIPEL010000162.1, from coordinate 7,167 downwards.
AATTTTTCTGTTTTATCCGGCCAGTTTGATCAATACTGAAACTTATGTCAAAGCCCCTGACGGTGGAGGGACGCGCTCTGTCGCGTCCGTGTTGCCAGCAATGAACCAATGCCGGCCACGACGGAGCGTGGCCCTCCAACCTCCAAAACCCAAGGCGGGGACAGGTCGGTTATTGCCGCCGGCCTCGGTCGAAGTTTCACATAAGCCCCGCCGTCCCGTTCTCGAACGGGATTTGATCAATGGTGAAGCTTCTGTCGAAGCCTCTGCCTATGTAGGGAACGGCCTCCGTGCCGTTCCGTGCGGCACGACACGGAGATCGTGCCCTACGCAAAACACCGCCTTTGGGCGAAGTTTCCTACGAATAACCGAGAAACCTTAAAATCCGTTCTCCCTATTTTCCTTGACCGACGTCTCCAGTTTCAATCCGTACTTGTCGATCTTCGAATGAAGGGTAGGACGGGACATCCCCAGAAGTTTGGCGGCCTGGGAACGGTTTCCGCCGGTCATGTTCAGCGCCTCGCTGATGAGCAGGCTCGAGATGTAGTCGATACAGGCATCGAATCGGTTTTCCGCCCGTTCATCGCCTTTGATCCGGTCCCGGATCCATTCGCGCAAGGCCGCCTCGCCGGCCGTAAAAGCCTGGGCATCCTCTTCGGCTTCTTCTCCGATGGCCTGAATGATTTCCCGAGACCCGATACGGCCTCCCCGGTTGAAGATGACCGCCTTTTGAAGGGTGTTGGAAAGCTCCCGGACATTGCCGGGCCAGCGGTACTGTTTGAGCCTTTCCACCGCCTTCAGGGAAAGGCCCCGGTTTTCGGCGCCCACTTCCCGGCAATACCGGGCCAGAAAGTGCTCGGCCAGCAGCAGAATGTCTTCGCTCCGCTGCCGAAGCGGGGGCAGCCAGATGGTGACCACCTTCAGCCGGTAATAGAGATCTTCGCGAAACCGGCCTTGCTCGATGGCGGCCTCCAAATCCCGGTTGGTGGCGGCGATGATTCTAACATCCACCGGAATCGTGTCCCGTCCCCCAAGGTGTTCGATGCTCTTTTCCTGGAGCAGGCGAAGAATCTTGGCCTGCAGACTGAGGGGCATGTCTCCGATTTCATCCAGGAACACGGTCCCGCCGTTGGCCTGCTCGATCTTTCCGACCCGCCGGTGGGAGGCGCCGGTGAACGCGCCTTTTTCGTATCCGAACAACTCGCTTTCCAGCAGGGTTTCAGGAATCGCCACGCAGTTGATGACCAGAAACGGCTTGTCTGCACGGCTGCTGTGCTGATAGACGGCTCTTGCCACCAGCTCTTTTCCGGTGCCGGACTCGCCGCGGATCAAAATCGTGGCCTCGGTGGGGGCCACCCGGCCGACGGCCTTGTAGACTTCCTGCATCGGTGCGCTTCGCCCGATGATCGCCTCCTGGACGCTCTCACCGGGAGAGGCGTCCAACTCCACCGGCGAGCGCATGAATCGGCCGGCCTCGATGGCCTGACGAATGACGGTCAGCGTTTCAGGAATGTCGAAGGGCTTCAGGATGTAATCGTAGGCGCCGAGCTTGGTCGCCTCGATCGCCGTTTCCGTAGTGCCGTAAGCCGTCATGACGATCACCGGCAGCTTCGGCTCGCGTTTATGGATCCGCTGAAAGGTTTCCAGTCCGCTCATACCGGGAAGCCGGTGGTCGAGAATGACCAGATCGGGCACTGTCTCGGAGAGAAGGTCAAGGCCGGCCTCGCCGGAGGCGGCGCTTTGCACCTGGTAGCCTTCTTCGGTCAACAGCTTGTGGAAGCTCTTTCTGAGCTGGTCGTCGTCGTCGACAATCAGGATCGTACTCACGTAGGCTCCTTTGCCGGAAAAGCAAGGATGAAAACCGCTCCCTGCCCCTCTTCGGATTCGACATCGAGAGAACCGCCGTGTTCTTCCATGATCCGCGCGGCAATGCTCAAGCCGAGGCCCGTTCCCTCTTCCTTGGTGGTGAAAAAGGGCTGAAACACCTTCTCCTTTACCGAGGCGGGCATTCCCGGCCCGTCGTCCTCGACCAGGACAGCAGCCGCAGCACCCATTTTTTCGGCGTCTTTCCGCACTTCCCGGATGGTGATGTGCCCGCCGCGGCCCATCGCTTCGCACGCGTTGATGATCAGGTTGACCAGCACCTCCTTGAGCTGCTCCGGATCGCCCTCGATCTCCGGCAGGGGGCCGGGCCGAACCACCTTCACAGAGACATCGTAGGCCTTGAGCCGGTGCTCCAGGAGCTGAAGGGTCATGTCGACCACCTGGGAGGGGCTGATCGTTCTGACCTGAAGCTTCGGAGGACGGGAAAACTCCAAAAAATTCTGGACGATGGTGTCGATGTGGCGAATCTCGTCGGTGACCACATCGAAGTCTTCTTCCTGCTCCGGATTCAGCTTCAGGCTCCGGGTCAACGAAAAAAGACGCATCTTTACGGAGGTAAACGGATTTCGGATGCTGTGGGCCATGCCCGCGGCCAGCTTGCCGACCATGGCCATTTTCTCGGCCTGCAGCAGGGTCTCCCGGCTCTTTTCCAGGGCCACATGGGTGTCGTCGATGTCCTTCATCATGCCGTGGACGCTTCGGCTCAGGGCCATGACATCGTTGCCTTTTTCCGGAACACAGCCTGCAGGGCTGGTTTCCAGGGCAAGCCGGTGAAGCGGTTCGAGGATGTGCTTGAGCAGAAAGACGATCATGACAACGGCCAGGACGACGTCGAATAAAATGGTGGAGACCGTCGCGATCCGCGCGTGGATGAGTTGTTGATGGCTTTTTCTCTGGGCATCGCTGATTCGGCGGGTGTGAAGCTGCCGGTAGTCTTCGGAAAGCTCCAGGATTCTGAAAAACCGCGACCGGATTTCGGCGTGCAGGCGCGCCCCGGTTTCCCGCTGTCCGGACCGGTAAAAATCGATCACCTCGTCTTTGCCGCGCATGTAGACGGTATATTCTTCAGAAATCTTTGCCAGGATCCCTTTGGCTTCGGGCGTATCGGCCTGGTTCCAGGCCTCTTCCAGGCGTTCTCGGAAAACCTCCCGATAGATTCCGAGCTGATGCAGCCACTTCGGGTCGGAATCCAGGAAATAGTAGGAAACGAATCCCTTCTGGTTGACCAGCGCGGTTTCAAGCGCCGCGGCGGTCTGGAATGCAGTCAGATCCTTATGGATCACGCCTTCGAGCAGCGACTCCATGCGATAGGAATACCAGAGGGTCGCCGTGCCGCCGGTGGTGGTCACCAGAACCAAAAGCCCCAGCAAAAGGTAGATCCGGCCCCGAATCCCGATCCGCCGCCGGGAGCTGCCCTGGTCTTGGTTTTCCTTACCCGATGCCATCTTTTTCCGTCATGATGCCGGTGCCTGCCGGCAGCACTCAATCGAGGATGCCGTTGGGATGCCGTTTACCGACTTGCTCCTTCATCCAGTCAAACACCTTGCCGCCTTCCAGGGATGCCGGTTCTTTTCCGGCAGCCACCTGCTCGAGCCATTCCAGGTCGGCGGGGCTGCGGCTGCCGATGACTTCTTCGACGAGCCGCAGTTCGTTTTTGATGATCCCGTATAGAACCATGGGGCCGAAGCGAACTTCCCCTGCCGCCCCCTCCTCTGCCCGGCCGTAGACGTCGAAATTGGCCATTTGAAAGGCCCTGTGGGCGGCCTGAAAGTCGAGCAGTTCGGCAAACAGGCGAAGGCTGTCGCGCACCCCTTCCGTGTAGTCTTTTTCCAGCGATTGCTTTCCGTCGTTGGCCATCTGCGTGATGGCGGCTTCGGTAAAGGAAAGATCGAGCTCGTCGATCAGCAGGCGGCGAAGGCGATCCAGGGATTCCTCCCGCTTGCTGACGCGGATGTCTGTGTCCTTGAGAATCTTGACCGCGTTTCGGATGCTGATCATCTCCTTTACCGTGGGGCTTCGCCGCATGGCGACGTCTTCGGCCGTGGAGTCGAAAATGGGCATCTCGTTGTCGAGCACCAGGATGCGGGGGGGGGTGTCCGGATGCGGCTCGGCTAGAAAGTAAAGGTCCAGGTCCCGGACCGCCTCGTGGCGGAATCCCCCCTCTTCCAGGAGCTCTTTTACGATGTCTTTGTCGATCCGGCGGCCGCTGCCCGGCGGCCCCCACTGGCCGAGGATCCTGCGCACCTTTTCTTCGATTTCGATCTTCTTTCGGAGATTTTCCGCAAATCCCATAGCCTGCCTCCGTCATGACGCACTCAGTAATGTTGGCCAACGGTTGGCGGAACGTCATTTTGACAAGCGCTCTATGCGAAAAAATTAGCACAGCGAAGGGCGCATGTAAACAAGAGGACCCGGTGGGCGCCGGCGGCCAATGGGCGTTGCCTCTCCTGCCGGACAAAACTCGCCATCAAGGCCGTGTAGAGACGGCCGTTAACGGATTCTTCAAATTGAAATATCGGCACCGAAGTGATTTGAGGAATCGCAGCGATCGCGTCGCGGCCGTCTCAACGCGGCCTAAATGGCTCAGACAGTTGCCCGGCATCCGAGCCGACACCCATTGGCCGCCGGCTGAATGCAACTGGAATTTTATAGAGAACCGATTTTCCCTTTTTCGTCATTCCGGACGACCCCGCTTAAAGCGGGGGAGCTCCGGAATCCAGCCCTGCCGCTGACCGCGAGGCGATCAGTTTAATCAAACGTGATACTTCTGTCGAAGCCTCTGCCTGTGTAGGGAACGGCCTCCGTGCCGTTCCGCGCGGCACGACACGGAGGTCGTGCCCTACGCAAAACCCCGACTTCGACCGAAATATCCTATGATCACACAGTTTGGTTGGATTCAATGAATTCAAGATGTTAGCTTTTGCTTTCTGCCATACTTTATCAAGCTACACTCCAACTCTATGACTTGCCGGCCATATCCAGCACGGTAGATAATCTGCACTCAATATGTTGAACATACATGAAAATTTTATTTGTGTACCAACTCGGCAGCATTGCTCTGTGGCCTTGGCAAAGCGCCCAGATTGTGATAATGTATTGCATACACAGGCTCAAATAGGCTTCATTTGCAATACTTTATCAGGAGGGCGTCGTGAAAGATCCCACACAGACCGTGCGACGAATGCAAGAGCTGTTCGACAAACAACCGTGCTGGAGGATCGAGCCGCTGAGCCGGCAACTGGACTACTCCATCGTCTCGGTGCGCCGCTTTCTGACCATCGCCGGCTATTACAGCAGCTTTACCCACAACGGCCGATGGTACACGCTTGCATCGATACCGCGCTTTTCTCCCCAGGGGCTGTGGTTTTACCGGGACATCGGCTTTTCCAAGGCCGGCAGCCTGACGCGGACCTTGGTGGCATTGGTCGAAGAAAGTGCCGCCGGGATGACCGCCGAGGCTCTCGGACAAAAGCTTCGCTGTCGTTGCCATTCCGTGCTGGTCGGCTTGTATCGCCGAGGCGCCGTCCAGCGCCAGCGCCAAGGCCGGGCTCATGTTTATCTGGCCGCCGATGCACAGCGGGCCGGCCATCAGCGACAAGCAATGACAGCCGGACAAGCCATGCAACTGCCGGCCGAGATCGCAGTCATGGTGCTGGCCGAGTTTATCCGGCAGCCGTCCGCCGAGCCGGATCTGTTGGCCAAAAGGGCCTCGGACAGAGCCGGTGTGCGCATCGAAGCCGGCCAGGTTCGGGCACTGTTCGAACAACACGATTTAAAAAAAATTCTTCGGCCGCCGCCATCGGCGTCCTGATCCGGCTAAACGGACAGCTTTTCCAAGAAACACGTCCAACGGCCTTGTTTCCCCAACCGCCTGTTGTCGATTTTCGCCCGACGCAAACGGTGTGCAACTGCGGCGGTGCGCTAAAGTCGCTAAAGAGTCAAACCAAAGGGGTCGTAAGCCTTGCCGGAACGTATATCGCCCGCCGTTTCGTTTCCAAGTGCAGCTGTTGCGGCCGTGTTTTCCAAGACCCGGCGATTAGCCGCTGGGTGGCCCATGGGTGCCGGACGGCCTGGGATGTGCTGGTCTTCGTCGGCCGGCGCCTGTTTCTGGATTGTCATGGGAGCGCCCAAATCCGCGCCGAACTGCTGGCGCGAGATGTTCCGCTGTCCGAGTCGCAAATCGCCAAACTGGGACAAAAATTCATCCTGTACCTGGCACTGGCCCATCGCCGGGCAACGCCGCGCATCAAACAGGCCATGGCCCTTTCGGGCGGCTACATCCTGCATCTGGACGCCCTTCACCAAGACGATGCTCCGGCCCTTATGTCCGGCATCGATGGGCTGAGCCGTCTGGTGCTGGCCAACGTCAAGCTGCCCAGCGAAAAGACCGAACGGATCGCTCCTTTTTTACGGCGCATCCGTAGCGAGTACGGAGAGCCGATCGCCTGTGTCCACGACATGGGAACCGGCATTTGCAAGGCGGTCGACATGGTGTTTGCAGGCATCCGCGACTTTGTCTGCCATTTTCACTTCCTGCGCGATGTCGGCAAGGATTTGCTCGAGCCTTCCTATCGGAAGCTGCGCAGCTGCTTTCGAAAGCATGCCTTCACTACCGGCCTGAGTGCTTTGGCCCGCCAGGCCCGCCAAAGACTGGTCAAGACAACCGATGAGGCCGGCGCCTGCGGACAGGGACCGGCCGGTAAGTGTGTCGAGCCTGCCGGCATCGCCTATGCGCTTTCGCTGTGGTGTCTGCAGGCCAAACGAAGCGGCGACGGTTACGGCTTTCCTTTCGATCGGCCCCTGCTGGCGGTTGCCGAGCGGGTTTGGCACCTGGTAGACACTCTGCCCGGATTGTTGCAAGTCTTGCCCTCGGTCAATTCGGCCGACAGGCGGCTGTTTTTCAAGTTTTCGCGAAAGGTTCTCGATGTTGCCGCAGAGTCGGACTTCCAGGAAGCCGTCGACGAGCTGCGTTGGCGCTGTAAGCTTTTCGATCGGCTGCGCCGCTGTATGCGCATTGCCGAAGCCGGGGGACGAAACGGGTTAAACGACGACGGCGGCACTGCTTCGATGAACCGTATTCGCGACGGCGTCGAAAAGTTCCGCCGCCGCTTGGACACCGACGAAAAGCTCAAAAGCGATCCGCTGTTTAAAAAAATGGCAGAACAGATCGACAAGTATGCCGACAAACTCTTCGCCGATCCCATCCAGGTGCAAAGCCCTGCAGGCCCGACTACCGTTTACCCTCAACGGACCAACAACATCCTGGAACAGTTTTTCCGTCGATTG
>JAIPEL010000042.1 GCA_021737185.1 Desulfobacterales bacterium | reverse complement strand
GGATCTGCCGGCAGATCCGAGGCGCAACGGACAGGGTTCAGGCCCAGGTCACCAGGTGCGGGGTGGTGCGGATCCGGTGGTCGCCCTCGGGGGTGACCCGTGCGGTGAAGCCGAATCGGCCGGAAACGTCGCAGGTGACCGAGCACCCATACAAATAGCGGCCTCCGCCCAGGTCCTCTTCCACCGACATCCGTTTCGTCCGGCCTTCCCTGAGAGAATCCACGGTCTTGAGAAGACCGTAATACAGCTCGACCACCACCTCGTCGGGGTGCAGTTCGCCGAGAGCGACCCGGATCGAGATTCGCAGTTGTTCACCCACCCGATAAGGCCCCCTCTTCTCCCTTTCCGGCGGGGCGATCTCGATCTGCTTCCAGGCGGAGCGAAGCCGCTTCATCTGGACGGCGATCTGCCGGGCCTCGGCGCTGTTTTCTGCGACCAGGTCGTCGAAGCGCTCTGCGGCAGGGACATAGAACCGGTTCAAGTAGTCGGCCGCCATGCGGAGGCTGCAAAAATCGGCCATGGCCAATTTCATCGAGGCTTTCATCATCCGGATCCACCGGTTCGGCGAGTCCCCGTTTTTCCGGTCATAGAAGGTCGGGATGACGTCGTTTTCCAGGATGTTGTACAGGGCCTGGCTTTCCACGGCGTCCTGGTAGCTGCTGTCGGGATATTCCTCCCCGCGGCCGATCGCCCATCCGACTTCTTTGGAATATCCTTCGCACCACCAGCCGTCCAGGATGCTCAGGTTGAGCACCCCGTTTACCGCCGCCTTCATTCCGGAGGTGCCGCAGGCCTCGAACGGGCGACGGGGGGTGTTGAGCCACACATCGGCCCCCTGGACGAGGTACCGTGCCAGGGCCATGTCGTAGTCTTCGATGAAGATGATCCGGTTGCGCAGGTGGGGCTGCCTGGCGAAGGTGACCAGACGTTGAATGAGCGCCTTTCCCTCGTTGTCCCGGGGGTGGGCCTTGCCGGCAAAAATGAACTGAACCGGAAACTCCCGGTTGTCCATGAGCGCCTCGAACCGTTCAGGGTCCGCCAAAATCAGATCGGCGCGCTTGTAGGTGGCAAACCGCCGGGCGAAGGCGATGGTCAGCGCCTCCGGATCGAGAACCGTTTCGGCCTCTTCGATGATGGACCGCGGTGCGTTTCTTCGGGCGTACTGCAGACTCATCTGCTCCCGGCAGAGCCGGACCAACCGTGCCCGATTCATCTCGTGGGCGCGCCACAGGTCCTCTTCGTAGATGTCGTCGATCCGCCGGATGTTTTCCGGCCGGCGGGAGCTCATGTACCATTCCGGCCCCATGTACCGGTCGAAAAGCCGGGAAAATTCATCTGAAATAAAGGTCGACACGTGGATGCCGTTGGTGACGTGGGAGATCGGAACCTCCTCCACGTTTCGATTCGGCCAGACATAGGACCACATCTTCCGGGCCACCTGGCCGTGAAGGCGGCTCACCCCGTTGCAGTGCTCGGCCATCCGAAGCCCCAGCACGAACATCGACATGGGTTCTTCTGCGGTTCCGGCGTTGGGCTGGCCCAAGGAGAGGATCTCCTCCACCGTCGCACCCAGCCTGGGCGCCAGAGGCTTTAAGACCGGCCGGACCAAATCGACGGGAAACTCGTCGTGTCCCGCCGGCACCGGGGTATGGGTGGTAAAAATCGTGCTTCTGGGAACGATCTCCAGGGCGGTGCTCAAATCGACGCCGAAGCGCTCCATGGTCTGAGCCACCCGTTCGATGCTCGAAAAGGCCGAATGGCCCTCGTTCATGTGGACCACCTTCGGGAAGATTCCCATTTTGGACAGGGCCTGCATCCCGCCGATGCCCAGCAATATCTCCTGAGACAGACGCACCCGGCCGTCCCCGGTGTAAAGCCGGGCGGTGATGTCCCTGACCGGCTGGGCGTTTTGCAGGATGTTGGCGTCGAGCAAGAAGAGCCGAATCCGCCCGACGTTCAACTGCCATACATCGGCGTGGATGGGGCCGTCGGGGCCGGAAACCGTCACCCGCAATTCGTTTCCGGCCGGGTCCTGGGCCCGTTCCAGCGGGAGGCGGTACAGGTCGGTTTCCGGGTATTCCTCCTGCTGCCAGAACTCGGCATCGAGAAACTGGCGGAAATAGCCTTCCCGGTAAAGCAGGCCGACCGCCGTCAGGGGAAGCCCCATATTGGAGGCGGCCTTCAGGTGGTCGCCGGCCAGCACACCCAGGCCTCCGGCAAAAAGCGGAATGCTTTCGTGAATGCCGAATTCCATGGAAAAATAGGCCACCGTCTCGTTTTCGAAGAACGGCCATCGGCTCCGGTCCACCGGAGAAAGGACCCTCTCGGTAAAATGGCCCTGGACCCGCTTCAAGTGGGCCAGAAAGCTGTCGTCGATCGCAAGTTTTTCCAGGCGCGCCTGGGGGATCAGGGTTAAAAAGACCAGCGGGTTTTGGCCGGATTCATCCCAGAGGCGGGGATTGATCCGCCGAAACAGGTCTTTGGCATCGGGCTTCCAAGACCACCACATGTTTCGCACCAGCTTTTCCAGAAAAGCCAGGGGCTCAGGGATAGTCGGAAAGACCTGAAACGTTTGCATGCTCATGTTCGGTTTTCCTTGGCGCAGAGGCGGTAATCAAAAGGGTCGTGGGAAAATGGCCGCCGTCTGCCGCTGGCTGCCTGTTCAAAGGACCTTGTGGGTCGATGGCGGGTTATCCGAGCGGCTGACGTGAGAAGAGTTCTAATACGCGGACAGGTAAAGTTCAAGCTCCGGAAAGTTTTTTCCACACGCGGAAAAATTCACTGGCCCCCCACGCCTGGGCGTCGCAGCCCCGAAAATGATGGGGCGCGTCGCCGTCGAGAATTTCGGGCATATGGCCGAGGCAGCCGGCCTCCAGCAGCCGGGCGCCGCTGCCGAGGTAGGCCAGGGCGGTTTTACGGCCGTTTTTGGGAAACACGGCCGCCCAGGCCTCGCAAAAAGAGGGAAACACCCAGGTCCAGGCTGTTCCGTTGTGGTAGGCCGGCTTTCGGCGGGTGTCCTCGTCTCCCAGGTACCGGCCCTGGTAGGGCCGATGAGGGTCGACCAGCGCCCGTCCGTGGTGCAGGATGGAAAGCGGGTGTTCGACGGATCTGTCGGCCAGGCTTCGGATGGCCCCGGGCACCACCAGCGTCTGGCAGGCTTCCAGCATTCGTCGGGCAAGCGTTGAATCGGACACCGCGCCCAGGGTGAAGGCAAACAACTGGTTGGGGCGAAGCGCGTCGTCGGCCGTCGCCTTGTCCGCCGGGGTCCCGAAGGTTGCATGGAGGCAGTCGCTCAGGCCGATTTCCGGAGCCCTCCGGGCGTACAGGGTTGCCATGGAGGTGCGAACGCGGTCGGCCAGCTCCCCCCATGAACTCTCCGCGGCAACGGCTCCGCCGGCCAGAAAATTCAGGGCCGCCCACCAGAGGGCCTGGATTTCCACCGGATATCCCTGCCGGGGGCTTCCCGCCGGGTGGTTGGTGTCCATCCAGGTAAAGTGCGCCGGGCTGAAGAGCAGCCCCGACGCCGGGTCCATCCGGATGCCGTTGGGGGTTCCGTCGATCATGGCCCCGGCCATGTCTTTGAGGATCTCCCGCACCGTCCTGGGTCCGACGCCGGCTTCCAAAAAGTCCAACGAGCCCTCGGCAGCGCAAAAATCGGCGCAGGCGGTGAAAAACCACAGCGGGGCATCGGAGGTGTCCCGGTTGCCGGCGTCTTCGCCCCGGATCATGTTCGGCAGCGTCCCCCGGTCTTCGAAGGCGGCAAACTGTTTCAAAATTCGGGCCGCGGTATCGAGGCTGCCGGCGGCGATCAGCCCCCGGACGAAAATGAGCGTGTCCCGGCCCCAGTCCAGAAACCAGGGATAGCCGGCAATGACCGTGCTCAGCGATTTTCTGCGCACCACATAGTGCCCGAGGGCCAGCTTCCACACAGCCGCCGGACCCAGCGGCGCATCTTTTTCAAAGGCCGCGGCCATCCAGGAAAGCAGCGAAGACGGGTCGAAAGGCTCCGGCTCCGGGCGGCCGGCGGCGGCCGCCGTGATCTCCAGATGACCGCCGCCGGTGAGCCGGCCGGTCAGATACCCTGGGCTGAACAGGTCCGAGTCCGGATCCAGCCCTCGTTCCGCCTCCAGGGGCCGGTGGACCATATAAGACCATTCCGGCTCCTGGACAAAGGCGGCCTTTTGGGCCCGAAGGCTCAAGGCTCTGGCAGGATCCGGTTGAAAGTCGAATCCGTTTTTTTTGCCCGAAACGGCGGGCGCAAACCGGTGCTCCGCCCCCAGGTATGCTTTGGTGACTTCGTGGAACGACCGGTCCTCGATGTCCGGCCGCACGATGATCGACACCGGTTTGTCGTCTGGAAGCAGCCGGGGATCCTGCCCCGCGGGCTGCCGGATAAAAAGCATGCGAACGGCGTTTTTTGCCGGCAGCATTTCGATGCCGAGGCAGATGATCGTGTGCTGCCCCTGGCCGGTGGGGAGGCGAAACCGCCAGATGCCCCGGGAGGCGCCGTCGGCCGTGAACATATCCAAGCAGTCGTCTCCAAACGGCTGGGAAGTTCCTTGAAACACGGACCAGGCCCTGCACCGGGTCAGCAGGATCCGCCGGTCGTCGGGGGCCTCCGGATGCAGGTTGGCGGCCAGCAGGGCATCGTACCGGCTGTTGAGTCTACCCCAGGAGAGCGAAGCGCGAAGCATGCCCCCGATGCCGTTGGTGCCCAGCAGGAGGCGCTCGGTGCCGAGCAGGTCGGAGCGGTTGAAAACGGTTTTTACGGTTTCGGCTTCGAACGTTGAAAGATAGCGAAGCCGGGCGCTGCCGTGCCGCGGGGCCTCGGCCTCGAACACCGAAATGGCCAGGGTCCGGGCCCGGGATCGCGGCACCGGATCTCCGGGTTCGACCAGAGCAAAAGAACGGCCGTCTTCGGTCTTGAGACTGTCTTCTGCGGCCACACACCGATGGTCTTCGATGATGCGGATCCGAAACGGTGCCGGCGCGGTCACCAGAAGAAAGTGCCCCGGCGGAACCATGACTTCCCGGCGCAGATCTTGGGGCCAGCGCCAAAAAACGGTCCGGGGCTCGGCCCCGTCTGATCCGTCGCCGCGGCAAAGGGCAGACGGGTCCGCGGCCAGCCGGCGGACAGCCTCCGCCAGGGTGGATTCCTCCACGTGGCGGATGCCACGGTCCTGGATGAGCACTTCCAGGGCTTTGGCCCGAAGCCGCTGGATGCGAAGGCGCTCCGGATCGACACCGTTTGCGTCTTCGGCATCCTGGATCTCCAGCAGATCCTCGCTTCTGGCGCTGAGGCAGAGCACCTGCCCGGGGGAAAGGGGCAGGCGGTGTTGGGTTCCGTCCTCGGTGGCGTGAACGGTTTGTTCCGTCAAAAGATCCACCATTGACATGCCGTCGATCTTGGCCCGGGTCGAATCCCACCGGGCTTCTGCGGGGCGGTCGGCATCCAGGTTGACGACAATCAGCAGCCGCCGGTCCGTCGGGCGGTGGTGGCGGAAAAAGACGAGACAGTTGTCTCCTCCCTCCTGGATCATCTCGATATCGGCCCGGTCGTGAAACGCCGGGTGATGATGAAGCAGTCCGGTGAGGCGGTGGATTTCGGCCACCTGGTTGGTTTCCGCTCCCCAGTTCAAAGACGGGCTGCCATGAACGTCGATTTTTTGTTCGGCAAACCATTCGACGCCGTTGGCAAAGGCAAATCCGCCGCAAACCGAGGCCAGGGCGCACAGGGCGGTCCGCATGCGGGAAAAATCGTGGGAAGTGGCCGCCAAGCGGTTGTTGTCGTGGGTCTCGCAGAAGTGAATCATGAGCCCCTCGCAGCGGGCGGTTTCCAGCGCCTGGGGCAGGTAGTGCTCGACGGCCCCCCGGTCGAAAGCTTGGAACAGTTCCGAGTAGGCCCAGTTGAAATTGCCGGAATCGAGCAAGTCCCGGGTAGCGGAAAGCTTTCCGCCGAGGCCTTCGAGGAAAAACAGGGTGTCGGGAAACTGTTGGCGGACCTTGGCGATGATGTACTTCCACGCGGGCAGCGGCACCATGTAACCGGCATCGCAGCGGAATCCGTCCACGCCGCGGCGGCTCCAGGTCAGAAAAACATCGGCCATGTATCGCCATAGCGCCCGGTGCCGGTAGTCTAGCTCGGTCAGATCCTCCCAGGTGACGCCCCAGGCGCCGGGGTTTTCGATGCGGCCCTGGGGGTCTCGCTTGAGCCATTCCGGGTGGGTCTCGTGAAGGTCCGCGGCCCATCCGGTGTGGTTGACGGTCAGGTCGAGAAGGATCTTTGCCCCTCTGCTATGGACGGCGTCCAGCAGTTCGATGAACTGGTCCAGGGGGGTGGCTTTGGGATCGAACCGGGCCAGTGCGGGGTCTACCGCGGTAAAACTCAGCGCCGCATAGGGGCTTCCGAACCGGCCCATGCGGCCGTAGGTGGTCGGGGTGGGGTTGATGGGAAGAAGCTGTAGATAACGGCAGCCGAGGGTGTGGACGATGAAGTCGAGCTCGGAGATCAGATCTCGAAACGTTCCGGACGGTGGAATGACCGCAAAGCCCCTTTCGTCCAGCTGCCGGACCGTCTCTTTCTGGGCCTCGGACAGCTCCTGAGGCCGGCCCTTTTCGGGTTCGAATTGGCGGACGAAGGCGTTGTAGAGGGTGTTCCCGCAGCAGGTGTCGGCCGGTTCCACGTTGACGGTCACGTTCTGTCCCGGGGGCCACAGGGGTGCCTCTCCCTTTTCGGGCTGGAAACAGCTTTTGGCCCCGAAGTGGCCGACCTGTGCCAGCGGCACACTGATTTCGAACCGGTCGGCTTCGGTCCGGACCATGGGAAGGTCGAACCAGTCCAGGCCGAGCTGCGCCTCGTCTCTTTCCACGGCTCCGACGATTTCCCTGCGCCCGATGCCGGCCCAGCCAATGTTGGTCCGAAGCCAGGCGCTTCCCTTTGCGCCTTTTTTGACGCGAAGAGAAAAGCGCACCAGGTCCCCGCGAAAGCGCAGCAGTTTCGCGCCGGGAACCGGCGTTTGGATGAGGGTGTTGGGGTCTGGCGGGGTCATTTCGTTTTTGCCAAAACGGGCGGCTTCGGCATCGGGCTGAAGGAAGACATCCGGCCGCTTCGTTCGGAGGCGGCCCCCCTCGAAGGCTGGATTCGGTTCAAAGCGTCAGCTCACCGGACAACACGGTTCCGGAGGCAACCGTTGTCGGGGCGTCAGGTCGGCCGATGACCGTCGCACGTCCCTTCACGGTCACCGGCGCCTCGAAGTAGACGTCTCCGCGGACGGTCAAGGATTCGCACTGCGCCAGGGAGGGGGCGCCGGCGGCGAATCTCTTATTGAACTGATCGATTTTTTTGTAAAAATTAGGATCTAGGTCGACGCGGATCCGGTCTGTTGCACGCTTCGGGTTGAGCCTTGGAAAGTCCCCCTCTTCCAACAGGACATAGTCGGATCGGAGCACCAGAAGGTCGTTGCACTTTTTCACCGGGATCAGGCGGGACTTGGGCACCTGCACCGCCGACGCCCCTTCGAACAGGGAGATCGCCGCCCCCATGGCCGTTTCGATCTGAAATACGGGCGGACTGTTCTCATCCCGGGGGTCGAGGGGCTTCGGGTTCAGGATGATCGGCAGCCGCACGCTTTTTTCGGTTGAAAACAAGTCGGCGAGAAACTGCAGATTCACCCAGATGTTGTTGGTGTTGAAAAACCGGTACAGCTCGATGTCGGTAAATGCCTCCATTTCGTCGGCCGGACACTGGGCCACTTCCCGGAGGATCAGCCGTCCGTTTTCGTGCCGGGCCAGGTGGCCGCCCTTGGTGTCTGCGGGGGTCCGCTCGGCCACCTCCATCATGAACGGCAGATCGTTTTCCGCAAAATATCCGAGAAGCGAAAAATCGAGGGTCGCGCCCAGGTTGTCCGAGTTGGAGATAAAGGCATATTGAATACCCTCGGCAAGAAGGTCGTCGAGCAGCCCCGAGGTCTTTAAGGCGGTATAAATGTCGCCGTGGCCCGGCGGATTCCATTCCAGGTCCGAATTTGCCGGCCATTTCGCCGGAGACAGATCTTCCCGGAGGATTTTGGGAAACATGTGCTGAAGAAACATCCGGGCGCGGCCTCCCCCCATCTCCTCGACGGCGGCGGCGGTATCTTCGTGGGTGCTGAAGCTGTTCATCAGGGCCAGTTCGACCCCGGCATGGGCCGCCTGGCGCAAAATCACCGAAAGAAAGCTTTTGCCCGGTTTGACCTCCAGAAGGGACTTGGCGCCGGTCAGTCCCATGCTGGTGCCCAGCCCGCCGTTGAGCTTGATCATGATCGTCCGGCCGAGGACATCACGCCCCTTCTCGCGGTGCGTCTGCAGCCCTTCGGCATTGACCAGCTCATCGGGGGACACCGGCGAGATGTCCCGGTCGGACAGCAGGCCGGTTTCGCCTTCGACCACCTGGCGGTAGTAGTCGGCAAATGTATCGATGACGATCGGGTCCATCTGCCGGCCCTTCATCTTTTCGATGAACGCTTGAAGATGCGCGGGGTTCTCCGCCATGAAACCACGACTCCTTTCCGATCTTTTTTAACGGCGCCCCGGAACCGGATCAGTCCGTCACCGGGACGATCCACCCCAGGGGATCCTTTTCGCGGCCGTATTGAATTCCCATGATGGCGTCGAAAAACTTCTTTGCCACCGGTCCGACGCCGCCTTCTGCGATATGAATGATCTTGCCGTCGTAGTTGAGCTCTCCGACCGGGGAGATCACCGCAGCGGTTCCGGCGCCGAACACCTCTTCAAGCTTTCCTTCGCCGTGGGCCTGATACACCTCGTCGATGCCGATAGGGCGCTCGGCGGCCTTCATCCCCCAATGGCGGGCCAGGGCAAGCACCGAATCCCGGGTGATGCCCGGAAGGATGCTGCCGTTGAGCGCGGGCGTGATCAGCTCCCCGTCGATGACAAAGAAAATGTTCATGGAGCCGACTTCTTCGACGTATTTCTGCTCCCGGCCGTCGAGCCACAGCACCTGGGTATATCCCGCCTGGTGGGCCTTTTCTCCGGCGAGCAGGCTGGCGGCGTAATTGCCGGGCGTTTTGGCCTCTCCGACCCCGCCCCGCACGGCCCTGACATACTCCCGGGTGACCAGGATCTTGATGGGATTGAACCCTTCCGGATAGTAGGCCCCCACCGGGGACAGAATGACGAAGTACCGGTAGGTGTTGGAGGCACGAACCCCCAGGAAGGGATCGGTGGCGATGATCGTCGGACGAATGTACAGGGACGTTTCCGGCGTTTTCGGCACCCAGCCCTTTTCCAGTTTCACCAGGGCTTTGAGCGACTCCAGCGCGAAGGCTTCGTCGATTTCCGGGATGCACATCCGCCGGCAGGAACGATTCATCCGCTTGAAGTTGTCCAGGGGTCTGAAAAGCTGAACGCCTCCGGTGTCGGTGTGATAGGCCTTGAGTCCTTCAAAGACGCCCTGGCCGTAATGAAAGAACATGGTGGACGGATCGAGGCGGAACGGACCGTAGGGCTCGATGCGGGGGGCGTGCCAGCCCGTTTCCGGATGGTAGTCCATGCTGAACATGTGATCGGTGAAAATGCTTCCGAAACCGAGCTTGTCGTCTTCCGGTTTCGTCTTTTTTTCTTTTGCCGTTTCGATCCGAATTTCCATCTCCACCTCCGTTTTGCTCGATTTCTCTGTAGTCTTCGTCCAGGGGGGTTCCGGCCCGGGGCCGAAAGTGTTTTTGGTTGAAAGCGCCCTGCAGCAGCGTCAGGGCAAGTGCAAGCGCATCCGCCCGGTGAGCGGATCATAGGTCCGCATCGGAAGCGACCCGACGAGCTCCCGGACTTCGAACTCCACGGCCTCCACCGGAGTTTGGGAAAAGAGCCGCCCCCCGCAAAGGATCGACCGGCCATTGCCGAAAACAACGTGGGCCACGATGGCGGGACGATCTTCGCCGGGGAAAACAGACCCCGAACAGGAGACGATCTCCAGGGGCCCGCTCTCGGCGCGGACGGCGTAGACCTGCTGGCTCGAATCATAGACGCCGAAGGTGGCGTTCAGGGCCGTGCCTGTCGCGGAAAAAAGGCCGGCCCGGATCTGCTGCCGCAAAAAAAATGCCTCCAGACCTTCCAGCAGGTCCGGCGCTTGAGAAAGCCGCCCGATGAACAACCGGCCCGGCGCAACCTCGGCGGTGATCGCCGTATGGCTCTGCATCTCTTTGATGGATCCTTTTTTTTCTTTGGAGAGGCTATAGCGCCGATGCCCGGAACAAGTCAACCACCGCGTTGCGGGGTTTCGGATTGCCGGTTGTCAATCACCGGATTCTGTTCTACATTGGCCCACCCTTCGGAACGGCTTCCGGAGAATTTCAAAAAGAGCAGAAAGGATTTCAGACCATGACTCATGAAACCCCCACGGCCGAAATACCCCCGGTTCGACTCGGCAAGAACTCGCGATTTCAGTTCCGTTGTCATCCCGGGGTTTCCTGCTTTACCGAATGCTGCCGGGGAATCCAGATCGTTCTGACCCCCTATGACATCATCGGATTGAAAACCCGGCTCGGGTTGAGCTCCGAGGAGTTTTTGGCCATTTACACCGAAGTTCAGCTCATGGAAAAAACCGATCTTCCCATGGTCACCTTGAAGCTTCTCGACGACGAACGCCAGTCCTGCCCCTTCGTCCGGGAAGACGGCTGCATCATCTACGAGGACCGCCCCTCGACCTGTCGCTATTATCCCCTGGGCGTGGGGTCGCTGATGCACAAAGAGGGCGCAGACGACGCAGGCTTTTACTTTTTTGTCAATGAGCCCCATTGCAAAGGGTTCGAAGAAGAAAAGCAGTGGACCGTGGCCGAATGGCGGCAGGACCAGGGCGTCGACCTGCGGGACGAAATCAACGCCCAATGGACCGACCTCATCGTCCGGAAGCGCTCTTTTCCGGGGGTGATCCAGCTGACCGATAAAGCCAAGCAGCTTTTTTTCATGGTCAGCTACAACATCGACAACTTCCGGCAGTTCGTGTTCGAAAGCTCTTTTCTGGACCGGTATCCAATAGAGGCTGAAACGCTGGATACGCTTCGCCGGGATGACGTGGCGCTGCTGCAATTCGGACTGGGCTGGCTCAAGGGAATTTTCTTCCAGCAGCCGGATTCGGTCCGGGACAAGGCCGACGACGGCGTGTAACGCGGCCAAGGTCAAAGGACCCCGTCGGCCAGCCGCCGCGATATCCTCGGCAGGAAAGCACCCCTTCGATCCGTTTTTCCGTGAAAAGCGGATCGATGGGGTGCTTTGCGATCGGCGCCGCGAGGCGGTCCCGGCTTCAGGATTCGTATTGCTCGTAGGCCAGCCCCGCCAAACTCTCAAGGCTTTCCAACCGCTCGGTGACGTCGACGCCGAAAAACTCGGCTACCGGCGCGAAAACCGCCGGATTTCGGGAGTGGACCGTTCGGGCAGCGTCCACCACTTTTGCCAGCCCGCCGGCGCTCATTTTGCCCAGGGGGCGGCGGCACCCGCCGCAAGGCATTCCTAGAATCGCCATGAGGGTTTTGATGCCGACCGGGTTTCTGGCCCGGCATTCCACCTCCCCGAAGGGGGAGTTCTCCCTGCTTTTTACGGTGACCAGGGAAAAGAGGGGCTCGATGTCGGACAGAATCTTCTGCGCTTTGTCCTTTTGTCCTTCGGAAAGGTGCCGGACCATGTCGGCCACCGCCGCCGGCGCCACGTTGGTGACAACCGAGATGACTCCGGCGGCCCGGATTTCCGGATCGGTCATCATTTGAAAGGTCATGCCGTCGTCGCCGGAAAGGATGGTGAAATCATCCCCGCAGCAGGCGCGGGTCCGCCTCATGTTGGCCGGGTTGGCGGTGGCCTCTTTGACTGTGCTCACATTCGGATACCGGCGGTGAAGCAGACCGAGGTCCTCGGGGAGAAGCTGGCACCCGGTGCGGCCCGGAATCACGTAGGGAATGACGGCGGTGTCCGGAAACGCCTCCGCGATGGGGGCGACATATTCCCGCCGGATTTCCAGGGAGCTGGGGCCGTTGTAATAAGGGTCCACCAGCAAAACGCCCTCTGCGCCGACGGCCACCGCATGGCGGGTGGCCGCCAGGGCTTCGGCGGTGTTGTTGCTGCCGGTTCCGGCAATGCAGAGGCACCTTCCCTTTGCCTTTTTGGCAACCGCCTCGACGATGGTGTTGTGCTCCTCCCAGGAAAGGGTCGGGCTTTCGCCGGTGGTGCCCACCGCGAGAATGCCGGTAATCCCGTTTTGGATCTGAAACTCGATGAGCCGGTCGAGGCCTTCGGCATCGACGGCATCTCCCGCAAAAGGCGTTGCCAGCGCCGTGTAGCAGCCTGCCTTGATTTTCATAAGCCCCCCTTTTTCAACGCGTGGCCCTGATCAGACAAAAGAAAATGCTAAGGCTTCGGTAAGCCAAACGAGGAAAAGCTGTCAAGAAAAAGGTTTCCCCCTTGACAACCTTCGGACCCTGCCCTACTAGCGAATCACCCATGTCCGGTACCGGTCCGAATCGGTTTTAAACCCCAAACCTTGAGGAAATCGCATTATGCCCCTGGCAAAGGACGTACATGAATACATCGAAAAACAGCGGATGGCCGTGGCCCAGAACCCGGAGTGCGGCACCTCCCGTTACAACCTGGCCGTCGGGCTGCTCGGCCTGAAACAATACGAAGAGGCCGAAAAAGAGCTTTTGCAGGCAATCGACTGCAGCCCGACCCTGGCCGAGGCCTACGTGCAGCTCGGCGGCATCTGCCTGGCGCGGGGCGATCTGGACGGCTGTCTCGACTGGAACAAGCGGGCAACCCAGTCGCGGGCCGGATTCTCCGAGGGGTGGGGCAACATCGGCTTTGTGCACCTGCAAAGAGGCGAGATCGAAGACGCTGTATACGCCCTGGAAAAGGCCATCCGGTGGAATCCGAAGTTCATCCAGGCCCTGACCTCCCTGGCCAACGCGTACTTGGCCCAGGGCGAGGTCCAAAAGAGCATCGACACCGGACTCAAGGCGTTGGCTCTCGAACCCGAATTCGCCGTCGCCCACAACAATCTCGCCGTGGCCTATCTGGAAAACGGGCAGGCCGCCGAAGCGGCCCGGCACGCCAGCAAGGCCGAAACCCTCGGCTATCCGGTGGCGCCGGAGATCAAAAAGGAGATCGACGCCCGCCTGTAGCCGCGTCCGTGTTTTCGGCCGGCGTCAGACCGAAGGGATCGGCGCCGGCCCGAAGACCCCTTCTGTTGCTGCGGCCCGTCAACCATGGCGCCCTTCCCCCCCCTTGGCTTCTTTCTGGCCGATGAGCGAACCCCGATGCCTCCCGTCGGCCGGCGCTGGGCGGAGCGGATTCCGTTGGGCCGAAAGCTCCCGTTTTACGGCACCCCCTCCCCTTTTTTGGAACCGATCCGATACGGCGATTATTTCACCGCCGCCGCAGACTTTTTGAAGGATTTGGGCGCAGACCTCTTGGCCTCGGCGGGGGCGGCGATCACCGGAAGGCCGGAACCGGCAGAAGCCCTCCGGCAGATCCGGATCTTTCTGGAAAAACACGGCGCTTTTTATCATCCGGCCCGGGTGGAACTGGACTTCGGCGGCAGGGCGGTTTCGCTGGCGCTCAATGTCGCCTTGACCAAAGAAGGGGTGCGGTGCATGGAGACCGAGGTCCCGCTGCTCGGGATGCTTTTGCGGCGGCACCAGCGTTGGCTTCCGAGGCTATTTTACGCCGGCTCCGGGAAAACCGCCTCGGGACAGCCCTTTCCGATGTTTCTGGCAGAATGGTTCGACGGGTTCTGCGAATTTCACTTGGCCGGCGGCGGAGATCGCACCGTGATCTGGGATCCGGCAACCGGGCCCCGGCGGGCCGGCGAAAACCAGCGCCGGGAATTGTACCGAGGAATCGCCCGGATTTGGGCGGACTATTATCAGCTGGAGACCGGCGCCCGGATCCATCCCTGGCACCACGCCGCAGGGGATTTCGTCGCCCGGGCGGGCAAGAAAGGCGTCGAACTTCGGCTAATTACCGTCCGGGGATATCCGTCGACGATTCAAGGAGAGGGTGCCGGCCCGGACCGAATCCTCCGGGAGCTGCTGGTGGCGTTTTTCGACCTGTCGCTGCGAACCCGGATCGACCGGAACCAAGGCACCGGAGATCTGGTCTGGGCCGACGACGGCGTGGTGGAGCCGACCCTGATCGGCGCCGCTGAGGCCCTGGTAGACAAACCCGCCGTCCCCGGCCTGGCTGATCCGCCGGCACAGATGCTGATCGAGATCCTGGCCGCTCTGGCCGAACCGCAGCTAGCCGCGCTGGCCTGGGAAGCGGCGGAGAACGGCTTTTTCCCCGGCTCGCCGGAGCTTGACCTGATCGGCCGCCGCCTGGCCGCCCACGCCGGGCAGGTCGGATCTGCGGCGAAGGGGCTTGCCGGCTGAGAGGCGCCGTCGAGCGGTACCACTAGATAAGGCGCAGACGTTTTGTTCGGCCGCAAGATGATGTATAAAATGTCTACCCGCCGGAGGCTGCCCAGTGCCCTAACCGCGCGAAACCATGCTTTTTTATTGACAAGAAAATCGAATAATTCTATATTGCCGACCTTGAGCGACACGTTGCGCGAGCGTATCACCTATCCAGAGTGTGAACTTTAATATTAAAAAAATCAAATAGTTGAGAGGAGGTGACGAGGGCGGCCCAAAGGGGAAGGACTCATTCATTCTACACGGGATGGACTATATTTCTAATGCAAGAATGGAGGTAAAACGATGGCGAAACACGAAACCCCGATGTTGGATCAGCTCGAATCCGGTCCTTGGCCGAGTTTCGTGTCCGATCTGAAGCACCAGGCGGAAGTTCGGGCCAAGAACGAAGAAGGTGTCGAGTTCCAGATTCCGTCGGATGTCTGCGAAGACCTTCTGGGGGTGCTCGAGCTGTCCTTCAAGCACGGCACGACCCACTGGAAGCATGGCGGTATTGTCGGCGTTTTCGGATACGGCGGCGGCGTGATCGGCCGGTACTGCGACCAGCCCGAGGAGTTTCCGGGCGTGGCCCACTTTCACACCATGCGGGTCTCCCAGCCCGGCGGCAAGTTTTACACCAGCAAGTACCTGCGGGAAATTTGCGACTTGTGGGATCTGCGGGGAAGCGGCATCACCAACATGCACGGCTCCACCGGCGACATCATCTTCCTGGGAACCACCACCAAACAGCTCGAAGAAATCTTCTACGAGTTGACCCACAACCTGAACCAGGACCTGGGCGGCTCGGGCTCCAACCTGCGGACCCCCTCTGACTGCATCGGTGCGGCCCGCTGCGAATGGGCCTGCTACGATACCCAGGACGTCTGCTACGACCTCACCAACGAATACCAGGACGAGCTGCACCGCCCGGCGTTTCCCTACAAGTTCAAGTTCAAGTTCGACGGCTGTCCCAACTGCTGCGTGGCCTCCATCGCCCGGGCCGACCTGTCCTTTATCGGCACCTGGAAAGACGACATCAAGATCGACCAGGAAGCAGTCCAGGCCTATATCGGCGGCGAGTTTCCGCCCAACGGCGGCGCCCACAAGGGCCGGGACTGGGGTCCGTTCGACATCGAAAAAGAAGTCATCGCTCTTTGCCCCACCCGGTGCATGTGGATGGAAGACGGCAAGCTGAAGATCGACAACAGAGAGTGCACCCGGTGCATGCACTGCCTCAACGTCATGCCGCGGGCGCTTCGCATCGGCGACGACCGCGGATGCACCATCCTTGCCGGCGCCAAGGCCCCGATTCTCGACGGCGCCCAGATGGGCTCTCTGATCGTGCCGTTCATCAAGGTCGAATCCCCGTATACCGAGATCAAGGAGACGGTGATCGAGCCGATCTGGGACTGGTGGATGGAAGAAGGAAAGAACCGGGAGCGGCTCGGCGAGCTCATGAAGCGCCAGGGCTTCCAGAGGCTCCTCGAAATGACCGGATTCGATCCGGATCCGCGGATGGTCCAGGAGCCCCGCTCCAACCCCTACATCTTCTGGAAGGAAGAAGAGGTCGAGGGCGGCTGGGATCGCGACATCAACGAATTCCGCAAACAGCATCAGAGATAAGGGGGGACAGCAATGGCTTTTATTTCTTCTGGATACAATCCCGAGAAACCGATGGAAGACCGGATCACCGACATCGGGCCTCGGAAATACGACGAGTTCTATCCGCCGGTCATCGCCAAGAACAAGGGAAAATGGCTCTATCACGAGATCATCAAGCCCGGGGTTCTGGTTCACGTGGCCGAGTCCGGCGACGAGGTTTACTCGGTCCGCTGCGGCGGCGCCCGGTTGATGACCACCTCCCTGATCCGGGAGATCTGCGAGATCGCCGACAAGCACTGCGACGGCCATGTCCGCTGGACCACCCGGAACAACATCGAGTTCATGGTCGACAGCAAAGACAAGGTCGATCCGCTCATCGACGACCTGCACAGCCGCAAATTCGCCGGCGGCAGCTACAAGTTCCCCGTCGGCGGCACCGGCGCGGGCGTGACCAACATCATCCACACCCAGGGCTGGATCCACTGCCACACCCCGGCCACCGACGCCTCCGGCCCGGTCAAGGCGACCATGGACGTGCTGTTCGAAGAGTTTCAGAACATGCGTCTGCCGGCCCAGCTTCGGGTGTCCTTGGCCTGCTGCCTGAACATGTGCGGGGCGGTCCACTGCTCGGACATCGCCATTCTCGGCTACCACCGGAAGCCGCCGATGCTCGACCACGAGTACATGGACAAGATGTGCGAGATTCCCCTGGCCATCGCCGCCTGCCCGACCGCGGCCATCAAGCCGTCCAAGGTGGAAGTCGGCGGAAAAGAGGTCAAGTCGGTCTCCGTCAAAAACGACCGGTGCATGTTCTGCGGCAACTGCTACACCATGTGCCCGGCCATGCCCCTGGCCGACCAGGAAGGCGACGGAATCGTGCTCATGGCCGGCGGCAAGGTCTCCAACCGGATCAGCGCGCCGAAGTTCTCCAAGGTGGTGGTGGCCTTCATTCCCAACGAGCCGCCGCGGTGGCCCAAGACCACCGAGACCATCAAGAAGATGGTCGATGCTTACTCGGCCGGCGCCAACAAGTACGAGCGGCTGGGCGAGTGGGCCGAGCGAATCGGATGGGAGCGCTTCTTCGAAAAATGCGAGCTGGAGTTCACTCATCACCTGATCGACGACTTCCGCGATCCGGCCTACTTCACCTGGCGCCAGACGAGCCAGTTCAAGTTCTAGAAGAACCGACCAACGGCAGGGGGCGGGTCACCGCCCCTTGCAACACTTAGGGGGCACGAAAATGGCTCTGGATTACGAAGAATCCAAAAAGAAGATCGTCGAAGGCCTTCAAAAGAAGCAAAAGACAAAATCCAAGTTCTACTTCAACGATCTGGCCAAGATCCTGGACGCCAAGCCGCGGGAGGCCAAAAAGATCGTCAACCAGCTGATCCAGGAAGGGGTTCTGGAGTACTGGTCGTCGGGCAGCACCTCCATGTACGGCCTGCCCGGCACCGGCAAACAGCGGGGCGCCGAGCACGAATAGGAAGGCTGGCGTTTCCATCATTTCCGACAACAACGACGCGCCGCACTCGCCCCAGGGCAGAACCGTGCCAAGGCTTCTGGTCTCGGCCCTCCGGGGCGGATCGGGAAAGACCATCCTTTCGGTGGGGATCATCGCCGCCTGGGTGGACAGCGGTCGGCGCGTCATTCCCTTCAAAAAGGGTCCGGATTACATCGATGCGGGCTGGCTTGCCCTGGCGGCAGGCCGGCCCTGCTTCAATCTGGACACCTTCCTCATCGCTCCGCAGACCATCCGCCGCGCATTTTTACGCCGCGCTCCTGCCGGGGACGTATCGGTCATCGAGGGCAACCGGGGCCTATACGAC
The DNA here is from genome assembly GCA_021737185.1 of Desulfobacterales bacterium. GTDB lineage: Bacteria > Desulfobacterota > Desulfobacteria > Desulfobacterales > CAFBRK01 > JAIPEL01. The sequence goes on along the minus strand of JAIPEL010000042.1, from coordinate 15,866 downwards.
GGCATCGACCTGGAAGGAAGCACCAGCACAGCCGAGCTGGCCAAGTTGATCGAAGCGCCGGTGGTGCTGGCCCTGGACGCGACGAAAACCACCCGCACCCTGGCCGCCGTTGTCGGCGGATGCCGCCAGTTCGACCCCTTGGTGTTCATCGGCGGCGTGATCCTGAACCGGGTCGCCGGAGCGCGCCACGAAGCCATTCTGACAAAGAGCATCGAGCACCACTGCGGCCTGCCGGTCGTGGGGGCCGTGCCCAAGCTGGATGCGGAAGACTTTCCCGAACGGCACATGGGACTGGTTCCCACCGCAGAGCACGGGTGGGCCCGGGATTCTGTGGCGGCGGCCGCAGAGGTCGCCCGCGCTTATCTCGATCTGGAGGCCCTGTGGGCGATGGCGGAGAAAAGTCCGCCTCTGACGGATCAGATGACCGATGCCGATAGACCGGCGCTCCAGGGCGGCCGGCCGGCAACGGTCCCGGTAAAGCCGGTCATCGGGGTCATCCGGGACTCGGCTTTCCAGTTCTACTACCCGGAAAACATCGAGGCGCTGGAACAAGCCGGCGCCGGGGTGGTGTTTTTCAGTCCCCTGGAGACGGCCGATTTGCCGGAGATCGACGGGCTCTACATCGGCGGTGGATTTCCGGAGACGCACGCCGCGGCATTGGCCGGCAACGGCCGGTTCCGCCGGCAGCTCAGGGAGCGGATCGAAGAAGGGCTTCCGGTCTACGCCGAATGCGGGGGCCTCATGTACCTGGGAGAAAAGCTGGTTCTGGCCGAGGGAGCGTTTCCGATGACCGGCGCGCTGCCGGTGGTCTACGGATTTTCCCGCAAGCCCCAGGGCCACGGGTACACGATTTTTTCCGTGGACGGAAAAAACCCCTTTTATCCGGTCGGCACCCGGCTGCGGGGCCATGAGTTTCACTACTCGAAGGTGGTTGAATTCAAAGGTGCCGATGCGGACCTGGTCTTTTCCATGGAGCGGGGAAAAGGGCTGATCGGCGGCCGCGACGGGCTCGTTTACCGAAACGTCCTGGCCACCTACTCCCACATTCACGCTACCGGCACGCCCCAATGGGCCCCCGCCCTGGTCGACCGAGCCCGCGAATTTCAGCGCAGGCCAAAATAACATTGTAAAAAAAAGGGACGCCCGTATGGGCGGCCCTTTTTATAAAATCGCACAGCGATTTTATTCTGTGTGGCACTGGGTGCAGGCCTGGGGAGCGTCCTTGGTCTTGTTTTTCTTGTTGTAGTCCTTGTGGCATTCGATGCAGTTTTCATGGAGCGCTTCGGCGTGGTATTCCAGACTCATCTTCTGCTGGTCTTTTCTGGAAACCCTTTCCTTGCGCCACTTCATCTTTTCATCCGTGGCAACCTCGCCGGGTTTGCTGTGGCATTCGATGCATTTCTGGACATCGTCTCCGACTTTCAGATCGGTCAGGGCCTTGCCGTTTTCGTCGTGATGGCATTCCCCGCAGCCGATGTTGTACTCCTCGTTGTGCTTTTTGTGGGAGAAGGTGACGGTGCGGTCCTGGTACTTTCCTTCCCCGGTAATCGGCTCGAAGGTGATGACATCCTCGACGGTGGTGCCTGCGATGACGACGGCGGCAAACAGCATGGCGAATCCGAAAGCAGCCGCAACCAGTATCAAAGATCGACGTTTCATATCCTCCATTCACCTCCTTTTCCGGTTGATCCCGTTAAACCCCTTGTCCTTTCTTCACAACGAGTAAAACCCTATCAGCGAGGAGCGGGATCTGTCAATGGGAAACCCTTTCGCGGCGGAGGGATGCTCCCGGAGGTAGGCCAGCGCCGTCTCCCAGGAGCATTCGGGCTCCGGTACCGCCGCGAAATAGCCGGTGGAAGCCGAAGTCTGGAGCAACCGAAGCTCGTATGCCGCCGGCCCGGCGGGCGAATCAGGCGGCATCTTCTTCTTCCGGGTCGTCCAGGGGCCTTTTTCCGAACACCCGTGCGCCGACGATGCTGATTTCATAGAGCACCATCAGCGGCAGCGCCATCATCACCTGGGTGACCACATCCGGAGGGGTCAAAATGGCCGCTCCGACGAAAAAGCAAAGAAGGGCGTACTTCCGGTTTTTTTTCAGAAAATCGACGGAAACGATCCCCAGCCGGGCCAAAAAGGTGATGACCAATGGCAGTTCGAAAACCAGCCCAAAAGCGATGAGCAGCTTGGAGGAAAACGACATGTATTCCTTCATGGAGGGAAGCGGCCGGATGATCTCGGTGGCAAAGCCGAGAAAGAATTTGAATCCGTACGGAAAGACAATGAAGTACCCGAACAGGGCGCCGCCCACGAAAAAAATGGTCGACAGCAAAACGATCGGAATAAGAAGTCGCTTTTCCCGCTCGTAGAGACCCGGCGCCACAAAAAGCCAGAACTGATAGATGATCACCGGCGAGGCGATGAGGATCCCGGCCAGCAGCGACACCTTCAGGTAGGTGAAAAATGCCTCGGGAAGCCCGGTGAACACCAGGTTTTGGCCGGGCTTCATCACCTTCACCAGCGGATTCATGAGGATTTCAAACAGGCGCTCCTTGAACAGGTAGGCGCCGGCAAAACCGACCCCGACGGAGACAAAGCAGATGATCAGCCGCCGTCTCAGCTCTTCCAGATGCCCGGTAAAGGGAAGCTTTTCGTCTTCAGTCATTTTCAGACGCTCCCCGGTTGCTACGGTCCTTGGATTCGGCTCCGGAAGAATCCGCCCCGGCCTCCTCCTCTGTCGGAGCCGTAGCGGTTTGCCCCTGGGCATCCTTTTTTCCCGGGTCGGCGCCGTCGGCCTCTTCCGAGGCGTTGGTGGCGGCCGGCTTGCTCTTCGCACCGGTCTTCTTCAAAGAAAGGGGGTCCTTGACCTTGTTGTTGAGTTCATCGAAGGCGGTTTTGACGTTTTTCAGCTCCCTCAAATCGTCTTCCACCTCCATGGAATCTTTCAGCTCGCGGGTCGCCTTTTTAAACTCCCCCATGGCGCGTCCCAGGGCGCGGGCGACATCCGGAAGTTTTTTCGGCCCGATCACGATGAGCGCAATGGCCAGAATCAGGATCAGTTCCGGCATTCCGATACCGAACATGGTTGTGTTCCTTTCAGCGGCGCCGGGGGTTTTTCTGGTCCTCCCGGATCAAATCCGCCATGAGATACTCCATTCGACAAAACCCTGTCAACCGGCAGCAAAGGTGCTGCCGCCCCTTTGTTTACGCTTTCGACCCTAAGGGCGTAGGAGGGCGTCAGCGGGAAATGGATTTCAGCGAGAGATATTCCTCTGAAAGAACGAAGAAAAAGAGCCGGCCGGGATGCTGCATGTGCCCGGCCGCCAGCTCAGCGTAGCGGCCGTTTCCCCAGAACAGATCGGCGCGGCCCGGGCCCCGGATTGCCCCGCCGGTATCCTGGCTCAAGACGAAGCGATGAAGGTCGGTCCAGGCCGCGATGCCGCCGCTTCCATCGATCAACGGCTTTTTGGATTCGGCAAACGCCAGGGCGGCATCCGGGAAAAGCCGGTGGTCTATCGCAATGGAGCGCCCCGGTGTCAGTTCCACCCCCAGGGCGCCGGTGGGGCCCTCTTCTACGATTTGGAAAAAGATATAGCTTGGATTATGGGTCAGGATCCGCCGCATTTCTTCCGGGTGCTCCTGGAGATATTGCCGGATTTTTTGCATCGACATCCGGCTGGGATCGATCTGCCCCTCCTCGATGAGCAGTCTGCCGATGCTTCTGTATGGATGACCGTTGGATGCACGGTAGTGGACGTTGAGCGTCCCCCCGTTTTCCAGGAAGATCCTGCCGGAGCCTTGGATCTGAAGGAAAAAGAGATCGACACGGCTGTCCACCCAGGCAAGAATTTCTGCTTTGTCCTGAAGACGGTTTTCAAAGGAGATGTCTGCCCGATCGAAGTAGGGAAGCACCTGACGGTTTTCGATGCGGGCCGTGATCCGCTCTCCGTTGTATTTCGGGTTGAACAGGGACAGATCGATCTGCACCAGGTCTTGGGGCATCCCGTAGACCGGGTATCGGTATATTTCGGTTCGCTTCAGACTTCCCTGCAAAAACGGCTCGTAGTAGCCGGTAAAAAGCACCCGGCCGCTGCCGTCGCTTCCCGAGCTGCGATAGACGATGTATCGGTCCCGAAGAAACGACGTCAGTTCCTGGGCGGTGGGACGGTTGTCGAGAAAGTCTTTGAAAACGGCAAGAGATCGAATCATGTGGGGGGCCGAATAGCGGTCCGGGCCGAAGGCAAACTCCCGCTCCGGAGGAAGTCTTTTTAAATAGACCAGGCTTTGATCGATGGCATTGGCCAGCCCGTCAAAAGCCATGTCATCGAAAAACACAGGCACATGACCGGGCTTCACCCTTACCAGGGCGGGAACCGCCTCCGGCTCCGGCGGGGCCGGCGCCTGAATGGCACACCCGCCAGCGACGACCCCGATCAAAAGCCCGGCCAAGACTTGAAAAAGTTTCATCTTTTGTCTTTCAGGCGGCGAAGCCGCCTCTTATAAACGCGCGCCAGCGCGTTTATCTGTGGAATGAGCCGCTCTTGCCGCCGCTTTTTTCCATCAGTCGGATGTTTGAAAGCACCATTTCCCGGTCCACCGCTTTGCACATATCATAGATGGTCAGGGCGGCGACGGAAACGGCGGTCAGCGCTTCCATTTCCACACCGGTGCTGCCCAGCACCTGGGCGGCCGCCTCGACGTCGATGGCGCCGGCGGCCTCGTCGGGATAAAAATCGATCTGCACATGGGTCAGGCTCAAGGGGTGGCAGAGCGGAATCAGATCGGCAGTTCTCTTGGCGGCCATGATACCGGCGATGCGCGCGGTCTCCAAAACGTTGCCCTTTTTCGTACGGCCCGCAAGGATCTGCGCCAGGGTTTGGGGCTTCATGGTGATCTGCCCGCGGGCGACGGCCCGGCGTCTGGTGGCGCCCTTTTCGGTCACATCCACCATCTGGATCCGGCCCTCGCCGTCGATGTGGGAGAATTCTGCCATGGGCGCTCCTGGGTAGATGTCGGATTGGTATGCCGACAATTGGTTTTACCGCCGAGGCCGCGAGGATGCGCTAAGAAGTGTGAAACGGTTTTCTCTGTGCCCTCTGTGTCTCGGCGGTGAGTTTTCTTGGCTCTGAGATATGTAGGCAAAATTATGCCGGCGAGCACTACCCGAAGAACTCGGTTTTTCCCGTGACGGTGGTTTTGATCGCGTCCAGGGTTTCTGACAGCACCGTCAGCACATTTTCCCGGACGTCGCCGGCGACGATCAGCACCATGACGTCCTCGCCTACGGAAAGATCCCGGTCTTCGGCGATCTCCACCTCCACGGCAACGATGCCCGGATTGTTCCGCGCCGAGGAGACGACCGACGCCAGCCGCCCATGGTCCACCGAAACCCGGAGGCCGGTGACTTTCCGGCCGTCCCGGGAGGTGGCGCGCACCACGCCGTTGTGAATCAGCACCATGCCGGCGCCGGAAAAGTCCGGTCGGGCCTTGATCCGCTGAAGCATAGGCTCGATGTTCATGTCAGGCTCCGTTCTTTTCTTTGTCGCCGCCGGAGGACGCCTGCCGGTCAAACCCGGCGAGGGCAGCTTCGGCTTCGGACAGGTCTGCAGCGGTGTTGATGTTGATAAAGGAGAGCTCCTTTTCATCGAAGCGGCGAATATCCTCCGCGGAGATCGTCTCTACGCGCACCTGCGGGAAAAAGTCCCTGATTTTAAACCGTCCCTGCTGAAAATTTCGTTCGATCGGCTGCAGGCATCGGCGGGAATAGACCGCGCACAGCGGTTCGAGGCCGGAGGCGGTTTCGGGAATCAGGATATCGGTCTCCGGCCGGACCCTTGACACGATCTCTTTGACGAGCTCCGGTACGAGAAAGGGGGTGTCGCAGGCAGAGACAAAGGCATGGCTCCCTCCAGTGTGAAAGAGCCCGGCGTGCAGCCCGATCAGGGAGCTGCGCACGTCGTAAAGGTCCGCCACGATTTTGACATCCCATTGCAGGTAGCGCACCGGCTCGTTGGTCACCAGAAGAATCTCCTGGAAAACGGGGTGGAACACCCGAAGGATCCGGTCCAGAATCCGCTCGTTTCCGATACGGATCAATGCTTTGTTCGTGCCGGAGAAGCGGGTGCTCTTTCCCCCGGCCAGAATCACACCGGTGACGGATGGGGCCATGTTTGGCTTCGGCTCAATTTGCATGGGGCGGTCGCGGGTCGGACGCTTTCCGATGCCCCGCAAGGTAGGAGAAACCCATCGAAAAATCAAGGGATATTCTTCTGCCCAGGGATGACGATCCCTTTAGGGGCTTGATCTTGGCCGTCACCTGAGATAGACACGGATTTTGAATTTGTTTCGGATTTCGATCTTCGGTGTGGCAACGAATCCCGGAAGGAATGGTGCTTCCATGAGTTCTCCAGAGACACTTTTGGCGCAAAAGGACATCGACCGGATTCTTACCCGGATGGCCCACGAAATCGTCGAGGTTCACAAGGGGGCCAGAAACCTTGCCCTGATCGGCATCCAGACCCGGGGTGTGGACCTGGCCCGCCGGCTCAAGGCCAAGATCCGTGAAATCGAAGGCGTAGACATCGCCTCCGGAGAGATCGACATCAACCTGTATCGGGACGACTGGACTCGGATCACCCATCATCCGGTGGTCCGAACCACCCAGATCGATTTTTCGGTGGACGGACGCCAGATCATCCTGGTCGATGATGTGCTCTTCACCGGGAGAACGATTCGGGCCGCCATGGATGCCCTGATGGACTACGGCCGGCCCGACCGCATCGAGTTGGCGGTGCTGATCGATCGGGGCCACCGGGAGCTGCCCATCGAGGGCAATTATGTGGGAAAATTCGTCGAAACCCGCCATGCCCAGACGGTCAATGTCCGATTGGCCGAAACAGACGGTACCGACGAGGTGATTCTGGAGCCGTGAGTACCGAAGCGCATAAAAAAGACGCCCCGAAAAGCGTCAACGTGGCCATCGTCACCGTCTCTACCACCCGCACGCTAAAAGAGGACAAAAGCGGCCTCTGGATGGCCAAGCGGGTGAAAAAGGAGGGCCACCGGCTGGTGTTGCACGAGGTGGTGCCTGACGAGGCCGGGGCCGTGGCGTCAACCGTTTGCGACGCCGTTGAAAACCGGAGCGCACAGGCCGTGCTCGTCACGGGCGGAACCGGCCTGGCGGCCGCCGATGTGACCATCGAGGCCTTGCGCCCCTTGTTTTCCAAGGAGCTGACCGCTTTTTCCATCCTTTTTTCCCAGCTTTCCTTCGACCAGATCGATTCGGCCGCCATCGTCTCCCGGGCCTGCGCCGGCATCGTCTCCCAGGCGGTGGTCTTTGCCATGCCCGGCAGCCTCAAAGCCTGCCAGCTCGCCTGCAAAGCCCTGATCTTTCCCGAGCTTTCCCACATCGTCCGGCACCTGGTGAAGGGCTGATCCCACACGACTCAGCAGTCTGGCGCCGGCGATAGGTTACATCCACGGCGCTGTCTCTCCCTGCACAAAAACCGATCGCTACCATTTTTGTCGGACAATGCTGCGCAGGAGATTTTCCCCGGCCTCGGTGAGGCCCAGCAGCGGCAGTTCGTTTTCGAATTGTTTTCTCGTCCCGTGGCCGCCCAGATATCCGTTGATCCGGGCGGCGGCGGTCGAATCGGCAAACTCCCGCTCGGAGAAGCCGAACCGGGCAAATTCCCGCATCAGGTCGCGGCGGTTTCGAAGGTAGTACTTCTGGTGGTAGGCTTCGGCCCGGGTAAAGGCGGTAAACGGTAATATCCCTGTCCGGATCGGCTCCTTCAGGGATTCGGCTGTCCTGTCCCGGGTTTCGAAGGCAGCCCGCTGCTGGTCCTCGTCGTGGTAAAAGACGGCCGCCCGGTACTGCCGGGACCAGGAGCGGGCCGTCGGGTCGTGGCTGTTCCAGAACAGTTCCAGCAGTTGCCGATAGGAGATGAGGCTCGGATCGAAGTCGATCTGGATCGTTTCGCTGTGGTCCCCGATGCGCCGGTAGGTGGGGGCCGCGGTTTCTCCGCCGGCATAGCCGACGCGGGTCCGAATCACGCCGTTGAGGCTCCCGAACCGGGAGTCCGGTCCCCAGAATCAGCCCAGGGCGAAGGTGGCGGTTTCGACCTGAGACGGCACGTTCTCGTCGATGGGCGGCCGCAGGACCGCCTGTGTTTCCGTTGCGATGGCTGTCGTCATGATTTCAGCGCCTTTGTCTGAGGGTCCTGTTCGGGAGGAATCGGACGCAGCCGGGCTGCAGGCCAAAACGAGGGCCATCAGCGCGAAGCTGACAAGCCCGCCGGCCATCCAAAACCGTCGATCTGTTGAAAGCGGCTGCATCTGCTTGTTTTCCCGTAGAAGCAGGAAGGTGTATACGATATTTTGTTCCCGACTCAACAACCTAATCCTAAGGACTTCCAAGAGGGAGTCAAATCGTTCGTAGCTATTGCAGCAGTCGTTTGACCAGCCGCATCTTCCACGGGGACGCGTATTTTTAAGCCGTTATTTCCGGGTTTCCGGAGAAGTCCGCCCGAAATTCGCCGGCTTTTCCCTCTGCCCCAAGAGTTGGCTTGACACCGGGCGCGGCACGCCAGTATCGTCTTGCTGCCCAATCGGCGGAATCCGGCCGACACGCCATGTTGGGCACACAATCTGGCAAAACACAATTCGGGAGGCGGCGATATGGCAGGTCGCGAAAAGCGAGTTGTTATCACCCCACCGATCACCTACCTCACCTCACCATCACTATTGAAAATGAGTCCCATCCGGTCCATCCGGCCCCAAAAAGAAGAAGACGCCGGCACCCTTGATAAAGATAAAACCCAACCTTTTCCTGAGCGTGCTAGTGGCTATCGAAATGTAAATAAACGGACAGTGCCGAGGTGCCTTATGAAAAAGAACGTAAGTTCGGCTCTCTTCATTTGTATCTTTTCATTTTGTATCTTGAATGCGGCCCTTGCTTCCGAAACACCCCTCATCTATCCCCAGTCCGGGAACAGCTCGCCTTTGCACTCTCTCATTTTCTCAAAAGCCTCCAAATACCTGACATCTTTCAGTTTCGACAAGGCTATTGTTTGGGAAGTTGCTTCCGGAAGGTCCTATGGCGAGTTTCATGTGGAGGAGGCCGTGCCAGCAGCCCTGGTCAATTCCCTTGAGTTCAAGACCTTCAAGGAAGGTTCCGGCCTTGCCCGGTCAAGACAGGCCGGGACAGACAGCGGCAGAGTTGTTTGTTCCGACGATGCCGCCCTCGTGGCGGAAATCCCCAACACCAATGCCGCCGCAATCCTCATCAAGGAAGCCAAAAGCGGGACGGTGCTCAAAGAATTGGGGTTCATCCGGGACAGCATCCGGAGGATCGCTGTTTCCGAAGACCAGACGACTCTTTATAGTGGTTCCGGTTTCAGCGATCTGGCCATTTGGGATACGGCCGGTTTCCTAAAGCGAAAAGTGTCGACAGCCTCCCTTCTGGAGGACAACCGGTTTCTGTTAGAGGCCGGATACGAAACGGTGAAAAAGTTCTTTTCAAAGGAGCAGAAAAGGATTTTCTCCATAACCGACACCCTCACCGGCAGAACCATGAAGATCCCGGTGGATCAATTGGATCAATTGCCGGAGCGTTCCAGGCTGTTCGGTCTGTCCCCGCGGATGGACAAGGTCCTGGTGGGGGTTTTCGGTGAAAAACGAGTGTACCAGGTCCTGGATGCCGCCACACTCAAACCGGTAAGAACATTCGCCCCGGAAAGCCCCCACTCCCTCGGCTGGCAGATGGGAGGCTTTGCCTTTTCGCCGGACGGGACGCATATCGCCCTGTTAGCCGAGGAGATCGACGGAAAAGAACAGAAAAGAAGAGACGTGGTCTGCGTCTACCACCTTCCTTCGGGCGAGCGGATCAGCAGGCTTTCTGTTCCCGATGGACACCTTTGCGGGTTTCAGTTCACCCCTTCCGGAGACGGCATCTTCATGGCCGAAGCGGACAGGATCCACCTGATGAACATGAGAACCGGCGCTATTCTGGACACGTTTACCATGGGGGATGAAAAGGGACGATGGCACCGTTCGCCTCACCGATGTTGTTACAGGGAAGGAAATCGCGAGCTTTGTCAGCTTCATTGACGGGGAATGGCTGGTGATCACTCCTGAAGGGTATTACAATGCCTCCCCCAACGGGGAAAAGTACCTCAATGTACGGGTAGGGAGCACAATCCACGGCACCGAGAAGTTTCGTGAAAAGTTCTTTCGGCCCGACCTGGTAAAATTCGCGCTCCAGAGAGGGTTTCTTGCACAGTTCGGAAGCAAGAACTGAGGGCTCCGTAAAAAAGCCACAATGAAAAATGAGGAGGAAAATCGCCATGACGGCACGAAAGGTTCACGTCACTCCCGGCGGCTTGACGGCGTTGCAGGCGAAAATCGGAATTGTCATCGCCAGCTTTTTCCTGCTGTTGGGCCTGGTCTTCGGCGTGGTCGTCGGCCTGGAAAATACCTCTTCCTCGGAAGGGGGCTTGATGATCTTGCAGGGGGTGTTCCTCCTCATCTGGGTGGTGGCGTGTTTGTCGATCATCGTCTTTTATGCAAGGCTCCTGTCGAAGAGGACGCCCGAGCAGAATTCCCTTCTCGATGTGCACCTTGAAAATACAGTCGATGCCGCGCCAAATACCGGTGATTTCGAATCACGGCTGCGCAAGCTGGAGCGGTTGAAGCAAGACGGCTTAATTACAGAGCCGGAATATGTGGCCAAGCGGGAGAAGATTCTTCAGGAAAAGTGGTGACAGAAACATCATCAGAAAGGCGCGGGCGCAAGGGAACATAAGGGCCGAGCAGATCGCCCGCTCGGCGCTGGCAACCGCACAGGAGGCGAAGCAAAAGAACGAGGAATTGAAAAGCCTGGCAGGGCTCAACAGAAAAAGACTGGAATCGGCCCTTGAATACGCCAAAAAGGGCGGTGCGGAACCTGAGGCCATGCTGGAGCAGGTTGAATTTGAAAATATGAACGACCGGTGGGTGCAGAACCAGAAGCATCTTATCGAACAACGGCTCAAGGACCCCAATCCCTATGCAAGCGAGATATACAAGTCGCTCAAGATAAAAGTCCCTCCTGCCCTGCCCGATAGAAAGTATGACAAACTTCAGCCCGGTGATGTGCTTCTCTTTTCGCCGGACGACAAAAAAACTTTTTGGATTAATTTTGGAGATAAACTTTCCTCCGCCTCTAAATCGCCTGCTTATCACACGGTTCTCTATCTCAAAGAAGTCAACGGCAAAAAGCTCTTTCTCGATAATAGACCGGGAAGGGGCTCACATGATGCTTCTTGGTGGTATGTTGAACAACATATTTGTGATTGAAGACATTCATCTTGACTTGGGTTTGCGTTCAGTAAGTGAACGATTCGTCGCAGACCCACGCCAGCCGTGAGTTTGCAAAATGAACGAGATTCAGCGTGTGTCTACAAAATTTAGCTCTGTTCCTCCAGCCGAACGACTTGGTTGGGAGGAGTGATCTTTAACAAATTAAGTATGTTGCGGGTATCGGCCGGCAGTTCGTTCCGCATGAGCACACGGTGATTTAAATTAAAAAATTCTGTGATCTGAAGTTTCTCCAGCGCGCGACGGATGTGGTGCCACGGCTTGCCGCATTGCAGCTCCGCGATGCGTTCGATCAGCAAGGCCAGCACGCAGACTTTGACGTGGGTTTCGATGCGCCGGGTGGCCCAATGATACATCGGTGTCATCCGGATCTGGGTGCGCTTCAAAGAGCGGAAGCAGCGTTCGATCACCATCAGGCCCTTGTATCCGCATGCGGCGTCTTCCAGGCTGATGGTGTCGTCGTTGGTTTCGATCACCCACTTTCCATCGTACTTGGCGGCTTCTCGGACGGCCATCCGGTCAATGCGCACCTGGCCGGACTTGAGAACGCGCAGATACCGCTTGAACCGGCGGGAGGCAAGCAGCTCGATCGCCCACTGAGCCGTTGCCGATTGGTCCTTATGTCGTTGGAGTTCTTCTTCCAGGAGGCTGACGATCATCTCCCGGTGCTTTTTCTGACGTTCGGCCTCTTTGGGGTTGTAGCAGAGGATGTAGCGTTTTCGCCGCTCGCCATCGCCGACGATGACCTCCTTTGCCTGCAGATTGTCTTTGAAGACGGTGTAGCGGCCGCGCTTGGACAGAACGTCGCGTTTGATGTCGGCAACATTGGCCATGCGGCAGGCCAGAAGGTATTTGCCGCAGGCCCTGGCAAGTTCGGCCCGGTTGTCCTCTGAGTTCATACCCGAGTCGGCAACGAACATGGCCCGGCCAAGGTTCCATCCCCTAAGATCGGATCGCACCATCTGCACGGTGCTGATATCGGCGGTATTGCCGGGAAGAACCCAACTTCGCACCGGGATGCCCTCGCGGGTTACGGCCAGAGCGACCACCACCTGGGGCGCCCAAAAACCTTCTTTGCTGTGGCCGAACTTTCGAACCGTCGCATTGGGAAGGCGGCCGGGGTCGTCTTCGTAATCGACACTAAACGAGGCGGTGGTAGTGTCATAAAAAATCAGATCCACCTCCAGGTTGAACAGGTCGGCGGTCTGGAAGAACACGGTCTTTTCGACCTCCTCGGCATGAGCGTGCAGCAGATCCATGGCCTCGTACATATGTCTGAGCTTCAGCCCGGCGCAGGATGGCAGATAGACCTTGGACAACCACCGATCCCAGACACCGAGTTTGGACTCCGGCTCGCACAGCCTGTTGGCAACCATTGCCATCAAGGCTCGTTCGTAAGGGATTTTGGCGCCGGCCGACTTCTCGATGTCTTGAAGGGTCTTTCTCAATCCGAACTTTTCCCACAGGGCTTCGATGACCATGGGACAGCCCAGTGCGAGGGTCTGTTTGATTTTGAGATCGTCTCCAAAGCCGATGCCCGTCGATGTACTGCTTTGTTCGAGAGGGTCGGTGACGACCAGCCCACAGACGCGGGCAATCGATTGGCACAGCCGCACCAACTGTTGGCGGTCCAGTTGGTCGGCCCTGCCGAAGTTGTGGATGATTTTGGCAACGGGTTTCCCGGTATCGGGGTGCCGTTCGTTGTGAGCCAGTTGGTAGTACTCGACGGTTGAGCCGTCCTTGTTTTTGCGCTTTGTCGTTCTCAGATACATGCTTACGCACATATCGTGTATGTGCCGGCTGCGCAACCCAAAAATGACAATCTGTGTGCCTACAAGTTTGGAGCTTGGTCAAAACGATAACCGCCCGTTTTTATTGAATACGGCCTGAAAAATTGGCCGATTTTAGACGTTTTTTTGCCTACTGACCGCAAACGGAAGCTTGAGATCAGAAAGGCAGCGAAGGGTTTTGAGGCGCGGGTGCTCAGCAGCAAGAGCCGGTATGGCCATTTAATGCCGGATGGTCCGTATGTTTCCGTGGGTCGCGACGGCGAGACGTATCCGTTCTTTTAACCCCATCTTCTCAGGATCCCAAAGCTATGCCATGATCGACTCCGCCTGAAACAGCAAACCACAGATGCGGAGGAGATCATGAGCGACAAGTCACGGGAAGCCGCCCTTCGAGAAAAGCGCCGATATTGGAAAGAGCACATCGACTCGTGGAAGGCCAGCGGGCTGAAGCAATCCCAGTACTGCCGGCAGCACGATTTAAAGCTTTATCAGTTCGTTTACTGGAGAAAAAAGTATCTACCTCGTACAGCGGCCCCTATTTCGTTAGTCCGTGTTCCGCTGCCGGAACAAAATATTCGCAGCCTGGTTCAGTCTTCAGCGAAACCGTTACGGGTGATCGTCGGAGCCGACCGGCGTATCGAAGTGGAGCGTGGCTTTGATCCCATCGCTTTACAACAGCTGGTTCACACCCTGGAGCGGATGTGATGTTTTTGCCGTACGGGACCCGGATCTATCTGGCGGTGGGCAGCACCGACATGAGAAAGGCGATCAACGGGCTTTCGATTCTGGTCGAAGACGAACTGGAACTGGATCCGCTGTCGGGGCACCTGTTTGCCTTCTGCAACCGGAAGCGGAACATGGTCAAGATTTTGTACTGGGATCGAAACGGTTTTTGCCTGTGGCACAAGCGGCTGGAAAAGCATTATTTTACGTGGCCCGAAAGCCGGGAGCAGGTTCTGCAGCTGGACGCTCGGCAATTGAATTGGCTTCTTGAGGGACTGGATATCGGGCATGTAAACGGCCATGAAAAGTTATTCTACGAAACGATGATTTAGAAGTATTTTATCGTTAAAAAACGCTGAAAATACTTGCCATATTCGTGCTGTTGTGGTAGCTGTAACACAATGAATTTGCAAGTAAACAAGCTGCCCGAAGATCCTGCCGCTCTCAAACAAATCGTTGCCGAACTGCTCGGTGAATACAATCGATCCCAGGAAAAAATCCAGCATCTGGAAGAACACATTCGGCTTTTGCAAAACGAGATTTTCGGCCGAAAATCCGAAAAGCATCGTCCGGAGAACCGGAACCAGATCCTGCTGTTTGAAGATGCCGCCGACCTTTGTTCCGACGAGCCCGACACAGACGAGGAAATCGTCGTTGGCAGTCACATTCGCAACAAGCGTGGGCGAAAGCCGCTGCCTGCCGACCTGCCACGGGTGGAGATCGTTCACGACCTTGACGACTCTGAAAAGCTTTGCTCCTGCGGCTGCGAACTCAAGCGCATCGGCGAGGAAGTCAGCGAAAAGCTCGACTACGTTCCGGCAACCTTTCAAGTCGAGCGGCACATCCGCTACAAGTACGCCTGTCCGGAATGCGAAGGGGTGGAGGACGACGGCCCCACCGTGAAGATCGCTCCGGCACCGCCGCAGCTGATCGAAAAAAGCAACGCCACTTCCGGCCTGGTCGCCCACATTGTCTGTTCCAAGTTCGAAGACGCCCTGCCGCTGTATCGGCAGGAGAAAATCTTTGCCCGTCTGGGGGTTGAACTGCCAAGATCGACAATGTGTTCATGGTTGGTAAAGGTAGCCGAAAAGCATCGGCAGTTGGTGGATCTGTTGTCGGGCGAAATCCGATCCGGACCTGTGGTCAATGCCGACGAGACGACCCTCCAGGTTCTCCAAGAACCTGATAAAGCAGACACGAGCAAATCGTACATGTGGCTGTTTCGAGGCGGCGACCCGGAGCATCCGTCGCTGGTGTTCCGGTATCATCCCACCCGCTCGGGCAAGGTGGCCTTGGAATATCTGTCCGGCTACCAGGGCTACGTGCAATGCGACGGCTATGGCGGCTATGATGCACTAGGCCGGGAAAAGGGGGTCACCCTCGTAGGCTGCTGGGCTCATGCACGCAGAAAGTTCGACAAGGTCATCAAAGCCCGGAGCAGCAAGAAAAAGCAGGGTGCTGCTGAAAAGGCCGTCAAATTCATCGCAAAGCTTTACCAGGTCGAAAAAAAGGCCCGTGAGCTCGAGCTTGACCCCGTCGGCATCCGGCAACTTCGCCGGGAGGAATCAGAACCTGTGCTCGATGAGTTCAAAGGCTGGCTGGAGGCCAAGCTGCCTCTGACCCCGCCCAAGGGGCTCTTGGGAACCGCCATCGGCTACACTCTCGGTAACTGGAAGCGCCTGGTTCGCTATCTGGAAGACGGTCGGCTGCGCCCGGATAATAATCTTGCCGAGAATGCCATCCGTCCGTTTGTGGTCGGTCGGAAGAACTGGCTGTTTGCCGGACATCCCAACGGAGCCGATGCCGCAGCCTTTTACTTTAGCCTGATCGAAACCGCCAAGGCCAACGGTCTCAAACCCTACTATTATCTCCGCTATCTGTTCGACAGATTGCCGCTGGTCGAGACCGAGGAAGACTACAAAAATCTCCTGCCCCAGCAGCTCACTCCAGAAATGATCGCCTTCCCGGCGTAGGGGTGGGGATCACAGAACGCTTACG
>JAIPEL010000161.1 GCA_021737185.1 Desulfobacterales bacterium | reverse complement strand
CTAATGCCAAAAAGTGTCACCACATCGTTTACCCTGGGGTGATCAGTGGGTGTCTTCGCCCACAGGAATCGGATACGAGAAGGAGGTGACCAAATCCTCTCCAATATAGACGGACAGAGTGTGAATCGAGGTATCGATCACGGCTTTGACATACGAGTACTTGAGTTCCGCGGGCATCGGGAAACTCTCGCCGAAGATATCCAGCTTCAGGTTGCTGCGGATGAATCGGATGAGCACGATCTGCCCCTCCGGGATCACGTCGAGTTTAGGTAGTTTCTTGGCAGCAGGCAGTTTCAACGGCTGTGCCTGGACCGCATCGAGGTACTCGCTGGGTGTCTTGCCCTTCAGACAGCTGTAGCGGTGGTGCTTGTTGTGGAACCGCTGGAAATTCTTGCTCTGTCTTTTGAGATTGGCGTAGCTGGGAAACCATTGCCTTCTGAAAAACTTCTTGTTGTAAGTGTCGTTGAAGCTTTCGATCGCCCCGTTGCGCCAGGGTTCTCCGATGGGAATGAACACCGGCGTGACGCCGTAGAACAGGCACAGCCTGATTACCAGACCAAAGGATCGAGGGTAGCGGATACTGCCGTGGAAGGTCAGAGCATTGTCCAACTGGAGAAAGTCCGGCATGCCCATGGCCTTCCAAGACCTCAGGATGCTTCCTGCCGACTGTCTGTCGTCCTTGGTTCTCTGGCTCTCGATGTAGACCTGATGGGAATCCAGGTCCAAGGTGTTGAGAGAGTAGAAACGGCCGTCGCCCTTGATATACCGGGGGCCTACGAGGTCTGCCTGATGAATGTTGTTGGGGCACAGCGCCTCCGTGAAGTAGGGGTAGTCAACCCCTTTCGGGATGTATCGACTTTTTTTTGATCAGCCCTTCCTGTTGGAGGACGCGATTGACGGTCCGATCGGAAGGCAGCAGCGCTCCTATTTTGTGGAGTTCCCACTTGATGGCCGAGACACCTACTTGGGCAAAGGACTCACGCTCCAGGCGCTTGCGGACCTTAACGATCTGATCTCTGGTGGCTTGGCTAATCTCAGTGGGCCTGCGCTTTGGTGCCTTTGATTTCGATGAGAACCAGTTTGGATCGCCGGTTTGATAGCGGCCGAGCCACTTGAAGAACCATTGCTTAGTCCGGCCGAGATCCTCATAGATGCTCTTTGGGGGCTCACCTCCAAGGTATCGATCGATTGCGCAGCGTCTGAGTTTTTTTTCTTCCATCGGACCACCTCCTAGCAAAATTTGGTCCGATGAGCATAGCAAATCAACCTTGTTGGGTAAACGATCTTTTGGCACAACCTCGGATTAAGGGTAAACGGTGTCTTGGCATTTTGGGGTCAACGATGTCCTGGCATCTGTCACCTAGTCACTGGATTCTCGATCATAGAAGAAATTGCAGAAAGGGTACGGAGAAAAATTTGAGCCGGGTGACCCATGAGCTACAAAAAACTTGAAATTTGGCAGATTGCCAGAGATTTGGTCATCGTTATTCACAAGATGACCTTGGAAGAGCTGCCAAAATTTGAGCTTTACGAAGAGGGGAGCCAAATTCGCCGCTCAATTAAATCAGTAAAATCCACCATAGTTGAAGGCTATGGCAGGCGCAGATACAAAGCTGAATTCATTCATTTTCTTATCTATGCAATTGCTTCTAACGACGAAACCATTGATCACCTGGAAAATCTCTTTGAAACGGGCTCATTAAAGAACAATGCCTTATATGAAGAACTCCACAACCGTTTGAATACATTGGGTAAAAAAATAAATCTGTTCATCCAATCCGTCGAAAAGAGCCATCTACCTTCTAAAACGATCCTTGAGAATCCACATGAATAAAAACGCCTCCACCCAGCACCCAGGATCCAGCATCCAGCATCCAGCATCCAGCACCCAGCATCCAGGATCCAGCATCAATGTCTGCGTCCTCACCGGCTACGGTCTGAACTGCGATCATGAAACCGCCCATGCTTTCGAGCTGGCCGGAGCACGAGCCCGGCGGGTGCATATCAACTCCCTGATCGACGGGACGGAAACCCTCGACGAGTTCCAGATGCTGGCGTTTATCGGGGGATTTTCCTGGGGCGACGACCACGGCGCCGGCGTGATCCAGGCCGTCCGGATGAAGACCAACATCGGCGAACAGATCCTCGACTTTGTTCAGCGGGGCAGCCTGGTCATCGCCATCTGCAACGGGTTTCAGACCCTGGTCAACCTCGGGCTGCTGCCGGGCTTCGACGGCGACTACCGGACCCGCTCGGTGGCCGTGACGTACAATGACTGCGGGCGTTTCAGGGACGACTGGGTCCACCTGAGGGTCAATGCCGATTCTCCGTGCGTGTTTACCCGGGGATTTGAGCATCTCGAGTTTCCGATCCGCCACGGCGAGGGCAAGTTTTTTGCAGAACCTGCCGTGATGGAGAAGCTCGCCGCAGGCAACCAGATTGTATTACAATATGCGCACGAAGACGGCCGGCCGGCCGAAGGACGCTTTCCCGCCAACCCCAACGGCTCCCTTGCCGACGTTGCCGGCATCTGCGACAGCACCGGCCGCGTATTCGGCCTCATGCCCCACCCGGAAGCCTACAATCATCCCACCAACCACCCGGACTGGACCCGGCATAAAGCGCTCGATCCGGAAAATTGGAAAACCCAGACGACCGGACTCACTCCCGGAATACGCTTGTTGAAAAACGGGGTCGATTTTCTCAAAAGCAAAGTGTGACTTGATCCTGGATCCTTGATCCTGGATTCTGGATGCTGGATCCTGGGGGGGGCGGCACGGCACCTGTCTTCGCTGAAGAGCAGCTTCCGTCTTCGCTTTCAGCTTCCCCGGACGAGTCTCCACGGCACGCGGAGGTCGTGCCTTACGGTTGAATCGCCTCTTAGCACCCGGAAAGGTAACATCTATGCGGTTCTCTATAAAACTCAAGCAATCTCTCAAGCCGGAGCCGGTGGAGGGACGCGCGCAGTCTATTCCGCGTTGCCGGTAACGACCAAATCCCGGCCACGACGGAGCGCGGCCCTCCAAGCCCAAACCCATCGGCTTTTTCCGTCATTCCGGACAGCTTGTCCGGCGTAGCTGTAAGCGACCTGTGAAGGCGTCTTGTCCGGCGTAGTTGCTCTTTAACGAAGCCGGAAGCTCGGAGAGCGGAGACTCAAGACGGAAGCGGAGCGGGATAAGCCTGCCCCGGACTCGATCCGGGGGAATCCACCAAGTCCATTGAAACGACGATCTTCGTGAAGTTGTACCGGATGGCTCCGGTACTCTTTTAAAGGGTTGATCTCTGGTATAATAAATGTATATTTGATATATGGAATTTGAATTCGATCGAAGGTCACGGAAAGAAGAGGTTAAACTGTATGAAAGCGAAAGAATTGGATAAAAAATTCGATGACGGTGAGGATATTATCGAGCATCTGGATCTGTCATCGGCCACAAGGCCCGGACGAGACCAAAAGAGGGTCAATGTTGATTTTCCCACATGGATGGTCCAACGTTTGGACAGGGAAGCACGAAGGCTGGGGGTTCCCCGGCAGTCCCTGATCAAGATCTGGATTGCAGAAAGGCTTGAGCAAGACGGCAGGGTCGGTTGACACAACGGGTCTAATCAGGTCCGCATTTGGAATGGTCCGAATATCTTTCTAAGACAGGCCGCCGGAATTTTCTGTGGAACAGCACGCCGAGCACGACACTCCCTTATGCGACCTATTCGAGAAGATCTTCATGATGCCGCAGGCCTTGAATTCATGTAGTTCTTTATTGATGTAGATTTGTTGCGCCTTCGTAAAAAGTCCCACATTTGTCGCTCCCGCGAAGGCGGGAGCCCAGAACTGTCTGAAATAACTGGATTCCCGCCTGCGCGGGAATGACAAAAAAATAAAATTGCGACTTTTTACGAAAGCATCAAAGTTGTTAATCTGAGTTTTTATGGAGATTATGAATGACAGATGTTTTAAACTTTAAAAATATGTTGATTATGATGAACAAAATATGAGGTGTTAAAAGATAGTGGCTTTGATTTTGTACATTAGAAAAAAGCGGCGCAGCCGCTCCCAATAATTAAAATGGGCGACGCCCATTTTAATTATAAAAAGTTTTAATAGCCCTGTTTAACAATTTTAAGAGTTCTCGTCCTTTCCTATTAGCCTCTCAATGTTTACGGCTCAACGCCTGATTCGAGCCTTTCACATAGAATTTTTCTTAAATAACGAAATGTTACTCATCTTAGCCTTTTCGCCGGCGGACGCCGCCCGCCTGACGGCATCCGCTGGCACATAACTTGTATGTCAAGTGACCGGAGGTTTTTGACCATGAAAAAAAATGCAGGCTTCACCCTCGTTGAGATGCTGATTGTCATCGCCATCATCGCCATTTTAGCGGCGGTGGCCATACCCGGGTACATGGCCTACATACCCAAATACCGGCTCAGCGGGGCCGCACAGGAGCTTCAGGGCGATATCCAGATGGCCAAGCTCCAGGCCCTCAAAAATGGCACGATCGTGTCGATCCGGGTCAATGTGGTCACCGATTCCTATGAAATGTTTTTCGATAACGGCGTCGGCGCCAATACCGGCAACGGGACCCGGGACGGGGATGAAGAAAGTATAAAAATCGTAGCGATGACAAGTGGGATCGACATCACCGGGACGACGTTTGCGAACAACGCTATCCGCTTCAACAGCCGGGGGCTGCCCCGGGCTTTTGCCGGCGGAACCGTCGCCATACAGAATGAAAACGGTCAAATGAAAAGCGTCGAGCTTGATCCGGCCGGGTCGGCCAGAGTCGAATAAGCGATTAGAATCGGATCCAGATCCAACCGAATGGGCAGGAGTCAATTCATGAATCGAAACAAAAACGATAATTTTGACAGGCATCGTTCGGCGGCCGGATTTACCCTCATCGAGGTGCTGATCGTGATGGCGATTTCCGGCCTCGTGTTGACCGGGGTTTATTCCGTTTTCAACGCCCAGCAAAGGGCCCACGCCATCAATACGCAGCTTGTCCAGATGCACCAAAACCTGCGGGCGGCCCTGGCCATCATGGAGAGGGACATCCGAATGGCCGGCTACAGCCCCTCGGGCAATGCAGACGTCGGCTTTGCCGCCGCCAGGGAAGGGTTCATGCAGCTGACCATGGATCTGAATGACGACGGTGACGCCGGCGACGGAGCGATTGCAAACGCCGGTGAAGAGGACGTTACCTACGGATTCCAGGCAGCCGAGGACGCAAACCGCGACGGGAGATTGGATGATCCCGATGCCGTTGCCCACCTGCGCCGGGACTGGGGAGGCGGCATGCAGCCCATGGCCCGAAACATCAAGGCCGTCTACTTTGCCTATGCATTCGACGACGATCAGGACGGGGACATCGACCGCCACGGTCCGAACCTGGATGATCCCCCGATCTGGGCTGTCGACTCCAACGGAGACGGCACCCTGGATCTGGATGTGGACAACAATGCGGCACTGGGCAGTCCCGTTGATCTGGATCGGATTCGGGCGGTGAGGATCTGGCTGCTGGCCCGGTCGGAAAAAGCCGTTCCTCGCTATTCCGATGACCGAAATTACGAGTTTCCCCGCTGGACCATCGCCGGCAATGGAGATCCGTTCATGCACCGGCTTTCGGTAACGACGGTCAAGTGCCGGAACATGATCTTTTAATAAAAACGCTGCCGCGTTTTTATAAAAAGGAAAAATCAATGAGCGAAACGAGGATAAAAACCGAAGACGGCTTTACGATGATCGAGGTGCTGATCGCCATCTCCATTTTCATGATCGGCGTCTTGGCCGTTGCCAGTTTGCAGGCCTCCGCCCTGAGGAGCAACGCCCATTCCATGGGGCTGACCGAGGCGGTCAATGCGGCCCAGGAGCAGGTGGAGCAGATCCTGGCCGCACCCTTTGATCCGGCCGATTCGTTTTTTACAAGCAGCCATACGATCAACTATACCAGCCCTCTTGGGGAGCAGTACAACATCGGATGGCGGGTGACGGACTGGTACGACTGGGACGGCGACGGCACCAATGAAGCCGCTGAAATTGCAGTCACGGTTTCCTGGGACGGGATGATCGGCGCCAGGTCCATTAATTTCAATTTCATGAAAACGACGCGGTTCTGATAACAGCTCCTCCGCTGGCCGCGCCGGGGTTGTTGGGGAAAAGAATAATCCAGAGTTTCTGCGAAGGCACCAAGATTGATTCAAGTCATCCATCGAGGAAAGAACGCCATGAAAAACCAATTGGCAAACGAAAACGGAAGCATAATGGTCATCACCCTGTTGGTCATGGCGATCTTGACGGTGATCGGCATCTCGGCCATCAATCAGTCGACCATCGATGTCATGATCTCCGGCAACGAACGCCAGTACAAACAGAATTTCTTTCGGGCCGAAGCGGCGGCAAACGAGGGGATTCAGCGGGTGGATAATGCCGACGGCAACGACCTGCTGCCCGAGAACTTAAGATATTCTTGGTTGAGAGATGATGACGACTGGCCCCTGGTCAGCGGCAAGCCGTCGATTGAAGACCCGAGCAATTGGGATCTCACCGATGACCCTGATGATGCATATAACGCTGCCTTTAACTCCGTGAAATCGGTCGTGGATCCCAATGCCCGATTTGCAGTGATCATGGCCGGCGTGGCCGGCGGCGGGTCCATCGACATCACGGCGCCCTCTCAGTTGTTCGAATTCGAGATCCACGGCCAGTATTTTCAGCAGAACCGTGGTCGGTCCCAGGTGGCGATCGGTTACCGCAGACGATTTTAGACTTTCGCGCAGAAAAAGGCGCGAAAGCCTAAAATCGTGAGGCCGGACTCCGTCCGGCAAGAGAAAAACTCATAAAAAAGTAAAGAATACAACCGGCGGTAGAAGAAAAAAACCGCGGGCAGATAAAAAGGAGAACGATCATGGATCAACTTCGAACCGAACTCAAAAGAAAACGGACGGGCAGCGGCCGAAAATGGCCCCTCGCAGTTGCCGTGATCTTTTTCGGCCTTTTTTTCTGCCTCGGGGCGCAGCCAGCGTGGGCAGTTTTAAGTCAGACTGCAAATTCTCCTTTATCAGTGGACGAAGGTTCCTCGGCAGCTATTTTAGATACAAACCTGGAATATACAGGAGCGGGCACCATAACATACACGGTCACTGCCATCCCTGCGCATGGAGCACTCAAAATTGGCGTTACCACAATTAACATTTCGGATACCTTTACACAGGATGAGATAATTTTTGGGCTTTTAACCTATGAGCATGACGGAACCGAAAATTTCTCAGACAGTTTTGATTTTACTGTGACAGACGACGATGGCTCCTTATCTGGTACTTTTTCGATCAACATCAACCCCATAAACGAAAACCCCCCGGTAATCACCTCCAACGGAGGAGGAGACACCGCATCGGTGGCGATTGATGAAAATACAACAGCAGTAACAACGGTTGTGGCGACCGATGCTGACGGCACCACACCCACGTATGGTTTGGGTGGCGGTGTTGATGACGGTTTTTTTACGATCAACGGCACCAGCGGTGCGTTGAGTTTTACAACCGCTCCGGACTATGAAAGCCCTGCCGACAGCGGCTCAGACAACACTTACGATGTGATTGTCACGGCAACCGATGGCACTTACACCGATAGCCAGGCCATTGCGGTTACGATCAGCGACGTGAACGACAACGCTCCAGTGGTGGATCCGGGTCAGAGTTTTACGATTGACGAGAATCTGGCCGACTTGAGCAATGTTGGTACGCCGTTGACGGCCACCGACGCTGATGTAACGGCCACGACGTTCCAGAACTGG